>NZ_KV827288.1:0-6582 GCF_001836065.1 Corynebacterium sp. HMSC035E02
CACCGCTACCATTTCAGTCTTCTGAACATCGTGGATACTCACCAGTACTGAGGCTTGGGAGCAAATCTTGCCGGAGGTATTCACCTTGTCCAGGACGTGTTGTGGCAGTGGCATGGGTGGCTGACCCAACGCGGTTTTCTTGGCCGCTGCTTCGCGAGCGCGTTTGTTACCAGCCCGAAGCGGACAGATCACCTTGCCAGACAATGCCGGGCACTCGAAACGTTGTGAGCCGTCAGTGCGTGTTGCCTTAATCGGAAGTTGAAGGGTCTTGCGCCGAGCGTGCTTCGCCTCGCGCTCAGCGCCGATCATGTCTTTGCTTTCGTGGTCCGCCTTGGGATACAACAGGTCCTCATAGGCAGCAATACACGGACAGTAGGCTTGGCCCGCAACCTGGGTAATACCCTCCACGTCGGCAGTAATACCGAGGGCTTCTTTTCTGTCTGGGAGGTCGCCAATATGTCCCCAGTTGTCCTGGCGCGTTGGGCGTTGGTACTTGTCGACCGCAGAAGCAGGCGAGCAAATACTCGGTCCCCAATAAGATACCGCCTCGGCAAACCTGTATTCTGGAAAACCGCCATTGCCTGCAAGTCATTCTCACCTTCATGCAGCCGACACGGGCGAGCTAGTCTGAATTACCCGCACCAAGGTCGGCACGTACTGCACCGCGCGGCGGTTGCGGTTGCAGGGTATTCACACAAACATTTTCCTGGGTACATGGGAGCGGGTGTAGCTAGTCCCTAGACACTCGGATTTCACGCATCTCCAACAACGAAAGACTACGAGTACTGCCTGGTAAACTCTAGTGATCTGAACTAGACGCTACTTGGGAGTACTCGTGGATAACGACGATATTGAAGAAGCAGCCGTTAACTACATCCAAGACCTGCTCCGTGGGAACAAGCACCTGCGGGCTGAGCTGTCTAAGAACGACAAGACAGCAATCGTTGACGGCGAACTCAAATACTACGCCCCCGACAAGACCAAAAAGACCGAACACTTTCAATGGGCAGTTAGGTCGCAGTGCAAGGGGCACGAGCTGAAACAGGCCGAGCAATTCAAGAATCTCGCCAAGTTCAAACTAAAGAAGAAATACCTGACTGGTTTTCACAACTCAGACGGCGTAATACTCTTCGTTGTCCATATTCGAGGCTTGGAACGCCGAGCTTATTACCTCATTCTAGGCCCACTTGACATCGAACACGAGCTGAGGGAAATGGGCGACAAGAAATCCCGAACAGTGAAACTGTTGCCGTTCCCCGAAGACTGTGACGCGCAAACTAGAATCGCGAAACTTGCCCGAGCGAAGTGCCAACCCAGCAACATTAAGTTGTCGGATGACATGCTGTCCCTAGCAACAGGCCTCCACGTTTCGACAGTGGATTCCCTTAACTTCAACAAGCCGGGAGTAGTCGGTATCGGGACAGGTATCCCCTCTCATATCGAACTGAAACTGCGAGACGGAAACAGGGTGCCACTGCCCGGTCACTTCCAGTATTGGCCGGAAGAATACGCTTCACATGAACTCGGCCATGAACTTCGCGCAGGCTCAATTGTCATTTCGGATGCACGCCGACGGCTTATCAACGACCACCTTATGGAACTCGCTGTTACTCCCTCCTTACGCATCACCCTAGACATTAAGAACCAAGGCGGAGAGGTCAACTCTTCCCTAGTCGAGGACTTTGACGAAGCACTTACCAATCTTGAATTTCTTAACTACTGGATCGAAAACGAATCGTTTGACATCGGGGAAAACGAAGTCCGGTGGAAACTCAACGACTACGACTTCACACCTCAAAGGCAAAGCCTGCGAATCTTTCAAGACATCAACGCCTTGTGCGAACTCCTCAACGTCGACACCTCGCTACTGCATGTTCGCGACTTCGATACCAACCTCGACATGCTGGAGAACATTGTCAAGTACTTCGTGTACGGTGGCAAGTTCTCTCTCCCCGACGAACAACCTCACAAACTTATGGTCGAACTTGGAAAATGGCAGCTTCGCTTCCTTGCTTCCCACCGCAACAACGAAGACTTTGCGACCATCAAAAGCGTTGGAGACCTCGACAATGGGCAGTTTTGGTGGGTTGCCAAAGACGACCCCGAGGTCCACACGCGCATTACTGCATTTGAAGTTCTCACGGCAGAAGAAATCTCAACCACACTCAACCTTGGACTTGAGCACATCACCGAGGCATATGAGATGTATGTGGACAACGACAGGAGAACCAACTTCGCCAACGAGACCGTGCTGAAACTTATCGAGGCCGCGGACTTACAGCCACGACGCGCCACGGAACTGCTCAGAGGAGCCAGAAAACTTGCCACCTGGCTCTTCACCGAACCCGAATTTTCCGAGATTGCGCAGGTAAACGTGTGGCAAATTGATAAGCGGCTCGGGAATCTGACTGACGCTGACCTTACGGATATTCGACTTTTTCGCGAAAGTCTGCCAGCCAATCACCACTATGTAGCACCGTTAAAAGCAGGAGCCTCAATCCTGCTGGGGCAGCCCGACGAAACCGCATTTTGGTTGGAACGAAGTCGCGAAGACGACCGCACCAGGTTCAAGGAAACTCCGATTTACCAGTTGCACACGGACCCGGAACTCACATCGAGATACGCGGATGCAGCGCCGCGGCCAGAAGCTAAATGGGAGCAGTACGAAAGAAAGTTCATCGAGGAGTCCGTTCTCAAGGAACTCTCGCGCTAACCAGACAAGGACGAGACATCGGCAATGGAGTCACACATCCCTTTAGCTCTTTGGGCTCACTCGAGCCCTGTCACCCACTGTTCCCTGGTGAGCAGTGTGCCTGCCTAACAGGGAAGTTATCGTACCCGATCCCGTTCAGCGCCAATGCGATTCCTCAAAACGAATCCACCTACGCTGGCCCCGAAGTCTCAGCGCCGTCGAACCCGACCTGCGTCCACACGTCCAGCTCGGAATCATCGAGTGTCCCCGCGACCTCAACAATCTCCTCTTTGAACACCTCCCTATCGAGTTCCGGCACCTGCGGGACGGCTAGCACCGGCACGGGGTTTTCTCGCTCCAGGATATGCTTGCACCACGCGAGGTAGTCAGCATCGACATTGCTGGTTCCCTCCAGCTCGCTCACGAAAGCGAGTAGCCCCTGATGTTCTCGGTAGATACTGGCTTGCCGACGCAAAGTCTCCAGCTCGAACGCGCGCCCCTCACGAACCCTCAAAATCTCGGCGGCGTGGTCTTTACGACGCTGCCACGACGCCTCCGCTTCACGTTTGAAGTCGCTGTCGCAACGAGTAAAGAATCTCTCGACGGCAGTCTGCGTCATGCGCGTCGCTAGTGCCGTGTCTAGGCGACGAGGGTTACGCTTCGTGTCGTTGACCCTATTCCACCCCATTTCAATGGTGAGCAAGCCATTCGGAACATGGTCATACACCGGCTCCATGCCCCTCGTTTTGTCCCAGTTATAGCGATTAAGCTCTGCTTTTTCTTTCCTGATTGGTTCACGCTCCACCTTGTCAGTCTGCTCGGTGACTGTAATCTCCCGGCCAGCGACATAGACACCTGTGCGTGACGGCGTGTTCCACTTCCTCGACTCAATTTCTCGCGAATTCACCTCCCACCCAATCCGTTCGGCCTCGGTGAAAAGCACATGAAGTAGCCGCCTTGCACGCGGCGCAGCTTTCGCGGAGACATCAAAGTTGGCCTTGTCAGTAAACAGCGCAACCATCGGGTGCAACTTGCTCACTCGTCGCTCCCCGGAAAGAAGCAGACGTGAGCTTTCTGTAAGAACCACCTCGTCGACAAACCCGGCCTGCACATGCGTCGGCCACCACGAGTTCCAGCCTTCTTCCTTGAGGTTAAAGACAAGACGACGTGAGCGCTGCTTTTCTTGCGCCACGCGTTGCGCAGCCTTAAGACGGGGTTCCCACTCGCGCTCAAACTCCTCCTTGCTGCACTTGACGCGAAAGAAGCCGCGGTGCGCGCCCTCGATAGCGGCAAGGAGCTGTTGTGCTTCCCCAACGGTCGGCGTAACGCGGGGACGATACGGGGTGGCGGGGCGATTGGGTGTGGTCACGACTCGCTCGCTACCCGTGGCCGGCCCGCCAACAGTAGTCTTCTTCTTTTTCTTCGGCCGAAGTGGCTCCGTACCTGTGAGCACCCGCTTGCCGCGCTCGGTGATGGTTGCCGTCCATGCGTCGCCATGTCCTTTAATCTTCACCAGCTCGTAGCCTTCGAGACTGCGGGCGGAAATCTTGTAGTTGCCGCTGGGTGCCGAGTCTTCGGGGCAACCAGAGTTCACCCATTCCAGGACGGTGCGCTGGAGGTCGCTGAGCTGTTGTGGGGCCATAGGGAGATTATCTCGGGATACTTACCTAAGTGCAGGGCGAATTGCTTTTGGCCTGGAATTGGCCCCTCATCGAGGGGTAGCAAATTTGATGTTACGGGGTAGGTTTCTAGAGGGGCCGTCTAGGCTGAGGTCAGAGAGTTTACTGACACCCATACACTCGGGGGTATTTCTCGGGAGATAATTCCGTTCCATTGACCAGCGACAACCAAATATTTGACAAAAAATCAGCAAGTTACTGTTGCGCGCGCGTTCAATTTTGTTCCTCTACGCTTACACTTAAGACATTGCTCCTCACCGTTCCCAGCAATGAGGGTTGGTGAGGTTTTCTAGCCTGGAGAACACACGCGGTTCCAACGGCGGTGAAGTCAACCGCCACACGCGCTCTGTGTGCCCTCCCCTACTGCAGTACACAACAAGGTGCAATCTCACGTCCTAATCCCGCTGATCAAACGAGCTTTCCTGCAGTGGGGTGGCTACCATGCCATCTGTGACTGACAGATTCCGCCAACTGCTACCGCCCGGCCCCGCGTGGGGCGGCAGCCTCATGGGCACCTCCATCGTCTCCCGGCTGCTCGTTGAGGAAGACATGCTGGTTGGCTCCGCCATCTTCGCAGCGCTAGCCTGCGTCATCCTGCTCGTGCTGACGGTCGGCTTCGCGCTCTACCGCCAGCCCAGCTTCGCGCGGACCTCCATGGCGGAATGGTCCATGTACTTCATCGGCATCCTGGCACTCGGCGCAGCACTGTCCGGATTGACGGATATCGGAACCTTCCGCCTAGTGGGCTTCTGGATCGGTGGCCCGGTCACCGTCATCACGTGGGCCATCCAGCTCACCCGCTTCGACGGTCAGCCGCGGTTTACCTGGGGCCTGCCGCTGGTCGGCCCCATGATTTCCTCCTCCGTAGCCGGCTTCCTCGCCCTCGACTACGGGCGCGCCTACCACGTGATGGGCACCGTTTTATTCATCATGTCTATCTCCACTGCGGTCCCCATCTTCATCCGCGTGTATTGGGCTGCTTGGCACGGCAAAGTCAACCTCACCGGCGCCAACTCCGCGACGGCATGGGTGCCGCTGGGCGTGGTGGGCCAATCCACTACCGCCATGCAGATCCTCTACCCCGGTAGTTTCTCTGTCTACTACGGGCTCACCGCCATGGTGATTGCCATCCCCCTCGCGCTTTATGCCATGGTCACCTTCTACCCCAACGTGGCTCGCTGGGTGGATTACTCGCCCGCGTGGTGGGCCTGCACATTCCCACCGGGAACGGTCAGCATGGGTGGTCACCAGGTAGCGCTGGTGAATGGCTCGGAGCTTCTCGACGTCATCGCGCTCAGCATCCCGGTGCTCCTTATCGCGCACTGGTCTGCCTGCTCCTGCCGCTTCGTTGGCTGGCTCCTCGAGGGCCGGCGCGCACGCACAAGCGGGGCCAGCCCAGTCTCGGACTAGCCCCGCCACGTGAATTACTGGATGCTTAACAAGCCTTAGTTTTCGGCCTTCTCAAACTGGATGACCTGGCCCTGGCTGCCCAACGCAAAGGTGTTGCCCTCTACGGGGAAAACAACTGGCTTGGCGGAGAGGATAGCCTTGAGCGCATCGGCGTCGGCCATGGCATCAGGGGCGCAGGCGCGCAACGTAGAGTTCAGGTTCTCCACCACAATGGCATCGGTCTGATCCAGCTTGTAGCTAGCGCCACCGGAGTTGCAGCCATCGTTGTAGGCGAGGGTTCCATCGGAATTGAAGGTCACGGAAATCGCTGGGTTCTTCTTTGCGGTGAAGGTACCGTTGAGAACCTTCTGGGCCTCATCGGCCGGCAGCTTGTCTTGCAGACCGTCGACGTCCTCGTACTTCTCAATCAGCCCGGAGCCTTCCGGTGCTTCAGAGTCCTCCGGGGTGCCCGGACCGCCAAAGAGGCGGGAGCTCAGCTCCTGGATCTGGCTGGACTGCGGGGAGTCGACGGAGGACAGCTCTTGCGCACCGGCAGTACCGGCGCCCAGGACGCCGCCTGCGAGGGCGACGAACGCAGTTGCTGTGGTTACTTTCTTCAGTGTGCGTGAAATCATGGCCCCGAAGCTATCGGCCGCGGCCTCCAACATCAACCCATTTCATGCGTTTCCGATGATATTTTGAGGCAACTCTACAACTCCCCCATCCCCTTACAGGCCGCAGACTAAAACGGCTCTTCCGGTTTTGGGGTGCGTAGCGGGGTGAGGTAGAACTCGACGGGTTCAGCGGGTCACCACAACATGT
>NZ_KV827289.1:0-229 GCF_001836065.1 Corynebacterium sp. HMSC035E02
GGAAGTGCTGCTGTGTTGTAGTGCTCCAAGAACTGCTGGTAGGTGTCGTTGACCTTCCGATTCCTATCGGCAGTGCTGATTGCGTTTGATGCCGTCGACGCGTTATCGGGGACAACAACCTGGCAGACCCCGCCGAAGTAGTCAAACGCTTGACGGTGGGCATCAAGCCAGGACTGTTGCCGCTGGTCAATACACGCACAGGCAAACAGCATTCCTGAATACGGCAGCG
>NZ_KV827290.1:0-65281 GCF_001836065.1 Corynebacterium sp. HMSC035E02
CAGGTGTCTACCAAACAGGGGTCAGGTCCTATCGCGGACAAAGCCACCTACCACAGGTCATCGACGCCATGTTTAATACAGACCAGCTCGAAGCGGAGTCCAAGCGCCTAGACGAGAAAATCCGCGCTCTTGCCAGCGAGATTGAATCATTGGTTGCAGAAAATCAGCGGGTAGCGCAAGACCAGGACCAATACCCCGCCCGCTACACCCAGCTAGAAGCGCGATACCAGAAAACCCTGGGCCGCAAACAAGCCATCGAGGCCGAGATTGCTGCCAAGAGTGCCAAGGCCACTGCGATCAAAACCGCCTACACCCAGTTGGCCGACAAGCCCATCCAGCATTTTCAACCATCCCAGTGGACAGCGCTTATCGACCATGCCGTTATCGGAGCCAACGAGATCCAGTTCGTCTTCAGAATCGGCACTGAAATCACCGTGCCTATTGCTAGCAGGCTGCCAGTTTCTTCCACTTCCTGATTTTGGTGCGAAACGTCGTAAATGGCGCGACGGTGTTGATATGCACCCATTTCCACACCGGCCACGCCGACGGGGTGGAAGAAGCCCACGCACGCTGACCCGAACTAAACAATTCTGATTCGGTTAGACCGCCCACCATTTTGACTATCTCACCAAGCAGGATCTTGAACCTGTCGATCAAATCCTCAGTAGATACCTGCTCCCAGCGTTGGTAGAACGATTCATACAATCCGCCCAGTTGATTCCACTTAAAACCAGGTGCCGGAGTCACCACGTCAAGACCGGCTTGTTCGTCACGTTCCCAGCCGAGCAGTAATTCCATCCAGCCAAGCTGGTAGGCGATCATCTGCCGGGGCGTGCGGTCAACACCGTCAACCAGCCGGTCCCAACCATCGCCAGGAACGCCTACGAACTCGCCGATAAAAAGTTCGCCACGCTTAGTAATCTCTGCGGCTAGTTCATCGCCGGACGCATACGATCTCACCACACACCTCCTCGTGAAACGGCCTTAGGTTTAACGCTTCGTTAGCGCGTTAAACCCTAAATACGCATTTTACTAGGGCAAACAAGATACCCGCTAACGCAAAACCCAAACCCGCTAACGCAAGCGATTTTTCACACCCCCCTAAGCGATACTCGCTAACGCAAAAGGGTACTTATCAAATCCGACGTCTAAGTGGAGCCGCCTGCGAGAATCGAACTCGCGACCTTCTCATTACGAGTGAGATGCTCTACCGACTGAGCTAAGGCGGCACGATGCAGTGTGTATATGCACCGCCTGAGAGTTTAGCCTAGGCCTGGGCTGATAAAGAAATCGGGCTATCACCTGTAGTGTGCACGCAGCACACGTGCTGGTTAGCGCGCGCCACAGGCCAGGCGCAGGCGGCCCACCATGCCGTCGAAAGCCACCTGCGGGGTGACGTTCTGCGGCAGCTGCTCGCGGCAGGTGCGGATAGCGGACTGGGCGGCCAGCAAGCCATCTTCGCTCACGCGCTGGGCAAGTTCGCCCGCCAGGCCCGCGAAGTCCGGGTGGGTCATCTCCACCTCAGCGCCGACTTTCAGCATGAGCGCATCGCGGTAAATACCGGCGAGATCCACGAGGGCGATGTCGAGGCCGTCGGAGATGCGTCGTTTAGCGCGCTTCTTGTGGAGCTCCTCCAGATCCTTCAGGGCACTGCGGGCGTCGCGTTGCGCCTTGGTCGCGCCCTTGCCCTTGGCGCCGACGCCGAAGGATTGTTCAATCTTGGAGCGCTCCGCCTCCTCCGCCGCCGCGTGGGAGTCCTTGGCTTCCTTCTCAATGAACTTCAACAGCGCTGTGACGGATTGAAAGGCCTGGGAGCCGTGGAAGACATCCTCGGCCAGGTTGATGGCCATGGCGCGGCGCTTCTGCGCGGCGGGGTCGTTGACCAGGTGCCGCGCACGGCCCACGTGGCGCAGGGTGGTCACGGCGGCCAGGCGCGCGTCATCCTCGGTAGCACCTTCGGCGACGAGCTGCTTGACGACGCCCTCCACACTCGGCGCCGGGATATACAGGTGCCGGCAGCGCGAGCGCAGCGTGACCGAGAAGTCCTCCGGGTCCTCCGAGGGCGCCACCATGATGATGACGGTGCGCTCCGGGGGCTCCTCCACGGTTTTGAGCAACGCGTTGGCGGCCTCGTTGCGCAGGCGGTCGGCCTTGTTGAAGATGACCACGCGCCACGGCGCCACGCTAGGCAGGCTGGCCGCGCGCCCGATAACCTCGCGGGCTTCACCGACGGTGATGAACTGCTCCTGCGGGTCCACGTAAACCAAGTCGGTGTGCTCCTGCTTGGCCAAGACGCTCTGGCAGGAGGGACAGCGCCCGCAACCGGGGTTGCCGTTCTCGTCGGCGGACGTGCACATGAGTGCTGCGGCGAAGCATTGCGCGGCCAGCGAGCGGCCGGCACCGGGAGGACCGGTAAAAAGCCAAGAGTGGCTCATCGCCCGCGGGTCGCCCTCACCGTGTGCCGCGCGGGCAGCACTGAGGATGGTGTGGGCGACGGAGGGGGCGTCGGCAAGCCTTTCTGCAACGCTTGATGTATTCACTCGCCCTAGCCTACTGGGATAACTAAAGTGAGTAATCATGAATAGACTGATGCGTGGCGCCCGCTGGTTATGGGGTACTCAATGGCCGATGTACGCCGCGCTCGTCCTTGGCTCCAACATCATCGGTGCCATTGCGATCATGACCTTCGTGGTCTTCTTTCTGCCCATGCCGGAGATCTCCGACTTCATCGCCCACACGCCCCATCTGTGGACCTATGGCACGTTATTCGTGACCTTCGCTGTCATCATTGGCATCGCGGTGACCCTGCGGCTGTTCCGGCCGGTGTTGGACTGGCAGCGCAGCCCCGATGATCATGACCCCAACATGGTGCGCAACTTAGTCCTGCGCATCCCGCTCTACCAAGCCGGGGTGGCCGCGGGTGTCTGGCTGGTGGGCATCCTTTTGGCGGTGATACTTGCGGGCCAGCACTCGGCGCGGCTGGCCATCGTCGTAGGCGTTTCTGCGACTTTGGCCGGCGGCCTCATCGTGCTGTTGACGTACTTGCAGGCAGAGCGCCTCGTACGCCCCGTGGCTGCGGAGGCCGTGGCCCGGCGTTTCGAGGATTCCACCTTGGAGCCGCCGATTAAGTACCGGCTGCTTTCCACCTGGATGATGACCTCCGGCATCCCGCTCATTGGCATCGTGCTTGTCCTCATGGGCCAACAGGCAGGCCTGTTTAGCCCTGAGACCTCAGACATCATGCCGGCCATCGTCGCGCTGACCGTTACCGCGCTGGGCACCGGGCTCATGGGCACCATGTTCGCGATGATGAGCGTGGTCGATCCCATCATTGAGCTGCAGGACGCCATCAACCGCGTGCGCCGCGGCGAGAGTGACGTCCAGGTGGACATCTACGACGGCTCCGAGCTCGGCGTTCTTCAGGCCGGTTTTAACGAGATGATGCGCGGCCTGCGCGAGCGCCAGCGCGTGCGCGATATTTTCGGCCGCTATGTCGGCGCCGAGGTGGCCCAGCGCGCCTTGGAGGAACGCCCGGAGCTGGGCGGGGAGGACCGCAAAGTGGCCGTGCTGTTTATCGACGTCATCGGCTCCACCACCTTCGCCGTCAACCACACCCCGGAAGAAGTGGTGGAGGAGCTCAACAAGTTCTTTGAGCACGTCGTTGAGGTGGTGCACCGGAACAAGGGCATCATCAACAAGTTCCAGGGTGATGCCGCCCTGGCCGTCTTCGGTGCCCCGCTGACGGTCTACGACGCGAACTCCATGGCTTTGCAGGCCGCCCGCGAGCTTCGCCAGGAACTGCGCGGGTTGCGGCTGCAGGCGGGCATCGGCGTGGCCGCGGGCCACGTGGTGGCCGGGCACATTGGTGGTGCGGACCGCTTCGAGTACACCGTCATTGGTGATGCCGTCAACGAGGCTGCCCGTCTCACCGAACTGGCCAAGGACACCCCGGGCCAGGTGCTCACCAACTCCGCCACGCTGCGCGGCGCCAACGAGGCAGAGCAAGCGCGCTGGACGCTGATGAAGTCTATTGAGCTGCGCGGGCGCCGCCGCATGACGCAGCTGGCGCGCCCGATTCGCCCGACCTTGGCGGAACGCGCTCTCGGATAAATAAGTTTTTGTGCTTCTGGTAGCTTGGGGCCATGCCTCATCAGCCCCACCAGCCCCATCCGCCACGCCAGTATTCGAGTCCTCGTCTTCTCGTCCCCGACGTCGCCCGCGGCATGGCCCTGCTGGGCATCGCGCTGGCTAATGTCTGCACCGCGTGGATTATGAACGACGGCGATGGCCCCGATGCCTATTTCGGCGGCGTCGATACCCTCGTTGACGAAGTCTATGTGGTCTTTTCCGCCATGTTCGTGCATGTGCGCGGCCTGCCGATGTTCTCCACGCTTCTCGGCTTTGGCGTGGGGCTTATCGCAATGAGCTTGTGGCGACGCGGCTTCCCACTGCGGCGCGCGCAGGCCGTGTTGGCAAAGCGCTATGGCTTTCTTGCTTTATTCGGTGCCCTGCACTGCCTCTTCCTCTTTTCCGGCGACATCATGCTGCTCTACGGCGCGATGGGCATGCTCATTGCGTTGCTGCTTACTTTAACCGACAAGCTCCTCATGCGCGTGGCCTACGGGTTCTGTGCGCTGCTGGTTGTGGCGGGTATCGGAATGGGCGTTGGGGCCGCGCTTGTCGATACGTCGGAGTTTGATCTCAGCGGCTTCACCGCCGCCGAATCCTACTGGGAGCTGCTGGGTGAGCAAGCTCTTGCGCTCCTCGCCCACGCTGTGTCCTTCCCCTTTACCGGTGTCATCGCCCTGCCGGTCATGCTCGTGGGCTTCGTGTGGGCGCGCCGCGGCACCTTGGCCGGGGGTCATCGGCGTGAGCTGTGGGCGTGGACCCTTTTGGCCCTAGCCATCATCCTCTTCCTCGGGCTGCCTTGGGGTCTGGCCACGATTGGGGTGCTGGACCCAGCACTAGCGGATCCCCTCAACGCGGCGAATAGCTGCATCGGAATGCTCACCGGGCCGGGCATCGTGGCGGCGGCGACACTTGCCCTAGAACCCCTGCAGCGCCGCGGCGCGCGCCCGTGGTTCCTGTGGCCGCTCATCGCACTGGGCAAGCGTTCCATGACCGGCTACGTGCTGCAGTCCGTGTTCTTCCTGGCGCTGGTTTACCCCTTCACCCTCAACATTGGGCCGGAGTTCAGCGCCGCGGGCCAGGCAGCGCTGGCCGCCGGCGTGTGGCTGGCAACGCTTCTCATTGCCTGCGCGCTCGAGGCAGCAGGCAAGCCCGGGCCCTTCGAGTGGGTGCACCGCCGCCTGTCCTACGGCAAGACGATGCGCCCGGAATTAGGTGCGGCGTCTAGCTCCGCGCCTTCCGCACGAGCCCATCCACCAGCAGCACCAGGCCTACCGTCTGCGCCGCCGACTGCGCCGCATCCAGGGCTCGGCCACGCAGGCCCGCATCCTGGCGCTGCTCAACCGGGTTCAGGACCGTCAGCGCCTCAGAGGCCAGAAGCAGGTTAGCGCCGTGGCTCAGGCCCTGCGTGGCCTGGTTGGCGCGGAGCTTCTCATCACCGGCTAGCGCGGAGAGTGCAGCCGCCGGGATTCCGGCGACGGCCGTAGCGAGGCGCTCGCCCCGGGTGCGGGAGAGCGCAATACCCGCGGCCCACGCCCCGGCGCGCAGGCCCCAGCCCACCGCATCATTGCGCGCGCCGCGCAGCGCCCATGCGAAGGAAGCGTATTGCACGCTCACGCAGGTTACCCCGAACGTTGTTGGCTCACCGCGCTTGGCGGCTTGGCCTAGGGACGCGGCGATGAGCCCCACGCGGGTCTCCGGTGCGCAGTCCGGGCGCAGGGCCAGCAGCACTGGTACAGCGGCCGTCGTCACCGTGCCGAGCGTGCGCCAGTTAAACAGGCGTGACCAGACTGCAGTCTCCCCCGCGGCGAGCGCGCCGAGGGTGAAGTGATCGCGGCCAGCAAAAGCCGGACCCACCGCGCGCAGGAGAGCCTCGGTGCCCTCCTGAGTGCGGGCCACCATGTCACGCGCGAAGCTGGTCTTCATGTCCTGCTACTTCCTGCGCGATCCGGCCTTGACCACGTTCTTCGTGCCGGGCGAAGGCTTCTTCGTGGCCTTCTTGGTCGACTTTTTCGTAGCCTTCTTGGTCGATTTCTTAGTCGACTTCTTGGTGCTCTTCTTCGTCGACTTCTTCGCACCACCGTTCGCGGCATCCTTGGCGCGGCGCTCGGAGAGGAGCTCGTTCGCGCGGGCGTCGGTAAGCTGCTCCGGATCGTCACCACGGCGCAGCGAGGCATTCGTCGTGCCGTCGGTGACGTACGGGCCAAAGCGGCCGTCCTTAACCGTCATCGGCTTGCCGGAAACATCGTTATCGCCCAGCTGCTTAATCGGCGGCTGCGCGGCAGCACGGCCACGGTGCTTCGGCTCCGCGTAGATGCGGCGCGCCTCGTCCAGGGTGATGGAGAAGATCTGCTCCTCCTTGGCCAAGGAACGCGAATCCTTGCCCTTCTTCAGGTACGGGCCATAGCGGCCGTTCTGCGCGGTGATGACCTCCCCATCCGAGGGGTCCACGCCCACCTCACGCGGCAGGCTCAACAACTTGAGTGCTTCCTCCAGCGTGACGCTGGACGGCTCCATCGAGGCAAAGAGCGAGGCCGTGCCCGGCTTGAGCTTCTCCTCAACGTACTCAGCAATGCGCTTTTCCTTCTGCTTCGCCGCAGTCTTGGTCTCCCAGTTCTTCGCGCGCTTGCCCTCGGCCGCGCGCTGGGCGTCCTCCGCGGCGCGCTCCTCCTTGACGATCTCCTCGGCCTCGGCCTCGGCCTTCTCGCGCTCGTCGTCACGCACCTGCTCGGTCACGTACGGGCCGAAGCGGCCCTCCTTGGCCACGATGGTGCGTCCGTTCTCCGGGTTCTGGCCCAGCTCGCGCCCGCCCTGCGGGGTGGCAAAGAGCTTCTCCGCCAAAGCCTCGTTGAGCTCATCCGGGGTGACCGTCTCCGAGAGGTTGGCGCGCTGGTACTCCACCGTGCCGTCCTCGTTGGTACCCACGGCGCGCTCGATATACGGCCCATAGCGGCCCACGCGCACGAAGACATCGCGGCCCTCCGCGTCGGTGTAGAGACGCAGCGAGTTGACCTGGCGGGCGTCGATGGCCTCCAGGTTGATGTCCACCAGGGACTTCAGGCCGCCGTGGCGGGCAATGGATGCGGCCTTGCGCTCGCCGGCCTCGGTGTTGCCAAAGTAGAAGTTATTCAGCCAATCCGTGCCGTTCTCCGAACCGGCGGCAATGGCATCGAGCTCATCCTCCATGGAGGAGGTGAAGTCATAGTCCACCAGCTCGGTGAAGTTATTCTCCAGCAGGCCCACCACCGCGAAGGCAACCCACGAGGGCACCAGCGCGTTGCCGCGGGAGAGCACGTAGCCTCGGTCCTGGATGGTCTTGATGATGGAGGCGTACGTCGACGGGCGCCCAATGCCCAGGTCTTCCATCTTCTTGACCAAGCTGGCCTCGGTGTAGCGCGCCGGCGGGTTGGTGGAGTGGCCGTCGGCAGTCACCGCAGCGGTCTTCAGCGTGTCGCCCTCGTTGAGGTGCGGCAAGCGCGACTCTTCCTTCGAACCCTTCGCCGCCACGTCCTCGTAGGCCTTGAGGAAGCCCGGGAAGGTAATCGTGCGGCCAGTGGCGGAGAAGTCGGCGTCGTGGCCGCCGGCGTTGACCGCCGCGGTCACCTTCATCGACGTTCCCTTGGCATCGGCCATCTGGGAGGCGACGGTGCGCTTCCAAATCAGCTCGTAGAGCTTGTACTCCTCGGCGTCGAGCTGCCCGGCCAGCTGGCCCGGGGTGGCAAAACGCTCACCCGCGGGGCGGATGGCCTCGTGGGCCTCCTGGGAGTTCTTCACCTTACGGTCGTAAGTGCGCGGCCCGTCGGCCACAAACTCGGCGCCGAAAATGGACGTCGCCGCCTCACGTGCCGCGTCCAGGCCCTGCTTGGACAGGGAGGTCGAGTCGGTACGCATATAGGTAATGTGGCCGTTCTCGTAGAGGCGCTGCGCAATGCGCATCGTGCGCTCCGAGGTGTAGTGCAGGCGCCGGCCGGCCTCCTGCTGCAGAGTCGACGTCATAAACGGCGCGGAAGGCTTGCGCGAATAGGGCTTGTGCTCGACGCTAGCCACCGTCATGGTGGAGCCTTCCAGCGCGCTGGCCAGCTGCTCCGCCTGGGCCTGCTTGACGACGACCACCTCGTCGCTCTTCAGCTGACCCCTATCGTTGAAGTCGCGGCCCGCGGCCACGCGTTTGCCGTCGAGGGCGCTCAGGCGTGCGTCGAAATCCGGCGTGGACGTCAGCGTTGCCGTGAGATCCCAGTACTCGGCGGGGATGAACGCCATGCGCTCGCGCTCGCGCTCGACGATGACGCGGGTGGCCACGGACTGCACGCGGCCAGCCGACAGGCGCGGCATAACCTTCTTCCACAGCACCGGGGAGACCTCGTAGCCGTAGAGGCGGTCGAGAATGCGGCGGGTTTCCTGGGCGTCGATGAGGTTTTCATCGAGCTCACGGGTGTTTTCCGCGGCCTCCAGGATGGCGGACTTGGTGATCTCGTTGAAGACCATGCGGCGCACCGGCACCTTGGGCTTGAGTACTTCCAGCAGGTGCCAGGCAATGGCCTCGCCCTCGCGGTCGGGGTCTGTTGCGAGGTAGAGCTGATCGCACTGCTTCAGCTTGGCCTTGAGGTCAGCGACCTTCTTCTTCTTGTCCTGGCTGATGACGTAGAGCGGGGTGAAGTTATCCTCCGGGTTCACACCGAGGCGCGCCCAGGATTCCTTCTTATATTTGGCGGGGACGTCGGCAGCGCCGCGGGGAAGGTCCCGGATGTGGCCGACGGAGGCCTCAACAATGTACTTATCGCCGAGGTAAGGCTGAATCTTCTTCGCCTTGGTTGCTGACTCGACGATGACCAGGGTCTTCCCCGGGCCGGTAGCTTCTGCCACTTCGACTTCATCCCTTCCGATGGCTAGTCCTCTGCTGGGCAATTGCCCCTAGAGTACACAGATAGAGGTTCACTCTAGTTATTCAGGCCAGTACACGTCCACACAACAGGGGGTCTATACTGGCCGTCCGAGGATTCGCCTCACAGTACACAACCGGGAGACAGCGTGATTGCGTCTATTACTGCATGGTTCGAGGTCATCATGGCCACACAGTGGATTTATCCGCTGGTGGGCTCGCTGATTTTCCTCGACTGCTTCTTCCCCGTTTTGCCTTCAGAGGTTCCCCTCAACATGGTGGGCGCCTGGTCTGGTTCCCAAGGATTCCCCCACCTCCCCACCATGTTTTTCGTCGCCATGGTTGCCGCCATTTTGGGGGATAACTTGTGCTTCCTCCTAGGAACCCGGCTCATTGCCCTTATTAATAGAGCCCAAAAGGGCACGAAGGCTTATGACGCCTTGACGTGGGTCAAGCGCAACATTCGACGCAGTGGCGGCGCAGCCATCATCATTGCGCGTTTCATCCCCTCGGCCCGGCTCTTCATGACGATTCTGCTGGGTTCCATGCGCTACCCGTGGGTACTGTTTTTCTTCTTCGACACCATCGGCGTCCTGCTGTGGGTGGCACAGGCTCTAGCCATTGGTTATCTCGGCGGCGTGGCCTTCTCCGGCTCGCCGGCAATAGCCATGCTCATTTCCATCATCGCCGCCGTCATCATCGGCTACGGCCTGCAGAAGGGACAGAATAAGCTGCTGGAGTGGTGGGATACCCGGCGCGGCTACGCCGAGTCCCCCTAGACCACCTCGACGTTGGTTGCCTGCTGGCCTTTAGCGTCTTCCCCAATCTCAAAGGAGACGCGCTGGTTGTCTTCGAGGGTACGGAAGCCGGTTCCTTGGATTTCGGTGTAGTGCACGAAGATGTCGCCGGAGCCGTCCTCCTGCTCAATGAAGCCGTAGCCTTTTTCGGCGTTGAAGAACTTGACGGTACCGTATGCCATGATGAGTTGTCCTTTGCGGAAATAAATTAATGCAAACTAGTGCACTAGTGTGCCACGTTTGGACACCTGCAGCAGATTAGTGGAGGCAAGCGTGAGTGAGAACCCTCTGGGTGAGGAGCTCGTCGAGCACCTCGTTGAGCGTTTCCCCGAGTCCGAGCTAACACACTCCACTACCCTGCCCGCCCAGCCAGCGAGCTATGCCGAGTGGCCAGAGTGGGTGCTGCCGGAGTTGCGGTCGGCGTTGGAGGAGCAAGGCGTCGCCAAGCTCTATGCCCACCAGGTCGCCGTGGCACAGGCCGCGTGGGAGGGGCGCGACGTGGTGGTCTCCACCGGCACGAGTTCCGGAAAGTCCCTGGGTTATCGTCTGCCCATCCTGTCCCGCCTGGCGGAGGACCCGACCGCGTGCGCGCTCTACATCACGCCGACGAAGGCGCTGGGGTCGGACCAGCTGCGCACGGTGCTCGAGCTCACGCAGAGCATCGCTGCGCTTCACGACGTCCACCCCGCCCCCTACGACGGCGATACCCCCACCGAAGCGCGCGCCGGCATCCGCGATCAGGCGCGGTTCATCTTTTCCAACCCGGACATGATTCATTCTTCTCTGCTGGGCGCGCACCAGCGGTGGGCGCGGGTGCTGCGGCACTTGAAGTTCATCGTGATTGATGAGGCGCATGCCTACCGCGGGGTTTTCGGGGCGAACGTGGCACTCGTGGTGCGGCGTTTGCTGCGGCTGTGCGCACACTACGGTTCGCGGCCGGTGGTTATTGCGGCTTCGGCGACCATGCGGGATCCCGCCCGGCATGCCGCGCGGCTGACGGGGCGCGAGTTTCTCCCTGTAACCGAGGATGGCGCGCCGACGGGTGCGCGGACGGTCGCGCTGTGGGAGCCGGGCTTCATGGAGGGTATCGAGGGACAAAACGGCGCTCCTGTGCGCCGCGCCGCCACGACGGAAGCGGCCTGGATGATGGCCGCGCTCGTGGCGCAAGGTGCTCGAACGTTGACCTTTGTGCGCTCGCGGCGCGCGGCAGAGACCACCGCGCTGCGGGCAGCAGAAGAGCTCTCCGGGAGGCTGGGCCGGCCGGATTTTGCACGCCGGATTGCCGCCTACCGCGCGGGGTATCTGGCCGAGGACCGCCGCGCGCTGGAACAGGCGCTGGACGATGGCTCCCTGCTCGGCGTGGCCACCACCTCGGCTTTGGAGCTGGGCATCGACGTCGGCGGGCTCGATGCCGTGGTCACCGCTGGGTTCCCAGGTACCGTCGCTAGTTTTTGGCAGCAGGCCGGACGCGCGGGCCGCCGCGGCCAGGGCTCGCTGGTGGTGTTGGTGGCCCGCGATGAACCGATGGACACCTACCTGGTTCACCACCCAGAGGCATTGTTGGGCCGACCGGTGGAGGCCAGCGTGTTCAACCCCGCCAACCCCTACATCCTGGCCGGGCACGTGTACTGCGCGGCGGTGGAGAAGCCGCTGACAGATGCCGACGTAGCCGCCTTCCGCGCCGAAGCCGTGGTCCACGACCTAGCCCAGCAGGGCCTGCTGCGCCGGCGCCCGCAGGGCTGGTTCGCCGCTCCCCTGCCGGCTGGCTCCAGCGAGCTCACCCCGGAGACCGCGCACACGGCCGTCTCGCTGCGCGGCGGTTCAGGTGAGGAGGTCATGATTGTGGATTCCTCCGATGGCCGCCTGCTGGGCACCATCGATTCCGCGCGCGC
Organism: Corynebacterium sp. HMSC035E02; assembly: GCF_001836065.1. NCBI lineage: Bacteria > Bacillati > Actinomycetota > Actinomycetes > Mycobacteriales > Corynebacteriaceae > Corynebacterium > Corynebacterium sp. HMSC035E02. The sequence continues at coordinate 11,697 of NZ_KV827290.1, forward strand.
GGTCAGCCAGGTGCATCCCGGCGCGGTGTATCTGCACCGTGGGGAGAGCTTCGTCATCGAGGAACTTCACCTCGGCGGAGGCGATGGTTCGGCGTCCGCCGAGCCGGGCGTGGCCCTCGCCGTGCCAAAGGCCCCGGACTACACCACGCAGCCGAAGTCCACGACGGATATCCGCATCCTGCGCGAAGCCGATGACCTGGTGAACTACGCCCCCGGCCTGTGGGTGGCCAGCTTGGAGGTTGAGGTGACCGACAAGGTCACCGGCTACCAGGTGCGGCTTCCCGATGGCTCCGTGGGCGAGGATATCCCCCTTGACCTGCCGGAGCAGCGCCTGGTGACCCGAGCGGTGGCCTACACCATCGATCCGCTGGCACTCGCAGCGATGGGAGTCACCGCCGGGCGCACCCCGGGCACCCTCCATGCGGCCGAGCACGCCGCCATTGGGTTGCTGCCGCTCATTGCCACCTGCGACCGCTGGGACATCGGCGGCGTGTCCACCGCGCAGCACGCCGATACGGGCTTGCCCACGGTCTTCGTCTACGACGGCCACCCCGGCGGCGCCGGCTTCGCCGAGGAAGGTTTCCGCCGATTCCCCGAGTGGATCAAGGCCACCTTTGAGGCCGTGCGCTCCTGCCCCTGCGAGTCCGGCTGCCCGTCGTGCGTGCAATCCCCCAAATGCGGCAACGGCAACAACCCACTGGACAAGGCAGGCGCTATAGCCCTCCTCGGCGCGCTGGTCACCATGACCTCTTAGACCGGACCAGCGCGGGCAATAGCGGTGCGCCCCCGCAGCCGGGCGGTGACCTCAACATCGCGATCATCGATGACGCAAGAGTCGAGATTCGCGCCGTTTAGCGCGGCAACCTCCTCAGCCTTCGTGCAGGCGTCCCTGCCTTTGGCCACCTCCCACGCCCCCGAGACCGCGGCGAGGTCCGCCGCTACCTGCGCTTCGTGCCGCGCCACCACAACCGAGCCGACTGCCGCCACCGCGAGCAGCAGCGACGCGACTGCGGCGATGATCCCGACGGTAACAACGGTGGCATAGCCGTCCTCACCCGCTAGGAGTCTCGCCCATCTGCGCTGACGACGCCTCATGGCCGCGCCTTCGCGTCCCCACCGGAACCCATCTCCGCGGGAAACACCGCCTGCGCGCGCATGGTCCCTAAGGGTGCCGGCACAGCGGCCTCAGCAGTGATGAGACCGGAGCTTTCGCTTAAGCTGACTGTCACTCCATCGCGGTGATAGTCCACCCCGATGGCGGCAGAGCGAGCTGCAGCACCCGCGGCGTCAACGGCAGCGAGGTGGGCCGACAACGTGGCGATGCCACCCACGATTCCCGCGGCAACGATGACGAGCGCGGACAGCGACAATGCCGCCTCGATGGTGACGGAGCCGGCGTCATCAAGCGCGCGCATTAGCCTGGGGAGTTGGACAGGGCGTCGGTGATGATGGACGTGATGGCGCTGGTAACTTCGCCACCATTGACCACGGCATAGAGGACCGCGGCAAGCGCTGCCGCGGCCAAACTACCCATGGCATATTCAATCGTGGACATACCATCATCATTTCCTAATAGTGACTGGTAGTTTACCTTTTTCTGCATGATGCACCTAGCTTTCTTTTCCCTTGTTTGTGTCAGTTATGTGTACTGAGTTGGTGAGTGGTTAGTTGTATGTGCTGATTTAGAAGAGTTGCTGCCCCAAGCTGATGAGGACAGGTATCAACCCAAGGACTAGGAATGCGGGAAGGAAGCACACCGCCAGCGGTGCTGCGATGAACACGCCAGCGCGTTCCGCCCGCGCGGTAGCTTGTGCCGAGGCTTCGGCACGCAGCTGCGCCACCAAACGGTGGCACCCAGTCGCCATGGCCGCGCCCGATTCACCCGATAGCTGCGTAAGCCGCACCAGTTCTTCCAAATGCGGCTGACTGGCCAACGCCGACCATGCCGTACTCATGGGAACCCCCACCCCGATGAGCGCCGCCGCCTCCGACCAGTGTGGTGAGGCTTCAGCGACTGCTAGCACCGCGCTGCGCGTGGAGAGACCAGCCTCTAGGCAAGCAGCAAAAAGCTCCAAGTCGCTTGCCGCATCGAGCGGGCCGTATTCTGCCGCTGGGCCATCGCGCGGCGTCTTCGGGCGCGGTGTCCGCGACCCCGACTGGGCTATTCGTCCAGACGGTGCAGCAGAGGTAACAGCGAGTGTCGCGGCCATGAGTGCAGCGGAGATATACGTCAAGACCATCACTGCGCCGCCTTCCGCAATATCAAGCGCGACCAGATGAATCCGGCGCACACGAGTGCCACGCCGACGTCGAGAAGCAGGCCCCCGAGACCACCGCTGAGCAAGAACCCCAAAGAATTCGCGCCCATCGCCCCGCCCATGAGGATGCCCGCCAGCGGCAAGCACGCCAGGATTACCGCGGTGGCCTGCGGCCCCTGCAGAGAGGCGGCGGTCTCACCGGCGTGACGGCGCGAGGTATCCAGCTGGCTTTGGGCCTGCTCAATGAGGTTCGCCAAGGCCACGCCATGGCGTCCGGAGAGCGTGAGCAACGCCGCGTAGCGCCTAACCTCCGGCGCGGTGAGAGCGACTGCGGGTTCCCCGCCCTGCGCCGCGAGGCCCGCTGCCGTGCTCAACACGGCACGGAGATTCTCCGGGGTGGAGTCTGGAAGAGCGTCGGCGCCCCGGCGAAGCGCGCCCGCCGTCGTCGATCCCGCCCGCAGTTCGGCCGCAACAGAGCCAAAGTAGGAGGCGAGCGCTTCTGCGCCGCGGCGCTCGCGCCGGGAAGCCGCAAGGTCGTTGGCAAACCACAACGCACAGGCCAGGATGCAGCCGGCCGCCACCACAACCGTCGGCCTTCCGAAGAAGACACAGCACCCGACCCCGAGGAAGAGCGCCCCGGGTGCCAGCGAGCGTGACTTCGGCGATTCCAGCCGCGTCACCGAAGCAGGCTGCGAGAGCAAACACGCCGCTGCAAGGAATAGCCACATCATGGTTCCACCCCCAGCCGCGAGCACAGCTGCGCAAACCCAGGAAGGGGGCCGTCTTCGACCGTCCACACCAGCTGCGGTGTAACCGGGTTTCCCTCCAGCACGCCGAGGTGCGCTAGCCGACGCCCCTGCGGTGTGCGCTCCATCCCGAGGACCACGTGCACTGCGGCCGCAAGCTGCGAATGCAGCGCTACGCGGTCGAGCCCGCCGAGAGCGGCGAGTGCCTCCATCCGGGCGGGCACTTCATCAACAGAGTTTGCGTGCACGGTGCCCGCACCACCATCGTGCCCGGTGTTGAGCGCAGCCAACAACTCCACGACCTCCGCGCCGCGGATCTCCCCGACGACGATGCGGTCCGGGCGCATGCGTAGCGCTTGGCGGAGCAGGAGCGACATGGATATCTCGCCGCGTCCTTCCGCATTAGCCCGGCGCGAGACCAAGGTCACCGCGTGCGGGTGATTGGGCGAAAGCTCCGGGGTGTCCTCGATGATAAGCAGGCGTTCATTGGCGGGCACACACCCCAGCAAGGCTGCGAGCAACGTCGTCTTGCCGGAGCCAGTCCCACCAGTGACCAGGAAGGATGCCCGCTGGTTAACCACGGCACGCAAGACATGCTCCAGGCTGGCGTCAATGCTCCCATTGGCCACCAACTCCCCCAGGCTGGTTTGCGCCTGGCGCAGCACGCGGAGGCTGATGCAGGTTCCACTTGCCGAAGGAGGAGCAAGTAGCGCGTGGAGCCGGATTCTCGTGCCATCGGGGCGGGTCAGGCGCCCATCGGCAAAAGGCTGCGCGTCATCAAGCCGCACGCCCGCCACCGCAGCCAGCCGTGTAGCAAGCTGGCGCACCTCGGCATCATCGCTAAAGCCAATGTCACGCGGCTGCAGGCCCTGCCCGCAATCAACGAAGCAGGAATCGGGGCCGTTGACAACGACATCGGTCAGCCCCGGCAGTGACAGGACCGGCTCCAGCAGCCCCAAGCCCACGGAATCGTGGCGCAGGCGTTGCAGAAGGTCGAGCACGTCGACATCACTGATGACACCGGCTTCCTGGCGAATGCGCCGTGCCAAGGCCGGTGCATCATGGGCCAGCTGTGGCTCGGAGGCCACGATGGTGCGCATCGTATCGAGCAGGCTCATGCCACGGCCTCCCAAATCTGGCGGGCCACCCGCGTCAGGGCGCGTGGCAGCTGCCGCGGCAACCCACTCGTTTCTACCGTGCGGGTCAGACCACGGATCGTCGGCAGCTCAGCGATGGGGTCTGCATGAGTCACCGTGGCAATATCGCTGGCGTCCAGACCCGCCCACTGCCGGTTGCGCACGACGACGGAGCACTCCTGCGGCCGAGCGCGAAGCTCTGCCACCAGCTGCGCGCAGGCGGCGGCTGCCCGCACCTCAGCGGCGGTCAGCACCACCACGTGATCCGCCGCATCGGGGATATCCCACGGCGGGCAATCCACCACCACGGTCCCCGGGTATAAACACGCAGCTTGCATAATGGCCGCGCGCCGGGCACTACTCATCTGAACCACCTCTGCGCTGGCGGACCTCGCCGCTGAGAGAACCGCGATGCCATCTGGGGTGGTGGGCAATGCACGGACGAGGTCTGCCGCATCAACCGCACCGGTCCCCGCAGCGAGATCCGGCCACCGCGCGCCGGGCTTGTTTTCAATGCCGATGAGCAAGTCGAGCCCTCCGGAATTGGGGCACGCATCAACCAGAAGGTCCGCGCCCACCTCACGGGCCAGCGCCGCCGCCACCGTCGAGGCCCCCAAGCCACCAGCGGAACCGGTCACCGCTACGGTCACGCCAGTGGACACCGTTGTCTCGGGACTGGATTCTGTGGCGAGCGCCCCTAGGAGTTCCTTGGATTGCGCAGGCAGGATAAAGGCAGCTGTAGCCCGGCAGCATAGTGCAGCTTCATAGTCGATCGGCCCCGGGTCGAGCGCCACGAAGTACACCCGTGGATGTCCCGCCACCAGGCGAGCTGTCAGCGAATCAGCCAAGACGGCATCCGCCTTGGGCAGGTGCCGGGAGAAGTCCCGCGGATCCTCCACAGTGCTCACTTCCGCAGTACTGGCAGCGGCCGTCGATGCTGCCTCTGCTCGCAGTGTGGAGTCCCCAACGGCGATAACTAGGTGAAACGTGCTCATGCCTGAAGCATGCGCGAGGGAACCAACCGCGCGCTAGGGCTACCTAGCCGCCTGTGGATAACTCGGCTGTTTTCGCGTCATTCGCACCCATTTTGCTGACTCTTAAACAAAGTTACGGGGCTTAGGTACCGATAATTCACAGGGAACCAAAAACTTTCCTCTTAAGCGGGCCCCGCGCCGGGCTGAGTGCCCCAAAGCAAATACCCCCGAGCCACGCTCGAGGGTATCGCAATAAGTGCGGTAGATAATGGCTTGGTTAGCCATCAAACTCGGGTGGTGAGTCTGAGACTCGGCCCGAGGGGCGCTTGCTTTTAGCCTGCGGCTATGGCGTTCAGCGCCTCATTTAAGAGTATCGTTGGCGCTTCAATTCTGTCAATGACCTCTCATGGCTTGTCTCAATCTTCAAAAGTGATGTACGGCAGTCACTGAAGTGACTCTCACCTAATGCAGCCGCAATACCTTTCGAAAGCCTGGCCTTTGGCGAACGATCTTCCAAGAAGGCCTCCAAACCCACGTCTTCGATCTTCTTTCGCGCATGGAAAACCGAACCAGCTAGCAAATCCGCCACCTGCAGAGCCGGACACGTCCGAGAATCCAGGCTAACCGCCGTTGCAAACCGCTTATTTCCAAATCTCTGATTGAGAGAATTCACCAGCGCATCTCCATAGGAAACCCCGACAGGAACATCAATGTGATCAAGCAGCACCACCCCAACCTCACGCCGAGTAACCAACCCCCGTAACAGCCGATCTGTCGCGAACAAATGCCCCTGCCACTGTTCTCGGCTACTCCATGGATCAAAATGTCTCTTGTCCAGAACAAAAGCACCAAACGAGCAGCCCGCGTTTACCGCTGTTTGAAAAATCTCCAGCAAAATAGGTCCAGAGTGTTTAGTGACTTTCGAAAACTTAATCTCGTCAGCCTTTGTGAAGTTGTGCTGCTCACGACATGCCTTAATCTCTCTCGAAAGGAAATCAGGATCCCCCGTTCGAACAGCCGCAACAACAAAATACTTCCCTAAAGTTCCTTTACTCCCTGCTTCATCAACAAAGTAGACGGTGCTTTCTGTAGCAAGTGGCAAACTCACTTGAGGGGGAACGGAACCTCCTCGGCGAGAGGAAGAATTTGAACGATAGCCTGTCACGACTGAGATTATATCGCCACGCCAGGACATTAAATACGAACAGTTTGATGGCGGAAAAATTAAAAAGGTGATGGCCCGCGCCTCGGGGGGTGTGCGCGGGCCATCGGTAACCCGGCATCGGGGGGGGTGCGCCGGGGCAGGCCGCACTGTATATCGGGGCCTTGCACATCACATTATGACATGCGAGGGAACAGATGACAACAGCGAGCGACAACATTCCTTGAGATCCCTAACACCGTGCCGACGCACTCCCGGTTCTGCCTGCTAAGAGGCTACGATGAGCAGGGTAACTCGCACAATGACGGCAGGCCTTCCTCGATGACCGGTACCCCTTTTCCCACTGACGGCGCCACCCGCGCGGCCGCGTTCTTCGACTTGGACAAAACGATCATTGCCACATCCTCGGCCTATGCCTTCGGCCGCGAATTCATGCACAACGGGCTCATCACGCATGCGGAAGCACTACAGCTGTCTTTAGCCAAGGCCAGCTATATGCTCGCCGGCCACAGCAGCGAGCACATGGACACCACCCGCGATCAGCTCGCCGCCATGGCCGCCGGCTGGTCAGTCCAGGAGGTCCACGACATCGCGGTAGAGACCATGCACACAGTGGTCACCCCCGCCATTTACGCGGAGGCACGCGCGCTTATCGACGCCCACCGCACCGCCGGCCACGAGGTGGTGATCATCTCGGCGTCGGCAAGCGTGCTGGTCGAGCCCATCGCGCAGGAACTGGGCATCGAGCACGTCGTGGCCACCGAGCTCGCCGAGAAAGACGGCCGGTTCACCGGGGAGATCCTGTTTTATTGCAAAGGTGCCGCAAAAGCTGAGGCACTGGCGCGCATTGCTCAGGAGCTCAACGTCGACCCCGACGCATCCTTTGCCTACTCCGATTCCGCCACGGACATCCCGATGCTGGAGCAGGTTGGCCACCCCGTTGCCGTGAACCCGGACCGCCTGTTGAAGAAGCACGCCATCGCCCAGGACTGGGAAATCCGCACGTTCAAACACCCCGTTCCGCTCTTTACCGCACCCAGCGCACGCGAATTCGGTATCGGCTCGGCGGTCGTGGCCGGCATCGCTGCCCTCGTGGTCGGCGGAATTTTATTTGCACGCCAGCAGCTGCGCGATTAAGCCGCTTGCGCGATGCCGTCGGCTTCGCGGGCGCCGGCCTCCCAGGCGTCGAGAAGCAGCGTGATGAGCGCCCCCGGATCCTTGCCATAAGCGTCCAGTGCCGCACGGTAGTCCGCGCGATGGCGGTTGAGGTAGGTCTCAGGCACGGCAAATCCCCGCGGATCGAAGCCCGTATGGATAGCGGCGGTGCGCGCGGCGACGAGCGCCACGGCGGTGCTGCGCGCGCCGAACAGCGAGCGCGCAGCAATCTCCGCCTGCAGCACCACCGGCAACAAACGGTCGAAGTCCACGCCGGCCCCGCGCGTGATGAGCTGCGCCAACGCCTGCGCCACCGCCGGCTCCTGATCGGGATGGCCCTCGCCGCCCGCGGCAACATCAATCCGGGCTAGGACCTGCAGCGGAGCCCGCGCGAAAGTACGCACCGTGGCCGCCTGTTTTTCCGGAGCGAGCAAAGAATAAGCACTAACCGCGGGCGGGATACCGTCAGCCTCAAGCGGCGCGCCGTCAATCGCCGCGGCCGCCCGCGCGCCGCGCAACAGCGACTCGGAAGAAATAACGTCAAACTTGCGCAAGCCCGCGGGGCGGCGATGCACGCGCGCAATCGCTGCGGCGGCGGAACCGGCTTTATCCTCCACCCCAGATAGGGCCATCAGCGGGGTCAGCGGGTCAGAATGCGGCATACCCATTACAATAACGCCGTACCCACTTTGCGGGCCGCACCACATGAACTCTGGAAAGTTCATTACTATGGCCGATATAGATTGCGACAAAACAGTAGGAGTTTTTAACCGTGAGCAACGACGGACTATTCACTGACGGGTCCAACAAGTTCGCCCCGAAGGTAGACAGCATTCCCTTGAGCGATGCGGATACCTCCCGCCGTGGCGAAGCATCCATCGGCCAGCTCGTGTCCAACGCCACCGAGCAGATGTCCCAGCTGGTTCGCTCTGAGGTTGAGCTAGCCAAGACCGAGCTCGCTGCTTCTGCCAAGAAGGGCGGCATCGGCGCGGGCATGTTCGGTGTGGCCGGCACCGTGGCTCTGTATAGCTCCTTCTTCTTTTTCTTCTTCCTGGCGGAGCTGCTCGCCGTGTGGCTCGACCGCTGGGCTGCCTTCCTGATCGTCTTCCTCATCATGGTCGTCCTGGCCGCCGTCGTGGCCTTCATCGGCTTCAAGCAGGTCAAGCAGGTCAAGGCCCCGGAGAAGACCATCGAGTCCACGAAGGAACTCAAGAAGCTGGTACCGGGTAAGGCTGAGAAGTCCATCGAGCGTGGCCTCTACACCTAAACCTTTAAGGTCCTTTTCAATCTCCCGCCCCGAGCACATGCGTTCAGGGCGGATTTCTTCTGTGCACCCTTCCCACGAAAGGCCCGCCCATGAATCCCCTACCGCCCTCCGTAGTGGAGCTTGACGGCCCCTTTGAGCACGAGTTCCTGCACACGCGCGGCATCCGCCTGCACGCCGCTACCGCTGGCGACCCGGATAACCCGCTGGTGCTGCTGCTCCATAGTTCCTTTGGTGGGTGGTTCGACTTCCGGAATGTCATTGCCCCGCTTGCCGCCGCAGGCTTCCACGTCGCCGCCCTCGATATGCGTGGTTTTGGCATGTCCGATAAACCACCGCTCGAACCCGGCCAGGATATCCGCGTGGCGGTTGGTGATGTCAGCGGTGCCATCCGCGCACTGGGTCACGACGATGCCTACCTAGTCGGCGCGGATACCGGCGGTGCGGTGGCATGGGCGCTGGCCACCGAGCGGCCCGAACGGGTACGCGGGCTGGTCTCCGTATCGGCAGCGCACCCGGCAGATTTACGCCGCGCCGTCGCCGCACGCCCCTGGGACTTCGGGTGGGTCCTCCTGCGCGCAGCGTTGTGCCGCATGGGAAAAATTGGCGCCCCGAGACTCCTACTGCGGGAGTCCACCTACCTTCGGGAGATGGATCTCGACGCCCTCGGATCCTTCAACGGCGCCGAGCGCGAGGAGGCCCTGCGCCTGCGCGTGACGTCGTCACGCATAGGAAACGTCCGCCGGGGAATCATCTGGAACCACCGACTGCGTACCGCTGTGGTTCCGCTGAGTTGGCTCGAGCTCACCGTGCAGTGCCCGACGCTGTTCATTCATGCCGATCAGATGCTGTGGCGGCCAGTTGCGCGGCGGGCGGCGCGGCGCTGCCGTGGGGGTTTCACCGCCACCACTATCCCCGGGTCCAAGAACCTGCCCTATCTTGAGAACCCGCATGGTTTTACTCAGACCATTATCCAATGGTTGCGAGATAGGTAACATTCACCGCCCTCCGTGCCCCACCCCTCTCAGGGGGATGGGGACTTTTTTAATTCGTTGACAAAACCGCAGGTTAAGAAAGAATACCTACCGCCCTATAGCTTTTATCACAGGACATATTTTTCAATTCCTTGTATATGAGACGAGCCACGCGGTAGCTTCATATAAAACCAACATCACAGGTTTTCTACATCTTTCGCACCACGGAGGTCTAAGCCCTACATGACGCTCAAGAAGACACTCGCTGCTCTCTCTGTCGCTACCCTGCCGCTCACCCTCGCGGCCTGTGGTGGCGACAACTCCGGTTCAGACTCTGCTTCCGGCTCCGGTGATGGAATCGTCACCGTCAACGGCTCCGAGCCGCAGAACCCGCTCATCCCGGCCAACACCAATGAGACCGGCGGCGGACGTATCGTCGATTCCATCTACGCCGGCCTGGTCTACTACGACGGTGACGGCGAAGCTCAGAACGAGCTGGCTGAATCCATCGAGCCGAATGACGACAACACCGAGTTCACCGTCAAGCTCAAGGAGTCGAAGTTCTCCGACGGCTCCCCGGTCACCGCGAAGAACTTCGTGGACGCCTGGAACTACGCCGTGGCCAACGACCAGCTCAACGCTTCCTTCTTTGCCAACATCAAGGGCTTCGAGGAAGGCGTCGAAAAGATGGAGGGCCTCAAGGTCGTCGACGACCACACCTTCACCATCGCCCTGAACAGCCCGGAGCAGGACTTCCCGGCACAGTTGGGCTACTCCGCGTTCTACCCGCTGCACGAGTCTGCCCTGGAAGACATGGATGCCTTCGGCCAGAACCCGATTGGCAACGGCCCGTACAAGCTGTCCGAGTGGAACCACAACCAGGACGCCACCGTCGTTCCGAATGAGGAGTACAAGGGTGGCCAGACCCCGCAGAACGACGGCATCAAGTTCGTCTTCTACGCCTCCCAGGACGCCGCTTACGCCGATCTGCTCTCCGGCAACCTCGACGTTCTCGACGCCGTTCCGGACTCCGCTTTCGACGTCTACGAGGCCGACCTCGGCGACCGTGCAGTGAACCAGCCGACTGCTATCTTCCAGTCCTTCACCTTGGGCGAGAACCTCGAGCACTACTCCGGCGAAGAAGGCGTGCTGCGCCGCCAAGCCATCTCCTATGCCATCAACCGCGAGGAGATCACGGACACCATCTTCAAGGGCACCCGCACCCCGGCCAAGGACTTCACCTCCCCGGTTATGCCGGGCTACTCCGAGGACATCAAGGGCAACGAAGTCCTTGAGTACGATCCGGAGAAGGCCAAGGAACTGTGGGCTGAGGCCGACAAGCTCAACAAGTGGGATAACCCGACCCTGGAGATTGCCTACAACTCCGACGGCGGCCACAAGAGCTGGGTGGATGCAACCACCAACTCCATCAAGAACACCCTCGGCATCGAGGCTGTTGGCGCACCGTACCCGGACTTCAAGTCCCTGCGCGATGAGGTGACCAACCGCACCATCAAGACCGCCTTCCGCACCGGCTGGCAGGCGGACTACCCGAGCCAGGCCAACTTCCTGGCCCCGCTGTACAAGACGAACGGTTCCTCCAACGACGGTGACTACACCAACCCGGAGTTTGACAAGCTTCTCGACGAAGCCCTGACCTCCACCTCTGAGGAAGACGCCATCAAGAAGTACACCGAGGCCCAGGAAGTCCTGTTCAAGGACCTGCCGGCTATCCCGCTGTGGTACTCCAACGCCACCGGTGGCTACTCCGAGAACGTCGACAACGTCGTCTTCTCCTGGAAGTCCCAGCCGGTGTACTACAACATCACCAAGAAGTAACGCCACCCCTGGCCACTTCGCACGACCCCCGCAACCTCCATGGAGCGGGGGTCGCCCCGCGTTTTCACCCCCAAAGTGTGATTAGAAACGCGCTATAGATTTCTCGAAGCGTGGGATCACACATTAGAATTCTCGTAAGCTATGCCCCGCGTCCCGACGCTGGCAAGCACCTGCCCCACAACGAGTAAAGGACCACACTATGCTGCGCTATATCGGGCGCCGAGTGCTCCAGATGATTCCGGTGTTCTTCGGAGCTACCTTGCTCATCTATGCGCTCGTCTTCTTGATGCCCGGCGATCCTGTCGAAGCCCTTGGCGGTGACCGCGGCCTTACCGAGGCTGCCCGTGCCCGCATCGAGGCCGAATACAACCTCGACAAGCCGTTCATCATTCAGTATCTGCTCTATATCAAGGGCATCTTCATGCTGGACTTCGGTACGACCTTCTCCGGCGTGCCCGTGACCCAGGTGATGGCTAACGCCTTCCCGGTTACTGTAAAGCTGACCGTCATGGCCATTATCTTTGAGTCCGTCTTCGGCATCCTCTTCGGTGTCTTCGCCGGTATGCGCCGCGGCGGCTTCTTCGATTCCACCGTGCTGGTCATCTCCCTGCTCGTCATCGCGGTGCCTTCCTTCGTCATCGGCTTTGTCTTCCAGTACCTCGTGGGCATTAAGTGGGGCGTCTTGCCGGTTACCGTCGGCGCTAACGCCACAGTGAAGTCTCTCCTCATGCCGGCCATGGTGCTCGGCGCGCTCTCCTTGGCGTACGTCATCCGCCTGACCCGCCAGTCCGTGGCGGAGAACCTGCGCGCCGATTACGTGCGCACCGCCCGCGCCAAGGGGCTGTCCAACGGCGCGGTGACCCGCCGCCACGTGCTGCGCAATTCGCTGATTCCCGTGGCCACCTTCATCGGCGCCGACATCGGTGCGCTCATGACCGGCGCCATCGTGACCGAGGGCATCTTCGGTATCAACGGCGTCGGCGGCACCATGTACCAGGCCATTCTGCGTGGTGAGCCGACCACAATCGTCTCCTTCACCACCGTGCTGGTGATCATCTACATCATCGCCAACCTGCTCGTTGACCTCCTGTACGCCGTACTTGATCCGAGGATCCGCTATGCCTAATTTCGAGAAAACCACTCCCCACCCGGGCCAAGAGCACTTCGTCTCGGAAACCGATGAAACGGGTCTCGGCGCGGTCGATGCCGTCAAGGACGAGTCCGCGCCTTCCTCCCAGTGGGGGGAGGCATGGCGCTACCTGCGCCGTCGCCCACTGTTCTGGATTGCGGCCGTGATGATTCTCGTGGCCATCCTCCTAGCCATCGCACCGGGTCTTTTCACTAGCACCGACCCGCGCCTATGCGAGCTGTCCAAGTCCCTCGCCCCCGCCGAGCCAGGCCACCCCTTCGGCTTCAACCGCCAAGGCTGCGATATCTACGCCCGCGTGATTTACGGTGCGCGCGCGTCGGTAGCCGTCGGCGTCCTCACCACGCTGCTCGTCGTAGTGCTTGGTTCAATGATCGGCGCTATCGCCGGCTTCTTCGGCGGCTGGATCGACTCTGTTCTCTCCCGCATCACCGACATCTTCTTCGCCATCCCGCTGGTGCTCGCCGCCATCGTGGTCATGCAGATGTTCAAGGAGCACCGCACCATCGTCACGGTGGTCTTGGTGCTCGGCCTCTTCGGCTGGGTCTCCATTGCCCGCATCACGCGCGGCGCGGTGGTCTCCATCAAGAACGAGGAATTCGTGCAATCCGCGCGCTCCATCGGTGCGTCGAGCTGGCGCATCTTGTTCAGCCACATCCTGCCGAATGCGGCCGCGCCCATCATCTCCTACGCCACCGTGGCGCTGGGCACCTACATCGTCGCGGAGGCCACCTTGTCCTTCCTGGGCATCGGCCTGCCGCCGACGTTCGTGTCCTGGGGCGGAGACATTTCCGACGCGCAGGCTTCCCTGCGCGTCGCTCCGGCAGTCCTGTTCTACCCGGCGGGCGCTTTGGGCCTAACCGTGTTGAGCTTCATCATGATGGGTGACGTCGTCCGCGATGCACTCGATCCGAAGGCGAGGAAGCGTTAATGACTAACCCACTTCTTGAAATGAAGGACGTTCGCATCTCCTTCACCACGTCGACCGGCGTGGTTGAGGCAGTGCGTGGCGTCAACATGTCCATCTACCCGGGCCAGTCCGTGGCCATCGTGGGCGAGTCCGGTTCCGGTAAGTCCACCACGGCGATGTCCATCCTGGGCCTGCTGCCGGGCACCGGCAAGGTCACCGGCGGCCAGATCCTCTTCGAGGGCGAGGACATCACTCACTACAACAACAAGCAATTCGAATCGCTGCGCGGCGACAAGATCGGCTTGGTCCCGCAGGATCCCATGTCCAACCTGAACCCGGTATGGCGCATCGGCACGCAGGTTGAAGAGTCTCTCAAGGCCAACCACGTGGTGGAGGGTTCCAAGCGCCACGAACGCGTTGTGGAGCTTCTGGAGGAAGCCGGGCTTCCCGACGCCGAACGCCGCGCCAAGCAGTACCCCCACGAGTTCTCTGGTGGTATGCGCCAGCGCGCGCTCATCGCGATCGGCCTGGCCGCCCGCCCGAAGCTACTCATCGCCGACGAGCCCACCTCCGCGCTGGATGTAACTGTTCAGAAGACCATCCTGGACCACCTGGAGCACCTCACCGAGGAGCTGGGTAACGCCGTTCTCTTCATTACCCACGACCTTGGTCTGGCGGCCGAGCGCGCCGAACACCTCATCGTGATGCACCGCGGCCGCATCGTGGAGTCGGGCCCGTCGCGCGAGATCCTGCGTTCCCCGCAGCACCCTTACACCCGCCGCCTTGTCAAGGCCGCCCCTTCCCTCGCCTCCTCCCGCATCCGCGCGGCCAAGGAAGCTGGCGTGGAGGCCAAGGAACTCAAGTCGGGCGAGGCTATCGGCACCGCCGTCGAACCTGGCTCCACCGCTGCAGATTCCGCTGAAGGTTCATCTTCCGCGGCTCAGGCCCCGGTCATCTCGGTTCGCAACCTCACCAAGGAATTCGACATCCGCGGACAGCGTGGCGGCAAGAAGCTCCTCAAGGCTGTCGACGATGTCTCCTTCGACATCCGCCGCGGCACCACCCTGGCGCTGGTGGGCGAGTCCGGCTCCGGCAAGTCTACGGTGGCAAACATGGTGTTGGGCCTTTTGGAGCCGACCTCCGGCACCATCGAATTCGAAGGCCGTGATACCTCGAAGCTATCGAAGCAGGAACTCTTCAAGCTCCGCCGCAAAATGCAGGTGGTCTTCCAGAACCCTTATGGCTCACTGGATCCGATGTACTCCATTTACAAGTGCATCGAGGAACCCATGGCGCTGCACAAGGTGGGCTCGCGCAAGGAACGCGAGGCCCGCGTGGCCGAGCTTCTCGACATGGTCTCCATGCCTCGCTCCGCCATGCGCCGCTACCCCAACGAGCTCTCCGGCGGCCAGCGCCAGCGCATCGCCATCGCCCGCGCGCTCGCGCTGCGCCCAGAGGTCATCGTCCTCGATGAGGCCGTTTCCGCCCTGGACGTGCTGGTGCAGAACCAGATCATCCAGCTCCTCGCGGAGCTGCAGTCTGAGCTCAGCCTGTCCTATCTCTTCATTACCCACGACCTCGCAGTGGTCCGCCAGACTGCCGACGACGTAGTTGTGATGAAGAAGGGCCAGGCCGTCGAGCAGGGCACCGCCGACGATATCTTCGACAACGCCCAGCAGGAGTACACCCGCAACCTCATCAACTCGGTTCCGGGTATGCACCTCGATATCGGCACGGATATCTAGCTCAAGCGCGCCGACTACCCGTCAACCTTGCTGTGGTTGGCGGGTTCGGCATTGACGGGCCTTTATACCAGCGATAGCGGGCCGCGAAAGACGATGGTCTTTATATGCAATTACTGGACCCAAGACTGTTGAAAAACAACCAGCAATTCCATAAAGTGTACGGTGAGCCATATCACTTCTATGGACTCTAAAGGATCTCTAACACAAGGAATTCTGATGAAGAAAATCACCCTTTTAGCTTTCAGTTTGGCGCTCACCACATCTGGCGCGGGACCTTCTGCTGCCGCCACCAACGTGCAACCGTTCAAAATCTGCGAATACGAGAATGGATCACAATGCACCGGATGGTATCCAAATCCGGACACATGCCGAGACATCTTCAATAAGCCAGGCGTTACTGATTACCAGCTTCGCGCCTGCCTTGCTTGGAGTGGGCACGGGAGTCGGGGATAGGAACGCATAATGTCCACTTCCATCGTGATAATTCTTTTGGCTGTCCTACTCATCTCCCTCCCCGCAGGAATGATGCACCACCGCATTAACAAACGAACACATAGCCATGATCCCGAAGTTCGTCAGGCTGCTGTGGACTTTCAACGAGACGTCAGCAGAGGGCAAATGGGCTTTTAATTCACTCGCCCGCCCTCGCCGAAGACCTATTCCAGAAACCTATGAGACGCAGGAGCCGGTTGGGGTGGCGTCGACAAGCTGCGTAACGTCACCCACGTGGCCGCGCACCTCGTCCGCGGTGAGTGCATAGCCCGTATCGGAATCCTCCACGGAAGCACCAAACACAACGCCGAGCACCTGGCCCTCCGGGTTGATCATCGGGCCACCCGAATTGCCCTGGCGGATGCTGCCGCGCACCGTGTAGGCATCGCGCTCCACGCGGCCCGTGGAGTAGATATCCGGCCCCGCAATGGTCAGCCGGTCGCGCACGCGCGCCGGCTCCGCCGTGAACGGACCCGACTGCGGGAAGCCCAAGACGATGGCATCATCCCCCGTCACAGCCGCTTGCTCCGCCCACGGCAAAGGCTCCAAGCCCAACCCGGGGCTATGCAGCACCGCAATGTCCACATCCGAGTTGTAGTACACCACGTGCGCCTCCTTGAGCCCGAGCACAGTATCGAGGTGAACCTTATCCGTGCCGGCCACAACATGGGCGTTCGTGATGACGTAGTCCGGTTCCGTAACAAAGCCCGAGCCCATCAGCCGGCGCGAGCACGCCTCCGCATCCCCCAGCACGTGGATTACGGAAGGTCGCACGCGTTCCGCCAGCTCAGGGTCTTCGATGTTCACTGCGGGAGCATCCACCTCCACATCGGCACCGGAGCGCTCCCACGGAGACACCAGCGGCGGCAGCCCAGACTCGTTGAGTAGTGCTGCGATACCGTTCGGCAGCGCCGCTAGGCGCGAGGGTGCCGCTGCATTGAGCGCGCTGAGCACGTGCGACTCACGCAGCGCTTGCCCCGGCCGGCCACCCAGGTTGGATGCCAAAGGCAGGGAAACCAACCAAATCACCACGATGGCCGCCACCGCCTGGAATACCGCACCAATTGAGGAGTCCACGCGCTGCCCCGAGCGGGTGCGCATGCGGTCCCGCAACGCCATGCCAAGCGACGTCCCCACCAGCTGCCCTAAGCCCACCAGCAGAATGAGCACGCCGACAGCCAACAAGAAGCGCACGGCGGCCTGGTCCGCCAAGCCCATCGCCAGCGGGGCAACCACAGTTCCCAGCACCAGCCCCGCAATGATTCCCACGGCGGCGAGGACCGCTGCCAAGGCGCCCTGCCGCCAACCCACGCGAACAGCGAGGAGCACGGCAACCACGATCAGGATGTCAACAGCAAGAGACACAGAGGGAATGCTTTCTTAAGGGCTAAAAGGGGCAGAAACTAACCTATCTTCTCATTATTCAAGGAGCGGTTGAGTGATTCACGCAGATCGTGAACCATTTTCTTATCCCATTCCACGCTCCAGCCCGCATGATCCATCAGCCCAGACAGCACTCCCGCGGTAAAGCCCCACACCAGGTAGCCCCGCGTCCGAAACGCCGGCCCCTTCCAGCGGCCAAATCCCACCATCATGCGATTCGTGGGTTCCGCCAGCTCCCGCAAAGGGACGGTGAAGACATCATCGGTTTCCGCGGGGCTCGCCGGCCACACGTCACCCGGTTTATGCCAATACGCCAGGACCGGGCTCACGGTATTGCCGGTAGCTGGGATATCCAGCTTGCCCCACTGTTCAAGGGGTGTGACGGCGGAGCGGTCGAGGCCGGTTTCTTCTTCGGCTTCGCGCAGGGCAGCGTCGACAAGCGAGGCGTCCTCCTCGTCCTTGCGCCCACCGGGGAAAGCAATCTGCCCGGAGTGCGAGCGCATCGAGGGCGAGCGGTGCGTAAGCAACACCTCACCGTCTGCGAAGCTTTCGCCCTTCAAGAGCACCAACACTGCCGATTCACGCCGGCGCTTGGCGGCCGGGACATGCCGAATGAGGCGTTCTTGGACCTTGTCTGTATCAACCCCGAGCGCCGGGCGCAGCCACTCCGGGGCGTGAGCAGGAAACAGGCGGCTCACTGAAGAACCTCCTCGACGGCCGCCTCCAATTCTTCGGCGGAGCTAAACGGTTTGATGAACTTCTCTTCCACCTTGCCATCGCGCACCACGAGGGTGATGGGGATGACGCCCGGCAGCCCGAGCTCGCCAGCGAAGGTCCCATCCTCGTCCTGGTAGCTGGGGATGTCGACCTGCAGGTCACTCAAAAGCGCAGCACCGTTGGCGGCGTTCGCATCCGCATGCACGCCGACGACATTCCACGTCGAGTGCGAGCGTGCAAGGTCTTCGAAGAAGGGCAGCTCCGTGCGGCACGGCTCGCACCACCATGCCCACAACGTGACGATCTGAACGTTCTTGGCCGCCGCGGTACCGGCCGCTCCTAAGCAGGGAAGGTCCACCCCAGCAATGGGCCCCTCGGGGCACTTGGGACGCTTGGCTACTTCTTGCTCCTGCGCCTCGGGGACGGGGACCTCCGGCTCATCATCCTCAAGGAGATTCACCACGCCGACGAACGCGAGTGCCGCCAGCGCAACAATGGCTGCGATGCTCACCTTCACGTATCCGGGCCACCGAGAATATTGGCTCATTGCTCCACCTTAACCCCGCGACGGGCACCATGGGGCGAGGACGCAGGCCGTGCACTTCGGCTTCCGGGCGGTGCACACGCGCCGCCCATGGAGGATGAGGCGGTGAGAGAATACGGTTTGTTCCTCTTCGGGCACGCGCTTGGCGACGTCCCTCTCAATCGCCCGCGGCGTCTTCGCCTCGGTCAGACCGAGCCGCTGACTCAGTCGCGTGACGTGGGTATCCACGGTGATTCCCGGCAGCCCAAAGGCATTTCCCCGCACCACCAACGCGGTCTTGCGGCCGACGCCGGGCAGCGAGGTGAGCTCGTCGATGCCGCGTGGTACCTGCCCGTCGAAGTCCGCGACGAGCTTTTCACCGATGCCCAACAGGTGGCCGGCCTTCATGCGCTGAAAGCCGAGTGGGCGGAGAATGCGCTCAAGGTCGGCGCGGTCCGCGGCGGCATAATCCGGCGCGGAGGGGTAGGCTGCGAACAGCTCCGGGGTGACCTGGTTGACGCGGGCATCCGTGCACTGTGCTGAAAGCACTGTCGCTACGAGTAGCTCAAGGGGGTTGGTGAAGTCTAGTTCACAGTCGGCATCGGGATATTCGTCCGCGAGGGCGGTACGAATATGGGCAACACGCGCTTCCTCGGTATCATCGTCATGCTGTGCAAAAAGGTCAGGGGACATAGAAGTAACTCTAGTGACGGAAGTTAGAATGGAAAGCATGATTTCGCTCGTTGTCCTCGTCCCGCTGTGCCTCGCCCTGTTTGCCATTCTCATGGAAAAGCTAGAGGCAACGGCCTTCGAGAATTAAACAGATTAGTAAAGGCATGTGACTATTTTTCCCGTTGGTGGAAATAGTGACTAATTGCACTGTATGATGTTGTGCAGTGCCTCGTGGCGCACTGGAGACTAGGTGCGTCAAAATAGACCAAACCAGCTTGCGTCCAAGTGTTTTCCTCGCTGCGCAGGCTTTAAGGAGTAACAGTGGAAGGCGTACAGGACATCCTCTCCCGCGCTGGCATTTTCCAGGGCGTCGATCCGGTAGCAGTACAAAACCTCATCGAGCAAATGGAAACCGTCCGTTTCCCGCGCGGCACCACCATTTTCGAGGAAGGAGAGCCGGGCGACCGCCTCTACATCATCACCTCGGGAAAGATTAAGCTTGCTCGCCACGCCCCGGATGGCCGTGAGAACCTGCTGACCGTGATGGGCCCGTCCGATATGTTCGGTGAGCTTTCTATCTTCGATCCGGGCCCGCGCACCTCGTCTGCTGTGTGCGTCACCGAGGTCACCGCCGCCACGATGAACTCCGAAATGCTCAAGCAGTGGGTGGCCGATCATCCGGCGATTGCGCAGCAGCTGCTGCGCGTGCTGGCCCGCCGTCTGCGTCGCACCAACGCCAACCTGGCGGACCTCATCTTTACCGATGTTCCGGGCCGCGTGGCCAAGACCCTGCTGCAGCTGGCTAACCGCTTCGGCTCGCAAGAGGGCGGTGCACTGCGCGTGAACCACGACCTCACTCAGGAAGAGATCGCCCAGCTCGTCGGCGCGTCCCGCGAGACCGTCAACAAGGCGCTGGCCACCTTCGCCCACCGCGGATGGATTCGCTTGGAAGGCAAGTCGGTGCTCATCGTCGATACCGAGCACTTGGCTCGCCGCGCGCGCTAAGTCTTAAAGGCCGAGCCTGCATATGCCGCCTCCGGGCGGCTGTGGCCCAATGCAAAATCCCCCGAGAATTTCTCGGGGGATTTTCCTATGCGGTGATTCAGTTCTGAGCCGCGAGGTACTTCAGCGCAGTGCGCGTGGACTGCTCGGCGGCGTGGCGAAGGACCGGGTCGACGTCGTCGTACATCTCATCGACGAGGGTCTTAACGTCAACATCCTCACCAAGGCGCCCGCGGACCTCTTTAATCTGATCCAAGCGGTGGTGGCGGCGGTCAATGTACTTGCGGGCAACCGCGGAGGTGTCCTCCAAGTCCGGGCCGTGCCCCGGGAAGAGTGCTACATCCTTGCCGCGCTCTTCGAGAAGGTCCAGCGTCTTCAGGTAGGCGCCCAAGTCACCATCGGTCTCAGACAGGAGCACGGTGTGACGGCCAGCGATGGTATCACCGGTCAGAATTCCCTCCAGGGTGGAGTTCTTAGCCTCTTCGGACCATACGAAGAAGCAGGTGGAATCCGCAGTGTGGCCCGGGGTATGAACCACCTCAAGCTGCGGGGTGATGCCGTCGACGGTGATCACTTCGCCGTCGACAAGCGCCTCCGCGCCGTTGCAGTAGTTCGGATCGAACGCGCGAATCGGAGCGCCGGTGAGCTGGCGCAGACGCTGAGCGCCCGAGGCGTGATCATCGTGGCGGTGAGTGAGAAGGATCAGTGCTACCTCGCCCGCCTTCGCGGTCACAACGTTGAGATGCCCCTCATCCTCTGGGCCTGGATCGACCACAATGGCGCGAGAATCTTCTCCGGCGCGGATAATCCACGTATTGGTACCCTCCAAGGCGGTGTAGCTGGGATTATCGCACAGCACGACACCGACGGACTGGCTCACGGGACGCAATTGGCTATATGCAGGATGCTCCATGGTTCTAACCCTATCCGATTACTCAGCGATTTCTACGATAACTTCGATCTCAACGGGGGAATCCTTCGGAAGGACCGCTACCCCCACTGCAGAACGCGCGTGAACACCGGCATCACCAAAGACCTCCCCGAGGAAGTTCGAGGCACCGTTGATAACCGCGGCCTGATCCGTAAAGGATGGAGCCGAGGCGACGAAGCCGACCACCTTCACCACGCGGGTGACACGGTCGAGGCCCACGAGGCCATCGATGGCAGCCAACGCGTTTAGCGCGGCCGTGCGCGCCAGCTCCTGCGCCTTCTCGAGGTCCACTTCTGCGCCAACCTTGCCGGTAGCAGGCAATTCGCCGCCCACGACGGGCAGCTGACCGGAGGTCCATACCTGGTTTCCTACCTGGATGGCCGGGATATAGGACGCGAGAGGGGCCGCGACAGAAGGAAGCTCCACGCCGAGTTCTTCCAGGCGTGCGAGGGCGCCCATTAGGACTCCTCCAGAGGGCGCTTGAAATAGGCGACGACATTCTCCGGGTTCATGCCCGGGGTGATAGTGACGAGCTCCCAGCCGTCCTCACCCCAGGAATCGAGGATTTGTTTCGTCGCGTGTGTAAGAACCGGCGCGGTTGCATATTCCCATTTAGTCATGGGCCCAATGCTACTAAATACCGATGAGTTCGCCACCCTCAGCAAGGTAATGCGCCCAGCTGGTGATGTGCGGATTTTTACGCAGAAGGGCGCGGCGCTGGCGCTCCGTGAGGCCGCCCCACACACCAAACTCCACGCGGTTATCAAGGGCATCCGCGCGACACTCGTTCAGCACCGGGCAGTGGCGGCAAATCACCGCGGCCTTACGCTGCTCTGCCCCTCGCACGAAAAGCGCATCGGGGTCACCGTTGCGGCACTTGGCTTGGGTAACCCACTCACCACGCTCGGAGGTTAACGAGGCATTCTTTACCATTGCGGACCGTCCTGCACCTTTGACACTGACTGCCATGGCTAGGTAACTCCTTCCAAGTTCCCCCCGTCGTAGTGGAAGATCGTGAATAACCCTCAACCCGACGGAATATTATGTACCATTGGTAAGTCTATTCACAGACCGGTATACCTGTCTAACAGGTCACACTTTAGGGGGGTCTCCCGGTTGTCGCCCTAAAGCACTAGTGTGTGGAGGGTGACTGTCATCAAATCCCTGGGAAAGCTCGTCCTGTCCACAGCACTGGTCGGCATCCTCATCGCGCTAGCCATCGCCCCCGTCGCCGGCGTCAGTGGCGTTGCCGTTGCTAGGACGAACGAAACGATGCAATCGGACATCCAGGATCTCACCAGCGGGGATACCCCCGGCGTGAGCACCATCTTGGATGCCAAGGGCAACCCCCTTGCCTACATCTACGAACAGCGTCGCCATCCCGTACAGCCGGATGAGATCTCCGACGCTATGAAGCAGGCAGTTGTGGCCATCGAGGACCGCCGCTTCTATGAGCACGAAGGTGTCGATCTGCAGGGCAACGTCCGCGCTTTGTGGACCAACCTGGCAGCGGGCGGCGTCTCCCAGGGCGCGTCCACGCTGGATCAGCAGTACGTGAAGAACTACCTCCTCCTCGTCAATGCCACCACGGATGAAGAACGGCAAGCCGCAACCGAGCAATCCATAGCCCGCAAGCTGCGTGAGATGCGCATGGCGACGGATATCGACGCCAAGCTTTCCAAGGATGAGATCCTCACCAACTATCTCAACCTCGTGCCCTTTGGCAACCACTCCTACGGTATCGAGGCCGCCGCCCGCACCTATTTCGGCTCCGATGCCGCGCACCTCACCGTGCCGCAGGCAGCGATGCTCGCCGGCATGGTGCAATCCTCGGAGTATCTCAATCCCTACACCAACGAGGAAGGCGTGCTCGAACGCCGCAATGTGGTGCTCCAAGCTATGGTCGACACCGGCTCCCTGTCCCAGGAGGACGCCGATGCCTATGCCCAAGAACCCCTCGGCGTGTTGGATAGCCCCGCCACGCTGCCCAATGGCTGCATCGGCGCGGGAGATCGCGGTTTCTTCTGCGACTACGTGATGGACTACCTCGCCGATAAGGGCATAGACCGCGAGCATCTAGCGCGCGGTGGCCTGACCGTGAAAACCACCCTTGACCCCGACGTCCAGGACCAAGCTCTCAACGCAGTACGCAGCCACACCGCCCCGGATACCGAGGGCGTGGCGGAAGTCATGAACGTGATCAAGCCGGGCACTGATTCCCGCAAGGTCCTCGCCATGGTGTCCTCGCGCACCTACGGGCTCGACCTGGCCAACAACGAAACCCTCCTGCCCCAGCCCAATTCGCTGGTGGGCAATGGCGCCGGCTCCGTGTTCAAACTCTTTACCGCCGCGGCCGCCTTGGAATCGGGCTATGGCATCAAAGACAAACTGGCAGTGCCCAAGCGCTACGAGGCGGAAGGGCTAGGCTTCGGCGGCGCTGAGAACTGCCCACCCAACAAGTACTGCGTGGAGAACGCCGGCAGCTACGCCTCCACGATGACTATGCAGGACACTCTCGCCTACTCCCCCAACACCCCCTTCATCCAGCTCACTGAGCAGCTTGGCGTCGAGCGCATCGTCGACATCGCCGTGAAGCTCGGCCTGCGCTCCTACGAGGAGCCCGGCAGCTACGACGGCGAATCCTCCATCGCCGACCACATCAAGGACGCCAACCTGGGCTCCTTCACGCTCGGCCCGACGGCGGTGAACGCGCTCGAGCTTTCCAACGTGGGGGCGACGGTGGCGTCGGAAGGCATGTGGTGCGAGCCGAACCCCATCGAGGAGGTCACGGACTCCCACGGTAACGAGGTGTACCTCAAGCACACCCCGTGCGAACGCGCGGTGGGCAAAGAGGTGGCCAAGGCGCTGGAAAACAACATGACCGCCGATACTGAAAAGGGCACGGCGGCCGATTCTGCGCGTGCTGCGGGCTTCAGCGGCAAGGCCGCCGCCAAGACTGGTACCACGGAGTCCAACCAGTCCTCGGCATTCCTCGGCTTCAACTCTGAGGTTGCTGCCGCGCCGTATATCTACAATGACGGCACCACCACGAGCCCGCTGTGCACCGGGCCCGTGCGCCAGTGCGCCAACGGCAACCTCTTCGGTGGCAAGGAGCCCGCATCAACGTTCTACACCATGGCCGCGCGCGTTCCCGATGCGCTGAAGGGAACGGTGCCGGACTACGACCGCGCTTATGATTCGGGCACGGTATCGCCGCTTATCGACGGGTTGAAGGGCAAGTCCGAAAGCCAAGCCCGCTCCGCTCTAGAGAAGGCTGGCTACGTGGTCAAAACCACCGAGGTGCCCGCGCCCGGCGTGGGCTACGGCAAGGTGGTTCGTGTCATCACCGGTGCATCCGGCACTAAGAAGGGTGCGGAGGTAACGCTGCAGCTTTCCGACGGCTCCGCTGGCGACTCCGCAAGCTCCGGCACCTCCAACTCCAGCTACTACACCCCGTCGGCGCCGAGCGGCAACGGCGGTGGCACGGACAATGGCCAGCCGGCTACTCAGTCCGACCCGCTGTTCTCCCAAGAGGATGTCGACCGCCTGACGAACGACGTGCGGGATTTCTTCGGGCTTTAGCGCAGAGCGCTAAAGCGTAAAAACGGGCTACAGCGTGACAAGGAGCTAGAGCGTGACAAGGAGCTAGAGCGTAAAACGGGCTACAGCGTGGGTGCTAGCGCTCCTGCGCTAACACGCTAGTTGAGGGCGGCCTTGACCGCGGTGGACAGGCGCTTGCCGTCGGCGCGCCCAGCAGCCTTGGCGGTGGCCACCTTCATCACGTTGCCCATCTGCTTGATGGTCACCGGCTCGCCGGAGTCCTTCTCAACCTCGGCGATGGATTCAGCGACGAGGGAGTTCAGGGCGTCGTCGTCAAGCTGCTCCGGCTGGTAGGCCTCGAAGAAGGGGACGTCGACAAGCTCTGCCTCCGCCAACTCCGGGCGGCCGTTTTCCGCGTAGACCTCTGCGGACTCGCGGCGCTTTTTAATCTCACGGGCGATGACCTTGAGGATGTCCTCATCGGTGATCTCGTGGCGGGAACCAGAAGTTTCCTCCGCCTGGATGGCAGACAGCAGAGAACGGATGGCGCTCGTACGGGCCTTGTCCTTGGCCTTCATCGAGGTCTTGAGGTCAGCACGGATAGTTTCTTTCAACTCACTCATGCCCTTCAATCTACGCCTGCCGGCCAGGTAGTGTGGTGAAGGTGAAGATTTTCCCTGTTCTTGGCGGACTCGCCGCCGCCGGCCTAGGCGTTGCCGCGTGGGCGCACTCAGAACTCACCAAGTTTGAGCTCAAGGAGTACACCCTGCCGCTGCTGGAGCCCGGTACGCTGCGCGAGGAGTCCGAGTTCCGTATCCTGCACGTGTCCGACCTCCACATGATCCCGGGCCAGCGCGCCAAAATCGAGTGGGTCTCAGGCCTCGATGTCCTTGACCCGCACTTGGTGATCAATACCGGTGACAACCTCTCCGACGAGCGCGCCGTACCCGAGGTCCTCCGCGCCCTTGGCCCGCTGCTGAGCCGCCCGGGGATGTTCTGCTTCGGCACCAACGACTACTGGGCGCCGCGCATCCCGAACCCCTTCAACTACCTGATTGGGAAGAAGAACGAACCTTCCTACGTGAACCTGCCCTGGAAGGGCATGCGCGCGGCCTTCCTGGAACACGGCTGGCACGACGCCAACCAGGCCCGCGTGGAGTTCAAGGTAGGCGATGTCCGCCTCGCTGCCGCCGGCGTGGACGACCCACACCACGATTTGGATGACTACTCCGAAATCGCCGGCGCCCCCAACGAGGACGCCGACCTCTCCTTAGCACTACTGCATTCCCCGGAACCTCGCGTCCTGGAGAAGTTCGCCGCCGACGGCTACCAGCTGTCCCTGTCCGGACATACGCACGGCGGCCAGCTCTGCCTGCCTTTCAAGGTGGCGGGCTCGCGCTCCATCGTGACCAATTGCGGCATCGACCGCGTTCGCGCGGAGGGCCTGCACCGATTCGGAGAAATGTACATGCATGTCTCCAACGGGCTGGGCACCTCCAAGTTCGTTCCTTTCCGCCTCTTCTGCCGCCCGTCCGCCACGCTGCTGCGTATCACAGAGAAGGCCGCCTAGGAATACCCCCTCCACGCTGCCGTTTTGTCCTTTCAGGCTGGGGTGCGTTACAGTATTCCGGTACCGCTTAGAGCGAGACACCGGGATATGGCGCAGCTTGGTAGCGCGCTTCGTTCGGGACGAAGAGGTCGCAGGTTCAAATCCTGTTATCCCGACCATTAAACCCGCAGGAAACTGCGGGTTCTTTTCGTTTTCACCGGGCGGCGGAAAGGGCGCCCGTCCTCCTAGAAGCTGGAGGAGCCACCCGAACCGGAAAAGCCCGAGCTAAACCCGCTGTTGACGCCGCCGCTGCTACCGGAAGAGCTATCGCGGGCGGCCGTCGCGTCGCTGTCCCAGGTGCTCACAACATAGAAGGGCACGTAACCGTGGTAGCCAGAGCCGGCGAAGAAGTGGGAGTCATAGATATGCGTGCGTACGGGGCGTTCCTCGGCCTCGTTCTCCTTCTGCAGCTGTGCTTGCAGGTGCTCCGAGAGCAGCGCAGTCCGGTCCAAGAGCTCCAAGTAGCGCTCCATGAACTGCGGGTGGTTCGGCTCCTTGGACAGGGCCACGGCGGCGTCTTCCAGCTCCTTGGCGTGGCGCTCAAGCGCCGAGTCGATGTCCGCAGCCAGGTAACCCGCCTGGGCGAGGTCCTTGCCCAGCTCGTAGAGCTCATAGCGGCGCGTGTCGGTATCAGCGTTCTCGATGCGGTGTAGCTTTTCGATGTTGGACTCGGCGGTCTCTACACGTTCGCAGAGCAAACGTGCACGAGCAATGAGCACGGAGCGTGAGCGGAACTGCTCGTCCGGTGCGTCGGCCGGAATCGACATGAGGGAACCCACCTTGTCATCGATGGCCAGGAAGTCATCGCGCAGGCCCTCCCAGTCCTCGCGCAGGCGCTCATCCACTAGACCCGATTGCAGCGAGTGCGCCCGGATATCGATCTCCCGCAGGCGCTGCGCCACATCGGTATAGGTCTGCGACACATAATCCCAATCCTCGCGCGCCTGCTGCGCGTTCTTCTGACGGCTGCGGCGAGTACCGCCAACGATGCCTGCGCCCGCGCCACCAACGCTCAGGCCCGCTACCCCCAGACCAATGGCCGCCCCAACGCGGTTATTTTGAGCACTCTCAAACTGGGTATCCGCAGCACGGTCCACGTCGATCGCTGCCGCCGCACCCGCAAAGAGACCAGCAGGAATGTTGTCATCCCGCACGCCCGGCTTAATGGCTTCGATGGACTGCTCGAGATGGCTATCTTTCTTGCGCAGCTTCATCTGTTCGGCCACGTCCTCACCCGCGAAGACGAAGGCCTGGCGCGGATCGAGGCCGACGCCGACGAAGACTTGGCCATCGGCAAACTTATCCTTGCCGATAAGCTCCGGGTGATTGTCACGCAAATACTCCTCCACGGAGTCGTTGACGTTTTCTTTGTTCTTGGCAAAGACCATGTAGTGCAGCCCTTGGACCACGTCGGGGGCGGCGATCCGGGAGACGTCGCCAAGCATGCGCTCTTCCTCCTCCGGAGTGAGCACATCGTCGGGGTCCATGATGTCGGCCTGGACCTCGCGCTGCGCTGGCTGCATGAGAAAATCGGCACGCTCCGGCGCATCGAAGACCGCCAAGCTCGCGCCCGCACCAATACCTCCGAGCAGCAGACCTCCCGCCACTGCTGCACCGACGATGGCGCCGACCGACGTTATTTTGGGACCACGGCTGGCGGCAAAAGGTTTGATATCGCGAGAGTCGGTCACGGTGATTCTCCAATTCTTCAGCGTTCAGTGCCGCCAATTTTACCCCCGAAAATTGGAAACGACGCGGTGCCCCTACAGCAGCCGCGTCGCCCCTATTCCCTATCACTCACAACGGATTGGAGAAACCGTTTGCCTACCCCCTAAGTAGGCTTTGTGAGCGATTCTCACTCTAGCACTATTTCCCCTCGCAACGGTAGATAAATCTTCAAAAACTCTGTAACGCTTCTACCGGCTCAGTCGATGCTTCACACGCAGGCCTTTGAGCTAGGCTTTTCCATTTTCTTCGTGCCTAGCGGGTGCCCCCACGAGAACGAAAGCCGCGATCGAAATTACCCCCAAAATAGCCAGCGCGGTCCACAGCTGTGGGGACTGCCCCCCATTGCCTGCCACGGTGATGGCGGAGGTTGCCCACTGCATGGGAAAGAGGTGCACGAGCGCACTCATCGCGGCGTTGAGATCGGTTCCCGTCGAGGCCGCTTTCCACGCCCATCCCACGACGCCCACCTGGGCTACGCCGAGCACGCTGCCCAGGCCCCAACCAGCGAGCCCCAGTCCGCGCACGAGTGCGTACAAAATGCTTGCCGACGCCACCCCGGCCCCCGCCGCCGCGAGCCCCGCCCACGCCACGGCCGCGGCGGTTCCACCGGTAGCAAGAAGTGCCACGAGCAGGCCCACCACAACTCCGATCAGCACCGCGCCGCCCAGCAGCGCGAGGATACGACGCTCCACGCGCGTCAGCAGCGCTCCGATAACCCCGCCGCCCAAGACGGCGATAGCCGCGAGGAGCATGGCCACGATGGGGCTGAGCAGCTGGGCAGGCGCGCTATCGTCCTCAGCGGGTCCGGCTACGGTGGGCAGCGCACGCTGCGCGCCCTGCACCTTGGACCGGTTCTGCTGCGCCATGCCGTCGACCTTCTCTGCGCCGGCAACGAGCTTGTCCACACCTTGCAGGGCCTCATCGACCTTGGAGTTGAGCTCGCCAATACCGGCATTGAGCTGCTTTGCGCCCTCCGTGGCTTGGTAGACGCCATCGTGGTAGGCGTAGCCGCTCACGGCCAGCTGGTTGGAGAGCTCGCGCGAGCCATCCTTCAGCTGCGTCAGTTGATCCTGAACGGACTGGTCAAATTGGAAGTTCTCCACTTGGCTGCGCAGATCACCGAGCTGCGAGCGGATGTTCTTCGCCTCCGCCGAGTTGTTTCCTTCCAAGTCCTTGAGGGTGCCGTCGATGGCCTGCAGGATCTGTCCGCGGACCACGCCTAGGCCGATGACTTGGTCGACGGCGCCGCCGACGCCGTCGGCCAGCTCGGTAGCACCGTTGCCCAGCTGGGCGGTGCCGGATTGCAGCTGGATGAGGCCGTCGTATAGCTCCTGCGAGCCGCCGGCCAGTTTGTCCACTCCGCCGCCCAGTTCACCAGCGCCATCCTTCAGTTCACCGGTGCCGTCGGCAAGCTGCTGCGCGCCGTTCGCCAGGAATCCCGCCTGGGCATTGGCTTCGCTGAGGGCGCGGGCGACGTCGTAAAGCTCAGCGGGATCGATGGTGCCATCGCTGGGCGCACCCGCCTGCTCCTGGGACCAGGCTTCGGCTGGCTGCCACTCGGACACGGTGGCAACGACCGCGCCGATAACGAGCGGCACGATGAGCACGAGGGCGAGAAGGAGTGCGCGGGTGCCAACCTTCCGGTTAGCGTCAGCAGGAGTAGCTAGGCGTGAGGTCATGTAAAAGAAACTATCGCCCACGCTGGGCAAAAGCGGTCAGGCGCGCGGAAAAGCCCCGTCCGGAATGAACCCGGCGGGGCTTCTAAGGTGACGGATTAACTCATGTGGGTGACGGATTAACGCCCCTGCGTTAATCCCTACTTCTTCTCAGCGAAGAGCTCGCGCACGCGCTTGCCCAGTTGCGGGGAGACTGCATCCCAGTAGGCGTAGACGCGCTCCTCGGTCTCCGAGGACACACCGGCCATAGCGTTGGTGATGTTGTCCGCCAAGCGCTCCTTGGCGTCGTCATCGTAGACGTTCTCGTACAGGTCGGTGGCCTGGACGGTGTCATTGTCCTCAGCGTGGTGGATATAAGGCGCACGCACCAGGTCGATGCCTGCCGGGTCCGGGTTCACGTAGAGATCCGGAGCGGTGGTGGTCTCCTGCTCCTTGAAGCGCAGGTTCTCATCGCCATCCAGGTAGCCGCCGCCCTTGGCGTGGCGGTTCGGGGAGTAGACCGGATCCTCCGGGGCGTTGAACAGGTACTGCATCGGGCCCTCGTGCTCATAGGTGTTGACCTGGTTGAGCGGCTGGTTCACCGGCAGCTGCTTGTAGTTCGGTCCGATACGGTAGCGCTGCTGGTCGGAGTACGCGAAGACGCGTGCCTGCAGCATCTTGTCCGGAGACAGCCCAATGCCCGGGACAATGTTGGACGGATCCAGGGCAACCTGCTCAATCTGTGCGAAGAAGTTGCGCGGGTTGCGGTTGAGCACGAAGTATCCGACATCGACCAGCGGGTAATCCTTCTTGGACCAGGTCTTGGTGAGGTCGAAGGGGTTGAAGCGGTACTCTTCAGCCTCCGCCACCGGCATGATCTGAACCTTGACGTCCCAGACCGGGAAGTTGCCTTCCTCGATGGCGTTGTAGAGGTCCTCGCGGTGGTAGTCCGCGTTCTTGCCAGCCATCTCCGTGGCTTCGGCGTCGGTGAAGTTCTCCACGCCCTGGCGGGTCTTGAAGTGGTACTTCACCCAGAAGGCATCGCCGGACTCGTTGACCCACTGGAAGGTGTGGGAGCCGTAGCCGTTCTGGTGGCGGGTGGTCTTCGGGGTACCGCGGTCACCCATAAGGTAGGTCACCTGGTGGGTGGTCTCCGGGTTGCGGGTCCAGAAATCCCACTGCATGTCAGCATCACGCAGGCCGTTGGCACCCAGACGCTTCTGGGAGTGGATAAAGTCCGGGAACTTAATGCCGTCACGAATGAAGAAGACCGGGGTGTTATTACCCACGATGTCGTAGTTACCGTCCTCGGTGTAGAAGCGCAGCGCGAAGCCGTGGACGTCACGCCAGGTATCCGGGGAGCCCTGCTCGCCGGCAACAGTGGAGAAACGGCCCATCATCGGGGTCACGGTGCCCTTCTGGAAGAGCTTGGCCTTGGTGTAAGCAGAGACGTCCTCGGTAACGTGCAGCTCACCAAAGGCGCCGTGGCCCTTAGCGTGCGGGGTGCGCTCCGGCACGCGCTCGCGGTTGAAGTGCGCCAGCTTCTCAATCAGGTGGATGTCATTGAGCACTACCGGGCCGTTCTGGCCAACGGTGATGCTGGTGTTTTCAGTAGCAATTGGCTGACCGGAGGGGCGGGTTGTGTTCGGGCCGCCCGGGGCGCGCTGGCCCTTGTCGAGAACCTTGTCTGCCGCGGACTCATTCGAAGCGTTAGTCATGGGGTTAATGCCTCCTAGATCGGTTGATAATTTGCTTTACATTATCAATCACGGACCTTTCATAGCCTACCCATAAAAAATGACCTGCGCAACAGTTTTTGACGTTGCCAGAGTTCACGGCCTTAAGCCCGAGACACCCAAGTCCTGCCTCCCCCGACTGGTAAGTTATGGGAGGTGAAACGACACTCCGAGCGCGACGATGCGCGCGTCACCGACCTCGCCCTCAAGGCAGGCCGTGGCGATCGCGCAGCCCTCACGGAGTTCATTAAGTCCACCCAAGATGATGTCTGGCGCCTACTCGCCCACCTCGGTGGCCCCGATATCGCGGACGATCTCACCCAGGAGACCTACCTGCGCGTCATCGGCGCACTCCCCCGCTTCGCCGCCCGCTCCTCAGCGCGCACGTGGCTACTTTCGCTTGCGCGCCGCGTGTGGGTAGATAACATCCGCCACGACATGGCCCGCCCGCGCAAGTCCGCCACCGAGTACGAGGATGCCGCCGCCCTCGCAGCAACTCCCGAAAACGCCGGCACGTGGAGCGAGTGGATCGACGCCCGCGCGCTTATCGACGCCCTCCCAGAAGACCGCCGCGAAGCCCTCATCCTGACTCAAGTGCTGGGCTATACCTACGAGGAGGCCGCGAAGATCGCCGGGGTTCGTGTTGGCACTATCCGCTCCCGCGTGGCCCGGGCCCGCAAGGACTTAATCAACCAACGCGGATAATCGTTATCGAGCCGTTACAAATCGGCTTGGCCGGCCATAGAACCTGCATCTACATGCGCCAAACGGCAAATTCTGACACCCCCGCCACTGCCTATCCTTAAGGAAACCGCAGCCCCAGCTGGAAAACACCGATAGACGGCGCCTAATCTTTTCCGAGGCACACGTGATAAATCGATAGTCGAACCGGGCCCGCGAGGCTTTCCCAATTGCCCGCACCACACCTTGGGTAGTGATGGCATTCCCCCGGCGCGTGTGAGATTGAGAGACCTCTTTACCTTATGTGGAAACGCGCAGTGACCATTTCCATGGCCTTCATCGGCGTCGTCGTCGGCGCCGGCTTTGCCTCTGGCCAGGAAGCACTCCAGTACTTCGTGGCTTTCGGAAACATGGGCCTGTGGGGCGTACTCCTCGCCTCCGCCCTCATGATTATTACTGGTGTAGCAATTCTGCAGCTTGGCTCCTACTTCCAGGCCGATGAGCACACGGCAGTGTACGACAACATTAGTGGGCCCATCGTCTCCCGGATCCTGGACTGGGGCACACTGGCCACGTTGTTCTCCATCGGCTTCGTCATGTTCGCCGGTGGTGGCTCCACCATCAGCCAGCAGTTCGAGGGTGTGCCCATCTGGGTGGGCGGCGCTATTATGCTCGTGCTCGTCCTGCTGGTAGGCCTCCTCGACGTGGATAAGGTCAGTAACGTCATCGGCGCGATTACGCCCTTCATCATTATCTTCGTGGTCCTGGCCACCGGCTACACCATCATCGTGACCGACGTGGATTGGTCCCAAGCCAATGAGTTTGCTGTCAACAACGTCGAGAGTCCGCTCAGCAACTGGTGGCTGGCTGCGCTGAACTACACCGGCCTCAACGTCATGTGCGCGGTCTCGATGTCCATCGTCATCGGCGGCAACATCCTGGATAACCGTGCCGTCGGTGTTGGCGGCCTCATCGGTGGCTTCTTCTACCTGCTTCTGCTTGCCCTCCTCGTGGTTTCCCTCTACATGGTGGCGCCGGAAGTCTACAAGCAGGACCTGCCGGTGCTGACGCTGATCAACCACGTGAACCCGGCTCTGGGTTACTTCATGACCTTCATCATCTACGGCATGGTCTTCAACACCGCTATCGGCATGTTCTACGCCATGGGCAAGCGCCTGACCCGCAAGAAGCCGAAGCTCTTCTACCCCGTCTACGCGGGCGCCTGTGTTGTCGGCTTCATCCTCTCCTTCATCGGCTTCAAGCAGCTGGTCTCCAGCGTCTACCCGATTCTGGGTTGGATTGGCCTGCTCATGATTGCCGTCATGGTCATCACCTGGATTACCCAGCGCGACAAGATCACCTCCGAGTCTGACCGCCGCGTGCGCGCCCGCACCTTGGTTAAGCGCCGCCTTGACCCGCGCGAGCACTTCACCAAGAAGAACGAGCGCGAGCTGCGCAAGCTGGCAGCGGCCTCCAACATGGAAACTGAAGAGTTCGTCTCGACCGTTGCCGATGAGATCCACGAGGAGCTCGAGGCCGACGATGAGATTGAATACGACCGCGAGGACCCGGAACCCTCTGTGACCTTCGTGGAGCACACGAAGCCCGAGGTGCCGAAGGACTAGCCCTTCCGCACACCCCCTTTCCCATTACTCACAAAAAGTCCGCCCCCAGATATCACTCTGGGGGCGGACTTTTCTTATTTATGCGGGTTCTAAAACTCGCTGCAGCTTTGCTTTAGACCAGCAGCTCCGCAATCTGAATGGTGTTGAGCGCGGCGCCCTTGCGCAGGTTATCGCCGGAGACTACGAAGACAAGGCCCTTGTTGTCCTCGACCGTCTGGTCTTGGCGGATGCGACCGACCAAGGAGAGGTCGATGCCGGCTGCCGCCAGCGGGGTCGGCACATCGACGACCTTGACGCCCGGTGCGGACGACAGCACCTCGCGGGCCTGTTCCGGGGTAATCGGCTTCTCAAACTCCGCGTGCACCACCATGGTGTGGCCGGTGAACACCGGGATGCGCACGCACGTACCGGAGACCTTGAGCTCCGGGATGCCCAGGATCTTGCGGGACTCGTTGCGCAGCTTTTGCTCCTCGTCGGTTTCTTCCGTGCCATCATCGACGAGGTTGCCGGCCAGCGGCAGCGCGTTGTACGCAATCGGGGCGACGTAGGGGCCCAGATCCTCCTCGGAGACCTCGAGCGCCGAGCCATCGTGAACGAGCTCAACGTTGCGGTCGCCGATGGACGCTACTTGCTTAACCAGGGTTTCCACGCCTGCCAGGCCTGAGCCGGAAACGGCCTGGTAGGAGGCGACGCGCATGGTGGTGAGACCGGCGGCGTCGTGAAGCGCCTTCGTGACCGGCATTATCGCCATGGTCGTGCAGTTCGGGTTCGCGATGATGCCCTTCGGGGTGTTGCTCTTCTCCTCCGGGTTTACCTCCGAGACGATGAGCGGCACGTCCGGGTCCTTGCGCCATGCAGAGGAGTTATCCACCACGATGGCGCCGGCCTCGGCGAAGAGCGGCGCATACTGCTTGGAGGTGGAACCGCCGGCGGAGAACACGGCGACGTCGATCCCAGCGAGGCTTTCTACGGTCTGCTCTGCCAGGTCTTCCACGACGATCTTCTCCTCGCGGAAGGTGAGCTCCTGGCCCGCCGAGCGCGCAGAGGCGAAGAAGCGGACCGTCTCGGCCGGGAAGTTGCGCTCCTCCAAGAGGGTGCGCATCACGCGGCCGACCTGGCCGGTGGCGCCTACTACTGCAACAGTGGTCATGACCTTTACTCCTTAAGTTTTAGCGTCCGGTACCAGCATAAACGGTGGCCTCTTCCTCGCCACCCAGCTGGAACTTCTCGTGCAAAGCAATGGCTGCCTTATCGAGGTCCGCCTCGCGCGTCAGCACGGAAATGCGGATCTCAGAGGTGGAGATGAGCTCCATGTTGACCCCTGCGTCACGCAATGCCTCCGTGAAGTCCGCGGTGACACCGGGGTGGGACTTCATACCGGCACCGACCAGGGAAACCTTGCCCACTTGGTCGTCGTACAGCACGTTGGCCCAGTGGCCGTCTTCCTTGAGCTTGGCCAGAATCTCCATTGCCTTCGGCCCATCCGAGCGCGGGCAGGTGAAGGTGATGTCGGTCGTGCCGGACTCCAGGGAGGAGACGTTCTGAAGGACCATGTCGATGTTGATCTCGGCATCTGCAATAGCGCGGAACACCTTGGCGGCCTCACCCGGGCGGTCCGGGATTCCCAGGACGGTGACCTTGGCCTCGGAGCGGTCGGTTGCGATGCCGGTTAGTACTGCTTCTTCCACGGGGATATCCTCCATTGAACCGGCGATGAGCGTGCCGGGGTCGTTTGAATAAGACGAGCGAACTCGAAGGGGAACGTTGAACGCGCGGGCGTATTCGACGCTGCGCAGGACCAGAATCTTAGAGCCCACGGCGGCCAACTCGAGCATCTCCTCGAAGGAGAGCTGCTCGAGCTTCTGGGCGTTGTGAACGATGCGGGGATCAGCGGTGTAGACGCCGTCGACATCGGAGTAAATCTCACACACATCGGCCTTGAGCGCTGCCGCCAACGCCACCGCGGTCGTGTCCGATCCGCCACGGCCGAGGGTGGTGACATCGCGCGATTCCTTGTTGACGCCCTGGAAACCCGCGACGATGCAGATTTTGCCTGCATCCAGCGCCTCGGTAAGGCGGCCCGGGGTGACGTCGACGATGCGGGCGTTACCGTGACGCTCAGTGGTGAGCACGCCGGCCTGGGAGCCGGTAAAAGACTGAGCCTGCGCACCGAGGGACTCCACTGCCATGGCGACGAGTGCATTAGAGATGCGCTCGCCGGCGGTCAGCAGCATGTCCATCTCACGCTGGGGCGGGACGGGGTTGACCTGGGCGGCGAGGTCTAGGAGCTCATCGGTGGTATCTCCCATGGCGGAGCACACGACAACCACGTCGTTGCCCTGTTTCTTCGTCGCCACAATGCGCTCCGCCACCGCGCGAATGCGCTCTGCGCTTTCGAGGGAGGATCCCCCGTATTTCTGTACGACTAGGGCCACTGACGGTCCCACCTTTCCTGTTTGTGAGGGCCATTACCTGTTCACCGCCCAATACCTATAGACCGGCAGTCAACTCCTTTAGACTACCGCCCTTTGGCTACCATCGAAACACGTGCTGGATATTAATTCCAGGTAAGGTGGAAACGATGCTTTCAAACCTGGTTGCCGTTGCTTTCGCACTGGCCTCGGCACTAGTCGTGGCCTGGGGCACTGTCATACGCCACCGCATCGTGTTGGACGCCAGCTCCAGGACCGTCATGCGCACCGCAATTCGCACTCCCCTGTGGTGGATTGGCACCGGAGCCGCCGTCGCTGCCTATGCCTTGCAGCTCATCGCACTCCACTTCGGCACGCTGCTCATCGTTCAGCCCATCCTCGTCCTGTCCCTCATGTTCACGCTGCCGCTCGCCGCGTGGTATTCCCGGCGGCCGATGCCGGCGCGGGAGGTCTTCTGGTGCCTGGCACTGACCGTCGCAGTGGGCATCATGGTGGTCTATGGGCGCCCCACCGCAGGCTTGACGACGCCCAGCTGGTCCCAGTGGTGGCCCGCCTTCGCCCTCGGCGCGCTGACACTCGCCGCACTCTTTGTGGCGGCCTATAACCGGCCGGAGGAATCTGCACTCGCGCTCGGCAGCGCCTGCGGCATCCTCTACGGCTACGTGGCGCTCGTAGCGAAAGCGGTGGTTGACGTCCTCTCCCACCAAGGCATCGCAGCATTGCTAGCGAGCTGGGAGCTGTACGTGCTCATAGGGCTGGCGGCTGCCGGCACGGTGATCCAGCAGTATTCCTTCCACGCCGGCGCTCTTGCGCATTCCCTTCCCGCGATGACCATCATGGAACCCATCGTGGCTTTCGGCCTGGGTTACTGGGTCCTGGGCGAGAAATTCCAGGTCGAGAGCATCGCGGGCTGGTGCGTGATGGGGGCTTCGCTCATCATCATGATCGCCGCCACGATCGTCCTGTCACGCATTCCGGTCAACCCGGGAAGCACGCGGCTCGCGGAACAAAGCCCGCACTAGATCGCCCACTCAAAGACCACCAGCATGTAGGCGGAGAACCACGCCGACCACAGGACCCATGCGCCACAGGCAGCCCACAGCATGCGTGGACGCCACGCTGTGGCGGCGCGCACAACCCACGGCAGCACCAGAATGATCGCGGGCAGGAGAAGTCGCGGGCGCGAGTGCATAATGCCGTCGGAAAGCAGCACATTCGCACATAACGCAGCGCTAAACCACCAGGCGACCGGGTTAACCTTCCCCCAGGCCGCGATGAGCAACACGGGGGCACCGAGGATCACCAGCACGGTGAGCAGGTAGCCCACATCGTTGTTCTCCGTCAAGGTTTCCCACACGAACCGCACGGTGGCAACGCCCCCGTCGAAGGTGGAGTTCCAGTGTTCGGTTTGGATGCCGAAGTAACCGCCGGCCTCCGCCAAGTAACGCTGTGTCCACAGCAAGTACCCCGGCAGCGGGAGCGACGCCACGATCAGACTGAGCCACGCCTGCCAGGAACGCCGCCCGTAAAGGAGCACCCACAGGCCAAAAACTGCCAGGAAGTCCACAGAGGTCAGCCGGACAAAGGACAAGGCGATGCCGAAAGCTGCAGCGCTCCACCAATCGCGTTCATCCAGCGCCACGAGCCCCCACACCACAAGGGCCCCGAAGAGGGCTTCCGTATAGGGCATGGAAAACACAATGGACATCGGAGCGCTGCTGACCACGATGGCCGCGGCGCATTGCCCACGGCGCCCTGCCCCCAGGCGCTGCGCTAGGACCATGACTCCAGCAGCCATCACCGCGGTAAAAAGAGTATTCACAAGGAGGGCAGCTACCTCAAGGCTGATCCCGGTCCACCCCAGAACCCGCAACAGTATGGGGAAACCCGGAAAGAAAGCCATAGTGATTTCATGGACCGGCCCATCCGTATGGATGTCCGCATCGAAATAACCGACGCGCGCAATCTCCAGGTAGTACTTAGAGTCCCAGGCCGTGAGCTGATCCCACAGCTCCTGCTCGTTGACGGCTGCGATGCCGCTCAGCACAGCGATGCGCACTGCAGTGCCCACTACCGCGACCAGCACGGCCATGGGCAGCAGCGAAAGTACCCCTGGCGCGCCTTCAGGGGTCGGGGCGGCATCCGGTTCCTTGCCCGGCGCGGTCTTCTTCCCAGGTTCCGGAGCAGTCGTCATGGTGTTTTCTTCAGGCACGCAACACATCCTAGCCACCCGCGACCCCATCCCAGTATGTGAAACCAGTTGCCGCAGAGTGGGAAGCGTTGTATTGTGGCTCACATGACTTTGCGGCACACTCTTCTCCTTAGTAGCCGCGGCGGGATTTAGGTTTGTAACTCTACGGCCAGCGCCCCGTCGCGGAGCGTGGTGATGCCAACACACACCACAGCTGGCCGTCCCCACAATTCACTACATCGTTGCTCATCACAGCAACGCGGCGAAACAAACGCCTCAGGCCACACACAAGGAAGAGAACAAACACCATGTCCCCCAATGATTCTTTCATCTCCGCTCCCCGCGAAATCACCACCCCGGCCGGCCCGCGCAACGAGAACCAGCCCGCCTGGAATAAGCAGCGCGGCTCCTCGATGCCGGTCCACCGCTACCAGAGCTTCGCCCAGGAGGTCGAGCCCGTCACGCTGCCGGACCGCACGTGGCCGGATAAGAAGATTACTGTGGCCCCGCAGTGGTGTGCGGTGGATCTGCGCGATGGGAACCAGGCCCTGATTGATCCGATGTCCCCGCAGCGCAAGCACCGCATGTTCGACCTGCTGGTAGCCATGGGTTACAAGGAGATCGAAGTGGGCTTCCCCTCCGCTTCCCAAACGGACTTCGACTTTGTCCGCGAGATCATTGAGGGCAATAAGATCCCCGAAGACGTCACCATCCAGGTCTTGGTCCAGGCCCGCGAGCACCTGATTCGGCGTACCTTCGAGGCGTGCCAGGGCGCGAAGAACGTCATCGTGCACTTCTACAACTCCACCTCGAAACTGCAGCGCCGCGTGGTATTCCGCAAGGACCGCCCAGCCATTAAGAAACTGGCGACGGACGCCGCGGAGCTCATCAAGAGCATTGCCAAGGATTACCCGGATACCAATTGGCGCTGGGAGTACTCGCCGGAATCCTTCACGGGAACCGAGCTGGACTTCGCCGTCGAGGTCTGCGATGCCGTCGTCGACATCATGGAGGCCACCCCGGACAACCCCATGATCATCAACCTGCCGTCCACGGTGGAGATGATTAGCCCGAACGTGTACGCCGACCAGATCGAGTGGATGCACCGCAACTTTGCCAAGCGCGACTCCATCATTCTGTCACTGCACCCCCATAACGATCGCGGCGAGGGCATTGCCGCCGCCGAGCTGGGCTACATGGCCGGCGCAGATCGCATCGAAGGCTGCCTGTTCGGCAACGGTGAGCGAACCGGCAACGTAGACATCGTCACGCTGGGTCTGAATATGCTCACCCAGGGCGTGGACCCGCAGATCGATTTCTCCGATCTGCCCAAGATCCGCGAGACGGTGGAGTACTGCAACCAGCTGCGTGTACCGGAGCGCCACCCCTACGGCGGCGAGCTGGTGTTCACGGCCTTCTCCGGCTCCCACCAGGATGCCATC
Source organism: Corynebacterium sp. HMSC035E02 (assembly GCF_001836065.1). NCBI lineage: Bacteria > Bacillati > Actinomycetota > Actinomycetes > Mycobacteriales > Corynebacteriaceae > Corynebacterium > Corynebacterium sp. HMSC035E02. The sequence goes on from NZ_KV827290.1 coordinate 51,366, forward strand.
AACAAGGGCCTGGATGCCCTGGCCCAGGAGGTACGCCCCGGCGCCAACAACACCGAGGTGTCGTGGGAGGAACTGCAGGAAACCACCTGGGAGGTTCCCTACCTGCCCATCGACCCGAAGGATGTCGGCCGCGATTACCAAGCAGTCATCCGCGTCAACTCGCAGTCCGGCAAGGGCGGCGTAGCCTACATCATGAAGACCGACCATGGCATCAACATGCCGCGCGCCATGCAGGCGGAGTTCTCCTCCGTCGTGCAGGCCGTGACCGACGCCGAAGGTGGCGAGGTCAACTCCAAGAACATGTGGGACATCTTCGCCAACGAATTCCTGGAGCGCACCTCCCCGCTGGAGCTGGTCTCCTTCCAGGTGGACAACTCCACCACAGAGGGCGAGGACGCCAAGGTAACCGCGACCATCGTCTTCAACGGTGAGAAGCGCGTCATCTCCGGCATCGGCAATGGCCCCATCGCCGCATACGCTAATGCCCTGGAGGACGTCGGAATCGACTTCGAGGTCATCGATTACTCCCAGCAATCCCGCACTGCTGGCGACGACGCTGAGGCCGCCTGCTACATCGCCGCCGAGGTTAACGGTGCCCAGGTATGGGGCGCGGGCATCGCTGGCTCCACCACGCGCGCGTCCATCAACGCGATTACGTCCGCAGTCAACCGCGCAGACTAAGCCCAGGCAAAGCCAGGCTAAACAACAGTGCAGCTAGGGAGGGAGGAGCAAGTTCCTCCCTCCCAGCACCCGAGCTTCAAGCTATGTGCGAAAACTCCTGGTCACAATATCCTGCTGAATGCGCTTTCTTGTAGGCCAGAACTCAGAACGATATAGTAAAGCAGCATAACTGCACTGCAATAAAGATTTTTCAAGCATTTCGTACGGCTAGTCAACGCTTCAGTCTGGGCTTCGGCGTTCCCAATGCTCACGGCAGACCCGCCCAGCCGCATGCATCCGACGTGGTCCACTCAGCGAAGGCGAGCAATATGATGGTCACTAACTATGTGGTTCCTCACCACGGGTTTGGCACACCACGTCGCCTGACGGTTGACACCGTAAACCCGGAGATGTTCCTGCAGCTGTTATCGCTAGCTGAAAGCAGTCATCTCCCCGTCACTTTGAGTGGACACTCAAGTACTGGATTCCGCGTCCAACACGACGAAGACATCGTGGGCGTGATCCCCGCCTCCCAAGCCGCTGATTACACGGAGCTGGACTGGATCATCGGTGCGGGGCTGAACCCACAAGCCACCGCAGAGATCACACTCCGCGAGGATGCGGCGGAAGAAACCATTCCTGCTTTCGAGGTCCTACTCCCAGAGCCTGGCCTGTGCGTGCCGCTCAATATTCCCCCGGCTCAGCGGTGGGGCATGCTCAGTGGCCAGCGCGCCTTGCACATCACCGAGTTTGCAGTCCCATCCAGTTCCCTGCCGACGCACCCTGCGCACCTCCTTGTGCGCTTGACCAACAACCGACACTTTTTCCGTCGCTCCATCGAGGTCCACCTTGATGACGAACTCGTCGCCACTATTCCGCGGAAGCGGGCTCCATGGTTGAGCGACACCATCGCGGGATTCAATCACGAGGGACTCATCGCAGTCGCCCGTGCATATTTCATATCGGATGGACAACCAGCCCTCACCATCTATTCCGAGGAAGGCACACCGGAAAGCCACTTCGCCGTGGGGACCGCCGGTATCATCGCTGCCGCCGCGAGCGCAGCGGCCGTGAAGGTCGCCAACACTGGCAAGGCCCACGCAGCCAGCCTTCCAGCCGGCGGATTTGAGGCGACCGGCGCAGCGAAGACCGCCGGTACTGCTGCCACGCAGAGTGCACAAGCCCTGTCCCTCAACTCTGCCGGGGCGGTTGCCGTGACCGGAACAAAGATCGCTGCGGCTAGCACTGGGCTCAAGCTAGCTTGTGCTGCCGGCGTTGCCGTCGTAGTCGGCGGGGCTGCGAACTTCGTACCTTCCGGGAATTCTTCAGGTTCTTCCCACGATCACCGCGCTGAATCGGCTTTTGAGGAAAACCCCCTCGTTGTGTCCACTTCACACTCTGCCGATGCTGACGCCACTGAGGACAAGGCCTCCGACGTCGCGGACACTGCGGACATTGTGGCTGCAGACGCCCACCTCCCCGAGGAGCGGACTGATACAGACGTTGCGCAAGCGCTTAGCTCGACTGATTTTTCCGAGTCCACAGAGCCTACAGAACCAGCAGAACCCACGGAGCCCGCTGAACCCACGGAACGTACACCACTGCCCGCTGCCAAGGAGACTTCTACGCCACCGCACGCGGATCACCTGCCGCATACAGCACCGACATCAATACCTCGGACCACCGCTCCCACAGCGGAGGAGCTCGACGCTCCGGAGGATCGCCACACCGAGGCGTCCCCCGCTCCCAGTTCCAGCCCTAGGAGCACCGAAAACAGCACAGAATCAACCACTTCACATGAGGCCAGTCGCTCCGCAGAGCCGCCAACCACCACGCACCCGCTGAGCACTACTCCGCGGCCGCGCACGACGCCGCCGATCCACGTGCCCCGCCCCACCCCACAAACTCAGGCGACCCCGTCGCCGACTGTGGTGACGACTACGCCGAAGACACCGGCTGAACCCACGCCCTCCACGTCAAAGGCTGCTCCCACCACCACTCCGGTGGGCGCGGAGCGAACCGCGCCTCACGACGAACCAACTGGCCCGAGCACGCCGCCGGCCACCACCAAGCCGAAGCCAACTAGCAAGCCCAAGCCCACCACTCAGCCTCAGCCCACCAGAAAGCCCGAGCCGACTAAAGAGCCCGAGCCCAGCCGCGAGCCTGACCCCACTCCCGAGCAATCCGACCGCGGCGGCTGGGTCATCATCATCGACTTTGGCTAGTCCGCAGCGTGCTTACCTTCACCGCGACTCAGTGGATACAACCCCCCTCTCGTGTGCCCTTTCCAGCTTCCTCGCAGTTGGGTACTAAACTGTGAACAATGACTACGACACCCGGCCCCACCGAGCCTGCAGCGCAGCTCAGCGCTGCAGAGACGCCGGCCGCGGCGTCACCACACACCGGCGCCCCTAAGCCGGGCCCGCGCCCCCACCAGGCAGATAAGAAGCAGACCGATAGGGAGCACAAGGCCTCTGCCCGCGAGGAAGCTCTCGCCGCCTTTCCCTACGTGGCGCTGACCATCCAAACCACCGGAATCCACCCTTCGACCGGCCGCCTGCTCACCGTGGATGCGTTGACTCTCAACGCCGCTGGGGAGATCGGCCAGGAATTCCACGCCGTCATCAACCCAGGCGCAGACCCCGGACCGCGGCACCTCCACGGGTTAAGCGTCGAAGAAATCCAGGCTGGGCAGTCTTTCTCCATGCTGCTCAAGCCCCTGGACCGGCTCATTGATGGCCGCACGCTCATCGTCCACGACACCCCTTATACCTGGGGATTCATCGTCTCCGAAGCGCGCCGTGCGATGACCGCCGCTGCCCGCCAGAACCGCGCGCGCAATCGCAACCGGGGAAAGGGCCGACGCCGCCGCTTCAAGGTAGGACACGTCCCCACCCCAGTCGCCATCGTGGATACCCTCGCCACCGCCCGCCGCCAAAGCGTGTGGGGCACCGACATCCGCTTGGCGGCCGTCGCGCGTGACACCGGCCTTTCTGCACCCGACCCCACGGCCAGCGTCGAGCGTGCACAGAGAGCAGAAAAAGATACCTCCCGCAAAGCAACCCGCCTGCTCGTGGATCTCTACCGCGCGCAAAGCGCTGGCCCACTCAGCAGTGCAGCACCGGATGACCTGCGAGCGGATCGTTTTGGGCTCCAGCGCTCCCACGTCCGCGTCGACGCTGCTGAAGCACCCCGCCAGCATCACAACCCCGGTCCGTATGTGCCCGGCAAGGAGCTCATCCGCGGCATGGAGATCGTTGTCGCCCCGGAGATCACCGAGGATCCCGACACCATCATTGCCGCACTCGCCCGGGAAGAGCTCAACTACTCAGAAAAACTCACCCGGGAGACTTCCCTGGTGGTCTGCAATATCACCACGGACCTCGTGGGCAAGCCCATGCATGCCCACCGCAAGAACATTCCCCTGATGTCCGACACCGCTTTCCTCGCGGCCCTCGAGCGCATCGAGGAACCCACGGAACCCGAAGAGCAGTCCACATCTGGTGGGGCGGGCAACTCAGGGAGGCGCCAGGGCGAGGGACGCTCCGGTGGGCAGTCCAACCGCAACCGCTCCACGAACAAGAATCGCCGCCGCTCCCGCCGTAAATCTTCCGGTAATCATCAGCCCGCTAAACAAGGGCACAACGATAAGAAGAACCAGAACCCTTCAACCGAGGGTTCCGCAGGCGACAAGCCTGCTCACTCGGGATCGGCTACCAACCAAGGTTCGCAGGGCTCTGGCAACAACAACCGAAACAAGGGCGGAAACCACGGGCGTCGGCGTCGCCGACGCGGTGGACGCGGCCGCCGCGGTAATGGCAACCAACAGGGCCAACAAAACTCAGGACACAACCGCTCCCGCAACACCGATAGCTAGCGTCCCCCGACTACCCTGGGGAACATGAATTTTAACTTCCGAAGCGCGTTCTCCTCCGCGCGCACTGCGGTTGCCACCACCGCTGCGACGCTGGCTACCACTGCCTCGCGCGCCACGGGCCGCGGCGCCGGCGGCATGATTGGCGGGCTCATCGCCAACGCCATCGACCCCACCATCATGCAGAACCTAGCCAAGCAGCGCCCAGCCATCCTGGTGACCGGAACCAACGGTAAATCCACCACCACGCGCATGCTTGCCGCTGCTGTGCGCACCGAGCACTCCGTGGCCACCAATGATGGCGGCGACAACATGGACGCCGGAATCATCTCCGCGCTTCTGGCAGGCAAGGACGCGAGCCATTTGGTCCTCGAGGTCGACGAGCTCCACGTGCCCCACGTCGCGGATAACCTCAATCCCACCGCGCTGGTGTTGTTGAACCTCTCACGCGACCAACTGGACCGCGTGGGCGAAATTAACAAGATCGAGCGGGCCCTGCGCGACGCAGTCGAGGCGCACCCCGACATGCTCATCATCGCCAACTGCGATGACGTGCTCATGACCTCCGTGGCCTATGACGCGAAGAACGTCATCTGGGTTTCCGCCGGTGCCGGCTGGATGGGTGAATCCGTCACTTGCCCGCGCACCGGAGGACACATCGTGCGCGAGGGCGAGGACTGGCACGCGGTCAAGCCGCTTGCCGACGGCCGCGAATTCCGCCGCCCCACACCCACCTGGGCAGTAACAAAGGAAGGACTGGTGAGCCCGAAGGGCGTCGACAAGCTCCAGCTGGCCCTGCCGGGGCAGGCCAACCGCGGCAATGCCGCCCAAGCCGTCGCCGCTGCGGTCGAAGCTTTCGGCGTGGACCGCCACAAGGCCATTGCCGCTGCCGAAGGCGTCGATGATGTGGCCGGGCGCTATTCCACCGTCACGCTAGGAAACCGCACTATCCGCCTGCTCCTGGCGAAGAACCCCGCCGGCTGGCAGGAGGCACTGTCCATGGTGGACCGCGAGGCCGATGGCCTGGTCATCGCCACCAACGGCCACGTGGCCGACGGTATTGATATGTCCTGGCTGTGGGACGTGCGCTTCGAGGACTTCGACGATCTGCCAGTCAAGGCTGCGGGTGAGCGCGGCACCGACCTCGCGGTGCGTTTGGTCTATGCGGATATCTCGCACGAGCTCATCCCGGATCCCCTCACCGCCATTCAGTCCTGCCCGGAGGGCCGCATCGAGGTGCTGGCCAACTACACCGCCTTCCGTGATCTGAAGAAGGCCCTCACCGCCGCAGCAGCAAAGGAGCATTCGAATGACTAGCCTGCAGATTGGCCTCATCCTCCCCGATATCCTGGGCACCTACGGCGATGACGGTAACGCCCTCGTGCTGCGCCAACGCGCCCGCATGCGCGGACTCGAGGCAGAGATCGTGCCCATCAAGCTGGGTGAGCCGGTGCCGGAGTCCCTCGACGTCTACACCCTGGGCGGTGGCGAGGACACCGCACAGATTCTCGCCGCGGAGCACCTCATTGCTGACGGTGGCTTGACCCGCGCGGCGGCCGCTAAGCGCCCAATTCTGGCGATTTGCGCAGGCTTGCAGGTGCTCGGCGAATCCTTCCGCGCGTCCGGCCGCGTGGTGGATGGCGTGGGGCTTATCGACGCCACCACGGCCTCCATGACCGAGCGCGCCATCGGCGAGGTAGCCACCGAGCCAACCCAGGCTGGCATTACTGCTGAGCTCACCGAGCCTCTCACCGGTTTTGAAAACCACATGGGTGCCACCATCCTGGGACCTGCCGCCCAGCCGCTGGGAACGCTCACACGCGGAACCGGCAATGCGGATACCGCTGCCATCCTGGACCTCTCCGACAGGGCCGTCCAGCGCGGCGCCGAGGGCGCGGTACAGGGCAGTGTCATCGCCACCTACATGCACGGTCCGGTCCTGGCGCGCAACCCGCAGCTGGCGGACCTGTTGCTGGCTAAGGCCATGGGAATCGCACTCAGCGAACTCGAGCCCTTAGACATTCCGGCTATTGACCAGCTACGCACCGAGCGCTTTAACGCCTCGGAGCCGCCGCGCTCGCAGCGCTAGATATCAACAGAAGTAACTAACTGAACCTATTGACCAGAATCTTCGGTACACGGTACAGTAAGCAACGGACGCACCAAGGTGCTCCACTTCCGAAGCTCGTGTGAACAACACGAGCTTTCGCGTATCCAGGGGGGAAGATGTACATCGGATATTTTGACGAATTTGGACATAACGGGGCTTATGTCTCCCGCACCGATCCGAATTATAAAACTCACCCCGTCTTTGGAATTGGTGGGTTCATTATCCCAGCCGACAATATTCGGCAGCTCTCAGGAGCATTTCGCAGAATTAAAGAACGCGGACTCAAAGCCGAAATTGACGCTAAGGTCATCGCAAAAGGTCGCCCTGTAGAACGCTGGGAAAAGAAAGGGGCCGCGCTTCTGACGACACAGAACGTAAAGAAATACCGTGAAGTCCGAAGCATGATAAACCGCGTACTCAACACACTTGAGAAACTCAACGCACAAATCATTTTCTACGGCCAAGAAAAGCCACGGGGCACCAACGAAGATACTGGCGAAGACGAACGATCACGTTATGACCACGCCATGAAACAACTTATTCAGCGTGTCAATTGGTCGCTGGCTGAAAACCAACGGTATCTCATGGTGCTCGACAAGCAGGGGCCCAAAGAACGTATGGATATCTTCGCATCAAGCGCCGCGTTTATGTTCTCCCACCAAGATGCAGACAAACTCCTTGAACCACCGCTCGAAGTAGAAAGCCATCTTTACCAAACAGTTCAGTGCGCAGATTGGATCTGCGCACTTCTTGGCAGAATTTCAGCCTACAAATATGACCCAGATTTCAAGGATTTCGATTGGGCAATCAAGTACTTCGGGAACAGACTAGCCCATGCAAGTAGCCCCCACAGCAAGATTCGTGCTGCGGGCACTGGTCGGGACGTTTATGCGAATCATCTTGGCAGCTACCGCAGTTGTTTTTCCACAACCGAAATCCCCATGAGTCCTACCGGCATGGAAGCTCTGGAGAAAAAGTTCAACGGTTAATTCTCTGTTTCCTGAAGCGTCGGTTTAAACAGTCAGGCGGCCGCTCAACGCACGCGAGAGCGTCAGCTCATCAACAAACTCAAGGTCGCCTCCCAGCGGCATGCCGGAGGCCAGGCGCGTGATCTTCAGTCCCGGGAAGTCCCGCAGCAAGCGCACGAGGTAGGCTGCAGTGGCCTCGCCCTCGGTATTGGGATCGGTGGCGAGGATGACCTCGGTGATGTCCGGAGAGTCGTCGTAAAGCGGCTCTTCCGGGGTGGAATCAGCAAGCTCTCGGTCCGGTAGCACGCCGCCGAGGCGCTGCAGCAGCTGCGAGATGTTGAGGTCCTTCGGCCCCACATTCGCCAGCGGGTCGAGCGCGCCACCCAGCACATGGTAGCGGCCGTCATATTCGCCGGTGCGCTCGATGACCTGGATGTCCTTGGGCTCTTCCACCACGCAGATGGTGGAGGCATCGCGCTGCGAATTGATGCAAATGCGGCAGACTTCTTCGCGGGAAATATTGCAGCAGATGCGGCAGAACGTCACGCCATCGCGTACTGCTCCCAGCGCCTTTTGGAGGCGGTCAATCTCCTCTGGGTCCTGATGCAACACGTGGAAGGCGATGCGTTGCGCTGACTTCGGGCCAATACCCGGCAGGCGCGAGAACTCATCGATGAGATCCTGCAATGGTCCTTCAAACACGCAATGCTCCCCTCACTCAACAACCCCTCAGACCTCGACGGCCGGGGACACAATAAAAGGCCGCGCTGCTCTCCACGAAGAGAGCAACAACGGCCTTTAAGTCTAACGCGCGGATTACTGGTTGCCGCCGAAGACATCCTGGAAGGACGGACCATCGTAGTTCTGCTGGGACTGGCCCATGCCCTGGGACAGCGGGCCAATCTTCTCCTGGGCCAGGCGGCCAGCAGCAGCGTGGGCCTCCTTGAAGGCACCAACGATGAGGTCCTGGAGGGTATCGATGTCCTCCGGGTCGACCACGGACTTATCGATGGTAACGTTCTGCAGCTCAGCGCCGCCGGTCATGGTGACCTTCACCAAGCCGTTGCCGGCGGTGCCTTCAACGGTGGAGGCCAGGATCTCTTCCTGTGCCTTCTGCAGTTCTGCCTGGACGCGGGCTGCCTGCGCCAGGATCTCGTTCATGTCATTTGCCTGCTGCATCGGGTCGTTCTCAGTCATGCTAAAAATCCTTTCACACGATTATTTTCACTACGCGCCAAGTGTACAGATGCCACGCTAGAGCCGCCGCGCTCCCAACTCCTGTGCGAGGAGCTCCATGGCCACCTCCGTGGCGTTGCGGTGGTCCATCTCGCCGGCATTCTGCGCGGCCTCCATCATCTCGCGCTCCTCATCCGCGCGGGTGTACTCCGGCTGCGGAGCGGGAGCTTGCTGAGGCACAGGCTGCTGCGGCGCGGCAGGCGCTTGGCCTGCGCTTTCCGACGCCCCACCCATCCCCGCCGGCGGACCGTACTCCTCCGGTGGGGCTTCGAATTCGCCTTCCTCCGGGCCTGGCTCCGGCGGCAGTGGAACGCCGTTGCCAAACTTGGGAACTTTGGAAAACTCTTCGTCCCGCTGGGCCGCTACTTGGCTCGCTTGCGCGATGCGTGATCGCCATTGGCTACCACGGGCCTCCCTCTTTGGGGGCACCATCGCCCCGCGCGGGGCGACGTCCGGACGTTGTGGTTCTGCCGGCGGCTGCGACTCAGCTGCCTCACGCGGCTGTTCCGTCGTCGTTTCAGACGACGGAGCCTGCTGCCCAATCTGGCGCGGCGCGCCCCACGGGTCATCGCTAGCGTTGCTGGGTTCCTTCGCCTCGGACTCGCTGGGCTTGTCTACTTCTTCAGATTCTGTTGCTGCCGCGGAAGCAGGCACAGTGTCGGAAGAGTGCGAATCAGTAGCGTTGTCCGGAGTCTCCGGACTCTCTGCCTCCTCGTCGGGCTCGGCGGCCTCGCGTGGTGGCTGGTTGGGGTTCCACTGGGTGCGCTGGGCTGGTTCAGCCACCGTGAAGCCGTGGGCCTTCGGGTCGGTGCCGATGACGCACGTGACCTTCAGGTTGCGGTTGAGCTCTTCCTTAAGGACGGTAACGATGACCTCGTTGGTGCCTGGCGAGTTGATGCGTTCCGCCAGCGCGCCGGTGGTGTGGCCAAGAACCAAGGTGTCATCACGCACGCCGAGGACACGGGCTTCGGCGAGCATGATTTCAGCGACCTTGTTCCGGCGCCCAATCGTCGCCCGCAGGTCAGACCAACGCCCGCGAATTTCCGCGGCTGGGTCTTGAGGCTGCTCGGGCTCAGGCTGCTGTTCTTGTGGCTGTCCTTGAGCCTGTTCTTGCCGTTCTTGTAGTTCCGGCTGTTCCGCTTCCTGCGGTTGTTCGTGCTGCTCCTGTTGCTGGTGCTCCGGTCGCTCTTGGTGCTGCTCAGGCTGCTCTGACTGCGGCTCAGGCTGCGCCTCCGGCTGTGCAGGGCGCTCCACCGGTGCCTGAGGCTGCGCAGCCTCAGGGGTTGGGGTCTGCTGCGTCTGCTGGGCTGCTTCTTGAGTCCTTTCGACCTGCTGTGGTTGCTGTTGCTGGGCCTCCTGCTTTGCCGCCTGTCGGCTGCGACGCTGCGCAATGATGGCCGCGGCAGCGGCCGCGGGATCCTGGGCGCTAGCGACCGCAGATTGCTGGCGTTGCGCAGGCGGAGTTCCCTGCCCAGCGGGAGCGGAAGGCTGCACGCCCGCCCCCTGCGGGGCAGCAGTGGGCATCTGACCGGAGGCTGCCGCTGCAGGCCCCGAGCCAACGATGAGGTGCGCACACAGAATTTCTAGGAGCAGCCGTGGGGACGTCGCACCACGAAGGGAGGACACGCGCTCGTTGACGGTTTCCGCCAAGTAGGCCAGCTGTGGGCCGGAGAAGCGTTGCGCCTGGGCAGTGAGGATCTCACCGCGGTCAGTCGGCGCAGAGACTAACCCCTCCTCCAACGCTGAAGGGACGGCCTGCAGGATCATCAAATCCCGCAAACGATCCAAAAGGTCAATGGCAAAGCGGCGAGGGTCGTGGCCGGCCTCAATGACATCGTCGACAAGCCGGAAGAGCCCAGCCTTATCCTGGTTCGCCAGGGATTCAACCGTGTTATCCAACAAGCCTACGTCCGTAACACCCAGAAGTGGACGGGCCACGTCGTAGGTCAGCCCATCGGGGCCTGCGCCCGCCAACAGCTGGTCCAGGATGGACAAGGTATCGCGGGGCGAACCGCCGCCGGCCTGGATGACCATGGGGTACACGGTGTCATCCACGTGGACGTTCTCCGAGGCCACGGTGCGCTCCAGCAGCCCCTTCATCGCCGGCGGAGTCAACAGGCGGAAGGGATAGTGGTGGGTACGCGAACGGATGGTGCCGATGATCTTCTCCGGCTCCGTCGTGGCAAAAATGAAGATCACGTGCTCCGGCGGCTCCTCGACAACCTTGAGCAAGGCGTTCGCACCGGAGGCGGAAATCATGTGGGCCTCATCGATGATGAAGATGCGGTAGCGCGACTCCGCCGGCGCGTAGTAGGCGCGGTCACGCAACTCACGCATGTCCTCGACACCATTGTGAGAGGCGGCGTCGAGCTCCGTGACATCCAAGTTGCCCGGCCCACCCGGGGCCAGCGAGACGCAAGAGTCACACTGCCCGCACGGCGTTGACGTTGGCCCCTGCTCACAGTTCAGCGAGCGGGCCATGATGCGCGCGGACGACGTCTTTCCGCAGCCACGCGGGCCGGAAAAGAGGTACGCATGGTTAATGCGCCCTGCGTCGAGGGCAGCGGATAAAGGCGTGGTGACCTGCTCTTGGCCTACCACTTCCGCGAAAGTTGCTGGACGATATTTCCGGTAAAGAGCCACGGTTAGTCAGTGTAGCGCCTCAACCCGACACGTCACTCCGAGCGCTGCCAATCCAGCAGATCGATGCCTTGCTCTGCCACCGCCTGCTGCAGCGCCGGCACGCCTTCCTCGACGGCGTAGGCATACTCGGCGTCGCTCAGCATGAGCAGTTGGCACACCAGCGTTAGGCGGCCCTCCTCCGCCACCTGCGGGGTCTGGCCGCCCCACAGGTACGGGGCGATGAGCATGCCATGACGCACGCTCAAGTGAGCGAAGCGCTCATCGTCTTCAGCAAAGAGCTTGGGCAAGAGCAGGCCCGGTTGCGCGGGCAACAAGCCTGCGGCTTCCGTGAGCAACGCTGCCGCAGCACTCACTGCGGCAGCCACCTCCACCTGCCCGGTGCGGGCGACGGTGAGGAGCTCACAGCGCACGTCGATGCTTTGCTCGGCGTGCGCTAGCCCGGTGTCGACGGCGGCAAACTCACACGTGACGGCGAGGGACTGATCCCCCTCCAGTGAGGCTAAGCCCAGGCGCTGCCCCTCGACGTTTTTAAACTCGAGGTCAGCCGGGATGATCTGGTCAAGCCAGTAGGCCGTCTCGTCGGAGTTGATTGCCTTATACCCCCAGCTTCTCTAGTGCGGCGAGCAGCACACAGGTGGCCACGCCATCCATGGCTGCCTCAACTTCTTCCTGCGGGGGCAGGGACGGAGCCAAGCGAATGTTGTGGTCCTTCTCGTCCTCGCCGTATGGGTACGCCGAACCAGCCTGGGTCAGGAGAATGCCGGCGTCACGGGCCAGCTCCCACACGCGGGTGGCGGTGCCCTCCATCACGTTGAGGGAGATGAAGTAGCCGCCCTTGGGGTGGGTCCAGTCCGCGATCTCATGGTGGGTGAGGTTCTTATCCAGGATGCGAAGAACCGCCTCGAACTTCGGCGCCAGCAGCGCAGCGTGGCGGCGCATAACCGCGCGCACGCCTTCGGCGGAACCGAAGAACTCGTAGTGCGCAAGCTGGTTGATCTTGTTCGGGCCAATGCCGCGGATACCGGCGTGCTCCAGGTACCACTCGAGGTTATCTTCGGAGGAACCGAAGAAGCTCACTCCGGAGCCAGCGAAGGTGATCTTCGACGACGAGGACATAGCCCAGAAGCGGTCCGGGTTTCCTTCCTGTTCCGCAATCTCCAAAATCGGCAGAACCTCCGGGAAGTCCTCGGTCAGTGTGTGCACGGCATAAGCGTTGTCCCACACGATGCGGAAGTCCGGTGCGCCGGTCTCCATCGCAGCGAGGCGGCGGGTCTTCTCTTCCGAGATGACGGCACCCGTGGGGTTGGAGAACATCGGCACAACCCACATGCCCTTAACCTGCGGGTCCTTGGCCAGCTCCTCGACTGCTTCGATGTCCGGGCCATCTTCTTCCATCGGCACCGAAATCAGCTCGAAGCCGAAGGACTCCGTGATGGCGAAGTGGCGGTCATATCCCGGGGTGGGGCAGATCCACTTGATGGTCTCTTCCTTGGACCACGGCTTCTCAGAGCTGTTGGTGCCGAAGGTGTAGGCCCACAGGATGAGGTCATACATGATGTTCAGGGAGGAAGAGTCCGCCGCAATGAGGAGCTCCGGATCCATGTTGGTGAGCTTGCCCCACAGATCGCGCAGCTCCTTGATGCCCTTCTGGTTGCCGTAGTTGCGCAGGTCATTACCCGCAGCATCGGTGTAGTGGCCGCGCCCCGGCAGAACGAGCAGATCGTTGGACAGATCAAGCTGCGCCTTGGACGGCTTACCGCGGGTCAAGTCAAGATCCAACCCCTCAGCCTTGAGGGCCTCGTAGTCCTTGCGCACCTGCGCGGCAAGCTCATCAAGCTCGGACTTTTCAAGATTAAGAAGAGACATCCGTCTTCCTTCCGGGACGTAGTGCGGACATATGGCAACCATACTAACGCCCCGTCACATCCCCCGTGTGAAAGCACACAAATAAAAAGGGGACCCCGCGCACCCGCCAGAGCCTCCTGACCCTTGCTGCATTCCTGCCCTGGGGGAGTTCAGAGGATGGACGCCACGCGGAATCCTGCGGTCTAGCCTAGCGCGCCTTGCTTGCCGACGCCAAACCGCTCCCCCACCACCCAGCTCCCCACTCCGCTTCCAAGCGCGCTTTCCGCCTCAAGCCACTACATCCTTAACTTTTTCGCCCTGACCTGGCGATTTTGCTTCATTAGGGGGCTCATGTAATGTTTTCCAGCGGAGGATTCGACTAGCGGCCTATGTCACACGCCTGGAACGCGTGCGGGAGTCACATCCCTCAGGGGTTCAAATCCCCTATCCTCCGCCACTGGGAAGTCCCCCTGGATGTCATCATCCAGGGGGACTTCTTCTTTATCCGGAGCCAAGCCCCCGTTTCACCACGTATAGAACTCCAAGATGTGGCTTAAGGGACATTTCGTGTGGATTTGCG
>NZ_KV827291.1:0-80022 GCF_001836065.1 Corynebacterium sp. HMSC035E02
GCCCTTCTTGACGGCGTCGTTAAGCAGCGCGAGCGCTGCCGTGGTGCCGTGCGTGCCCACTTGGTCGAGGCCCATGTGCTCCAGGATGTGCGCGACGGAGTCACCCAGCTCTGCGGTGGGAGCAAGGGAGAGGTCAATGATGCCGAACGGGACACCGAGGCGCTCCGAAGCCATTTCACCCACGAGCTGGCCGGCGCGGGTGACCTTGAAGGCCGCCTTCTTGACCTCTTCGGCGACCTCGTTGAGGGTGGCGCCCTCAAGGGAGCCGAGCGCGCGATCGACCACGCCCGGGCCCGATACACCTACGGAAACGACGCAGTCCGGTTCCTCAATGCCGTGGAAGGCACCGGCCATGAAGGGGTTATCGCCCACGGAGTTGGAGAAGATCACGAGCTTGGCGCAGCCGATGGCGCTGCGCTCCTTGGTGAGCTCGGCAGCTTCCTTGATGATGCGTCCCATCTGTGCCGCAGCATTCATGTTGATGCCGGCGCGGGAGGAAGCGATATTCACCGAGGAGCAGACCAGGTTTGTCTCTGCCAGGGCTTCCGGGATGGAACGGATAAGCGCCTTTTCGGCGGTCGTTGCGCCCTTTTCGACGAGCGCGGAGTAGCCACCGACGAAGTCAACACCGGTCGCTGCGGCAGCGCGATCCAGCGCGCGGGCAACGTCCACGGGGTTTCCTTCGATACCGGCCACGATGAGCGCGATGGGGGTGACAGAGATGCGCTTGTTGACAATCGGGATGCCGAGCTCGGCCTCGATTCCCTCGCACACCTCAACCAGGTGTGCGGCGCGGGATGTCACGAGGTCGTACACGGCCTCGGCGGTGGCTTCCATAGTGGAGCGGGTGCAGCCGAGCAGCGAAATGCCCATAGTGACGGTGCGGATATCGAGACGGTACTTCTCGATCATCTCGATGGTGTCGAGAATGCTGGCGGTATTGAAGCGGTTAAGCATGACTGGTTATCGTCCCTAAATCTCGTTCATTGCGGTGAACAGCGCTTCCGACTGCACGCGAATGGATTGCTTGATGGACTCACCGACGGTGTTCATCCGCTCCTGGAGCTGCTGGATGCTGACCTCGTTCTCATCGAATTCGACGCGCAAGATCATGGTGAAGTACTCAGACATGAGCGTCTGGGAGACGTCAACGATATTGACGTTAAGTTCTGCGAGGGCGGTGGACACGGCGGAGATAATGCCGGTGTTATCGACACCGGTAACAGTCATGATGGCGATCATGGTTTGATTGTAGCCTGTGGGTTTTTCCATCTGCCCTGGGGTCATGCAGAGAAGATGGCGGGCGCGTACGGTGGCGCACATGACTGATGCGACAACAACTGCACGCAAGAAGGTTCTGTACATCGGCGGCCACGGAAAGGTTGGGCTTTTGGCGGCGCCAAAGCTTGTCGACGCCAACCTCACCGTCCATTCCCTTATCCGTAACCCCGACCAGGTTGCCGACATTGAGGCCCTTGGCGCCACCGCAGTGGTGCGCGATCTCACCGAGCTTTCTGTTGAGGACTGGGCAGAGCTTTTGGCTGACTATGACGTCGTCGTCTGGGGCGCCGGCAACGGCGGCCGCGCCGGCGCAGAGGTGACGTGGGCAGTCGACCGCGATGCGGCACTCGCTTCCATCGCTGGCTTGGAGAAGCTAGCGGAGGAGGGAAAGCACACCCCGGCCTACGTGATGATTTCCTATATGGGAGCTACGGAGAACACGACCGATCCTTCCGATGAGTCGTGGTAC
Organism: Corynebacterium sp. HMSC035E02; assembly: GCF_001836065.1. NCBI lineage: Bacteria > Bacillati > Actinomycetota > Actinomycetes > Mycobacteriales > Corynebacteriaceae > Corynebacterium > Corynebacterium sp. HMSC035E02. Next base: position 1,751 of record NZ_KV827291.1, read on the forward strand.
GCCTACGTGGAGTCCAAGAAGGCCGTAGACAATAAGCTGAATTCGACGGATCTCAACTACCTCATTCTGGGTCCTGCAGCGCTCACGGAAGAGCCTTCCCAGGGCATCACTGTGCTCGATAGCGATGCCGAGCGCACCAGCGATATGACGACTTCCCGGGAGCTTGTCGCCGAGGTTGTCGCTGAGGTTGCTCGCCGCGATAGCTTCCCGGCCTCGCCTCTGGAGTTCATCGATGGTGAAGGCAGCGTTAAGGACATCTAGGATGCAGGAGACGCCGCGGCGTTAAGGCCAGCACTTACTTGCTCGCGGGTCAGACCGTTGTGCAAGCTCGCCTGGCGAAAAGGTTTAGTAGCGAGGTGGGCGGCGATGTACCACCCCGTGGTGTGCTCGAAGGTAGCTTGGCTTTGGAAGCGCACCACGGCAATACCTTGCTCGCGGAAGGCCCGGGGAGACGTGTGGGATTCAAACTCGTCGCTGATGATTTCTTGAACCGTGCCGTCGGGGAGGAAGAGGCGCACCTTGGCTTTGTAGTAGTACTCGGTGGGATCGGCATGCGGCACGTGCCGACCGGTCTGCCAGATCTCGCTGAGCAGAGCGGGATAGTACTCAATCCAGCCTTTTTCTGAGGCGGTGCCCAGCCGGCGTGCGCCCCACGTTGAACTGCGAATGGACCGAATCTGTCTCCCTGCCGCTACCACGAGCACGAGGACAAAGACTGCGACGGCCAATCCCTGCCACCCCGAGCTGATGGACGTATCTTCGCCGATAATGGCTGATATCGCGATAGCGAGTAGCACTACCGCCACGATGAGCTTGGTCCGCAGGTTCTTCCATCCAGATGTGGATCCACCCGGCAGTGGCCCAGCTGCGGCAATGGCGCGACCGACGGCAGCTGTTGTAGGAGAAGGGTTTGGCGAAGATACTTCCCTTAAGCTACGAGGAATGAGCCTTTCGGAGTATTCATGATCCGGAAAGTCGAAGGGGGCTATCGCTTGCTGAGACATTGTGGTGGGCTCCTGAAGAAGGTGGGGCGTCACGATGGCACGCTGTTGAGCGTTAACCTTTTACCCAGTTCTGCTCAGCAAAAGACAGCGCCGCCTCGATGTTCTTCTTGCGCAGACCATGCTGGAGTTCTAGTTGCGGTTTGTCCGAGTCGGCGCGGTATCCCACCACACTCCAGCCGTTATTGTGGTTGAAGTCAACGGTGGCGACAAGGGGGCCATCGGCGAGCAGCCGGCCGCGAAGCTTCAGCCAATTCGGGTTCGGAGCGATGAACTCCGCAGTCATGCCCTTTGTCAACGAGCCGTCTGGCTGCAAGATGAGTATCGGGGCGGTGTAATAGTAGTCGGTGTTGTCGTTGTAGTCGACGCGGCGCTTGTAGACGAGCTCCCCGATTAACGCAGGACGGTACTCAACCCACCCATTCGCCCAGGCGGTCCGCAACCTAGTTCTCCTTCCCCAGCGACCCCGCACGAGCATGACTCCGACAAAGATGAATACCAGTGCGGCAAGCCCGTTGATAATGCTGGCTATTGGTATCCCGCCGTTCGTTCCGTCTGCGCCCGGAAATAGGACAAAGAGGAATAGCACATGGAACACTGTGAAGAATAGGGACATGACACCCATGGAGATGAAGATGAATCCAAAGATGATCGCGCCGAGATTGGCTTGGCCGATCGGTCGCCCGACACTATTGATAGCTTCGCGTATACCGCTGCGGTCCACGTTAGGGTTCGGCTGCTGATCATGCTCCTTTAACTCCTTAGGCGCGAGGGAGCCTGCGCTGACTGCATCAAATTTCAGCGGTGACCGAGGCAATTGAATAGAAGATTGCGTCATGGATCACAGTGTAAAGGGGTTAGAGCTGCCTTTCTCGTCGGTTCAACACCTAATGGGGAGTAGGACCCGTGTTGGGCGGCGGGCCAACCAATCGAACAGCGGCTTAGCGCGCCCAATGCTGTTCGGCGAAGTGGAGAACGGCATCAACTTGGCGGCCGGTGAGTCCATTGGAGAGTTCCGCCTCTGAGCTCGTTCCGTCGGTGCGGTAAGCAGCGACGGTCCAGCCATTATTGTTCGCAGTATCCACGGTGGCGATTCGGGAGCCCTCTGCCAGTGCAGCGCCACGTGATCTCAACCAGTTCGGGTTGTTTGCGCGGAACTCACCGGACATGGCCTTCGCCAGTGTGCCGTCTGGTTGAAGGATCATGAGCGGCGCGGAGTAATAGAAATAGGTCCGTTCACGATCGTCGGGACCTTCGGTTTTGCTGCGCAGGTAAACCAACTCACCGATGAGAGCGGGACGGTATTCTACCCAGCCATTGCGCCACGCGGTGCGCAAACGCCGAGCTTGACCGATCTCCTTGAGGATGTTCCACAGGCTCACAGCGAGAAAGGTCGCGCTGAGGAAACACAAAATGATAGGGATTAACGAAAATATGCCGATGTCAGAGAAGCTGAATCGCGGAGGACCAAAATCACCAGCGAAGAAAGAGATCGACATCTTGCACATAAATAGTCCAACTAGACCTATGATGACCCAGACTGCCAGGTCGCTGAGCTTCAGGCGCCCAGGCTGGGGCCCAGCCTCCTCGATGACCTCGCGGATCCCTGAATTATCCATTCGGGGGTTCGGCTGAGCATCGTGGGCACGCTGTTCTTTCGGGGCAAGCCGGGGTGTGGCGTTCAGACTAATTCCACACTGCGTCCGCGGAAGCTGTAGGGGAGTATGGTCCATGCGCCACAGTGTAGCGTCAACCACACTCCGGCACTGAGTGTTAAGCGCTTAGTGATCGGCGTGTGGGCCACGAATCGATTGCTCTACTAAGGACAACACCTGTTCTAGATTCTTCGTGTCCCCGAGGGCCAGGCGGTTGATAAAACCGTCCATGAAGGTCTCCAGATAAGTTACGAGGGTATCGATGGAGACGTCGTCGCGCAGCCGGCCCTTCTCAGCGTTTGATTCCAAGCGCGCGCGAACCGCCTTATCCAAAACCTGCTGCTCTTCATGCCACCGAGCAGCGAAGGAGGGATCGGTGCGCAACATCGAGGTCACCGCGAGTCTGGTGGCGAGCCAATCGTGGCGCTCTGGGTGACGCAACATCTCGCTCATTACCTCAACGAGACCGTTGTTTGCTACAACCTCGGCTTCGCGGGCCGCGTCTTCCCGGGCCAGGGCCAAAAAGAGAGACTCTTTATCGCCGAAGTGGTGAAAGATAGCCCCGCGCGATTTGCCCGTGGCTTCTTCGAGGCGTCGAACCGTGGCACCTTCATAGCCGTGCTCAGCGAAGCATCTGCGTGCACCGACCAGAATGTCATGGCGGCGGCGGTTCAGTTCGGAGTCGCTCATAATCGGCATGGTTGGGGAAAGCTCCTTAAAGCACGGCTGGGGGTAGACAGGTGACAGAAGTATGAGGGGATGAGGGGGAGAGAAGCAGAAAGGCCAGCCAGCACTCGATGTTGCTAGCTGGCCTATCCGCCTAACTATGCAGGCCGCACCGTATCCGGGGAACCTGCATGGTGGGCAAGGGTGGTTTAGGCCTTGACCATCTGGCGCAGAACGAACTGCAGGATGCCGCCGTGGCGGTAGTAGTCGGCCTCACCAGGCGTGTCGATGCGAACCTTGGCATCAAACTCAACGGTCTCGCCGGATTCCTTGGTGGCGGTTACGTGAACCGACTTCGGAATGCCGCCCTCGTTGAGAGCCTCAATACCTTCGATGTCAAAGGTTTCGGTGCCGTCCAAGCCGAGGGACTCGTGGGACTCGCCCTCCGGGAACTGCAGCGGAATAACGCCCATACCAATGAGGTTCGAGCGGTGGATGCGCTCGAAGGACTCAGTGATGACAGCCTTCACGCCAAGTAGGTTGGTGCCCTTAGCAGCCCAGTCACGGGAGGAACCGGTGCCGTACTCCTTACCTGCCAGGACAACCAGCGGGATATCGGCTGCCTTGTAGTTCTCGCAGGCGTCGAAGATGAAGGCCTGCGGTGCGCCTTCCTGGGTGAAGTCGCGGGTGTAGCCACCAGCGACGTCGACCAGCTGGTTCTGGAGGCGGATGTTAGCGAAGGTACCGCGCATCATGACCTCGTGGTTACCACGACGGGAACCCAGGGAGTTGTAGTCCTGGCGCTCCACACCGTTGGCATCGAGGTACTGAGCGGCCGGGGTACCCGGCTTGATGGAAGAGGCCGGGGAAATGTGGTCGGTGGTCACGGAGTCACCGAGCTTAGCAAGAACGCGAGCGCCCTTGATGTCCTGAACCGGTTCCGGCTCAGTCGGCATGCCGTCGAAATACGGTGCCTTGCGGATGTAGGTGGAGTCCTCGTTCCACTTGAAGGTCTCGCCCTCCGGAACGTCCAGGCTGCGCCATGCGTCGTCACCCTTGAACACGTCGGCGTAGTCAGCCTCGTAGAGCTCGCGGGAGATGGCCTGCTGGATGGTGTCCTCGATCTCCTGCGGGGAAGGCCAGATGTCCTTGAGGAAGACATCGTTGCCATCCTGATCCTGGCCCAGCGGCTGGGTCTCGAAATCGAAGTCCATGGTGCCGGCAATAGCGTAGGCAATGACCATGATGGGGGAAGCCAAGTAGTTCATCTTGACGTCCGGGGAAATACGGCCCTCGAAGTTACGGTTACCGGAAAGCACCGCGGTAGCAGCCAGATCATGCTCGTTGATGGCGTTGGAGATCTCCTCCGGCAGCGGGCCGGAGTTACCGATACAGGTGGTGCAGCCGAAGCCGGAGAGGTAGAAGCCCAGGGCCTCCAGATCCTTCCACAGGTCTGCGCGCTGGAAGTAGCCATCGACAACCTGGGAACCCGGAGCACAAATGGTCTTAACCCACGGCTTGGACTTCAGGCCCTTTTCAGCAGCCTTACGTGCGATAAGACCAGCGCCGACCATGACGGACGGGTTGGAGGTGTTGGTGCAGGAGGTGATGGAAGCGATGGCAACCATACCGTGGTCCAGCGTGTACTCGCCGCCGTTCGGGGAGGTGACGGTCACCGGGTTGGACTGGCGGCCGGAGCTGCCCTTAGCAGCGGACTCACCCTCGCCTGCGCGGGATTTGTTCAGGCCACCGGTCACGTCAACGAGGGAGTTCTCGTCGCCGCCCTCGGCGGTCATGCGCTTGGCCTCAACGGTGGATTCGTCGACGACGACGTCACCGGAAGCGTAGGTTGGCAGGTCCTTACGGAACTGCTCCTTGGCCTCGGAGAGGAGGATGCGGTCCTGCGGGCGCTTCGGGCCAGCGATGGACGGCTTCACGGTAGACAGGTCCAGCTCGAGGTACTCGGAGTACTCTGCCTCCGGAGCATCCTGCTCCAGCCACATACCCTGAGCCTTGGCGTATGCCTCGACGCGGTCGATCTGCTCCTGCGGGCGGCCGGTGAGCTCGAGGTATTTGATGGTCTCCTCGTCGATCGGGAAGATTGCAGCGGTGGAGCCGAACTCGGGGGACATGTTACCGATGGTGGCGCGGTTGGCCAGCGGCACAGCCTTCACGCCGTTGCCGTAGAACTCAACAAACTTCTGAACCACGCCGTGCTGACGCAGCATCTCGGTGATGGTCAGAACCACGTCGGTAGCGGTCACGCCGGTCGGAATCTCGCCGGTGAGCTTGAAGCCCACAACGCGCGGGATCAGCATGGACACCGGCTGGCCCAGCATTGCGGCCTCTGCCTCGATGCCGCCAACGCCCCAGCCTAGGATACCCAGGCCGTTCTCCATGGTGGTGTGGGAGTCGGTACCAATACAGGTATCCGGGTATGCGAGACCGTCGTTGTCGAAGACCACGCGGGAGAGGTACTCAATGTTGACCTGGTGGACAATACCGGTTCCCGGGGGGACAACGCGGAAGTTGGAGAAGTTCTCAGCACCCCAGCGCAGGAACTGGTAGCGCTCCTGGTTGCGCTCGTACTCGATCTCCACGTTCTTCTCAAGGGCCTCGGTGGAGCCGAAGGCTTCGACGATGACGGAGTGGTCAATAACCATCTCGGCCGGGTTGAGCGGGTTCACCTGGTCCGGCTTGCCACCGAGTGCGGTGATAGCCTCACGCATGGTTGCGAGGTCCACCACGCAAGGGACGCCAGTGAAGTCCTGCATGAGAACGCGGGCCGGGGTGAACTGAATCTCAGTATCCGGCTCAGCGGACGGATCCCAATTGGCCAAAGCGTTGATGTGATCCTTGGTTACGTTCTTACCGTCCTCGTAGCGCAGCTGGTTCTCAGCCAGAACCTTGAGGGAGTACGGAAGCTTCTCCAGGCCCTCGACTGCGTTGATGTCAAAGTAGTCATAAGACTTACCGTTGACCTCAAGAGTCTTCTTGGCGCCGAAGGAGTTCAGGCTTTCAGTCATAAGGAGCTCCATTCCTTGCTTTTCGCTTGTGGGTTATCGAACACTTGTCGAGGGTTCGTCGAACTATCCGACTAGCACTGACCTTTCAGGAGGCCAAGCGTGTCGACGATCTTTGAACGCGCATGTTCTCTAATACATTGTAGATGTAAGAACCCTCGGTCGACACCACTATAACAGTACGCGCGTTCTGTTTCATCCATTTCGGGGGTAGCGGCGCGTCGCGAAGCTTGCCCGGGTCCGGCGGTTTAGGCTCGACCACGAATCTGGGGAACCGAAGCGCTACAAGACAACGAGGAGTGGCAGATGATCCCGGCGGACGTAAATGTAGACGATATTGCCGCACAGCTGTCAGCCGACGGCGTTGCCTTCTCTAATCCGGAGCTGGCGCTTGACGACGGCCTCCAGGCCCACATCTCAGCCTCATTGCAACCCGGACACGGTATCGCAGTGGTTGACGTCTTCCCGGAGAAGATTCCGGATCTCCGCGACTTAGCGACAACCCTCCAGCAACAGACAGGGCTAGACACCGTCATCCTGCAGGCGCCCATGAAGGTCTCCGCGGTGAGCAATTCTTATGACCGCGCAACCTTGGAGGCGGCCGAAGATGCGTTGCCAACCGGTCTCGATCAGGTCACGCTGCTCAATGATTTCTATGCCACCGCTGACCATTTTTCAGCACCATGGGGAATCATTCTGGGGCTCCTTTTCTGCCTCGCTTCGGCCGTCGGATGGATAGCCTTCCGCGCGTCTGCTCGGCACAATTTGATCGCCGAAAAATAGGCGGAATAACTACGGCGCGCACTTCGCTACTCGTTGGGGCCTGACGGCAGGGGAGTGGGGAAGTGGCAAAAGTCAACCACTATCCCTTTACTTTCGAAGCGGGGGAGTGGTTTGCGTCGCGCGCCGAACGGCAAGTTATCCGTGATTGCGGGGCTTGCCAGGCCGTGAAATTTCACCGAGGGTCAAATGGCCCGCTAGAGCATCGTGCCCCAGTCCGACATGAAGGACGGATGTAGCAATCTGGGGCAATCACGAGAGCGGTCGGTGAGACAAGCCTCAAGGCGTGACGCCACACACGCACTGACAGGCCGACTTGGAAACAGACCTTGGGAGCGGGCGTTACCTAAAAGTGACAAACATCACAATCACACCTTGGTAACAAAGTCATTGCAGGTTAGGTGCTCCTGTCATGCCCTGTGGCCGCACGTGGCTGATGTGAAAGTTGAGGAAAGTGTGCGAGATGGCGTGTCGGTGACGTATGGTTCACGTATCGACTCACGGGTTGACTATTGCTCCATACGTTCATGGACCAAGCCTTGACTCTCAATTGATTTGTCGCACGGGTATGTGGGGAAGCACGCCACGAGCGAAGGGAACAGTTGGGGTTCACCGCCTGGTGGATGAACGTCGTGTCGCTGCTGACGCGAGTAGCAGAACAGTTTGCTCGAGGCAGTCGGTACCAGTGTTCAACTTTTAAAAATCGAAACACCTACCTTCCGAGTGGAAGAGGCTTCACACACTTCATTGTGCGCGTCTTTGTAGCGGGCAAGAAGCGGCCGTATGCTCTTCCGGTTTCCGGTTGGGTGCCAGCCATGGAGGCGGGCACTTGTGCCATGTGGGCGCGAGTTGCTGCTTTCACGAGCGCGGCGTCCAGCGAGGAGGAACCGTGAGAGACGTGGCCCTCAGCCAGAGGTGTGCCCCTTCGTCGTCGGATCGCGGCTAGTCCTAGGCGTACTCGCTATCGAGCGAGGGACGCTCTGCAACTGGAAGATTGGGTCGGCGGTCTGATGAGACGTTGGTGCATACACAGCGCCCGCGCAGTACCTTTAGTGTCTCCGTTGTTGGCAGGACACAGTGCCCTTTAGGGGCACGAACGCAGGAATACTCCTGCCTGCGCCAGGACGTACATGCCTCGTTCGACCACTCTTGTTCGCGTATCCATCACCGCTTCATCAGCCTCGAAGGCGTAACTCTAGGAAGCGTACGGCTTTCCTTAGGCACGCATGCAACCTTTCAGCTTCGAAGTGGTGGGGGAGGCGACGCACCCCGCAGTACCTACTCGATATTGGCGAAGAAGCAACCTCAAGTCCCAGCGACGTTTTCTGCTGCCGCATCCGGCTTCGCCCAGCCATGAGGAAATACTGTAGGGATGCACAACTACATGGGTAGGTGTCTAGGAGATAACTCTCGTGGCCACCACATCATCCTTCGGCTTCCGGCGCTTCAAAGCAGCCTTCGCTGCTATTGCGACCACTGCAGCCTTATCTACTGCCTCCTCGCTCACTCCTGCAGTGGCGGCGGAACCTGAGCAGCTCAACATTGACTCCCTGCTATCCTCCGATAATCCGTCCATCGCTGACCTCGCCGGCGCTATCGCGCAGATCGAGGAACGTATCGCTCAAGCTGAAGCGGCCATCGGTATCCAACGCGAATCTGTGAACCGGGCGCTCGTCGATCTCAACGACGCTCGGACCAAGGCGGCCCAGGCACGCCAGGGGACCACGACGGCGCGCGAGCAACTCGACGCCGCGCAGGCGGATGTCGCGGATGCGCAAGCAAAGTTGGACGAGGTCTCACGTTCGGCCTACCGCCGCGCCAATACCTCCGACACCGTTGCGCATGCAGCAGGTAAGGATGCCCGCTCGGATATGCTTGAGCGTCAGTCCTATCTACGTTCACAATCCGATAAGCAACAGGCCGTGTTGCGTGACTTGGAAAAGCAGCGGACGGAAAAGGCCAATAAGGAATCTCAGCTGCGTAAGACCCAGCAGCTTGCTGAGGAGCGCGCAGACCGGGCCGCCGATGCCGAGACCGCGGCACGCGATCAGCTCACCGCCTCCGAAGCCTCCATCAAGGATTCGGCATCCGAGCGCGATGATCTTCTCTCACAACTCTCCGCTCTCCATAAGGCCCTCAATCAAGCTAAGGGGGTTGACGAAAATGAAGTGTCAACCCCTGAGGCTGGAACAGAGGTCAACGATGGAGCGTTGACTTCGGAGGTGCAGAGCGATACGCAGGACGCCACCGAGGCCACCGACGACGCCGATGAGCCCACGGTAGTCCCGTCCGAGCCCGCCAACACAACGACTGCCGCCGAGTCCACGACCAACGCACCGGCTGGCCCTTCGGCCTCTGATGCCAAGACTCCTACGCTCCAAGCACAGCGCTCGACCCCTGCGGCCTCTGCGGAGGAGATGAAGGAACTTTCAAGCGCTGCAAACGCGGTTGCTTCGGATCCAAACGTGCAGGAGCTGTCTTCTACTCGCGCAACGGGCTCTGAGAAGAAGGAGACAGGGCAGCCCCGAGGCGGCAGCTCTTTTGATCCGGGTGACATCGATCCTGAGACTGTTGCCCTCGGCATCGGCGTAGTTGGAACCGTCGCCTCGATGGTGGCGGCGTCCCAGCCTAACCACAACAACAGCTTGACCCAGGACGAGATCGACGCGCTTGTGCAGGGCTCTTCGAAGCTGTTTGCTCTTCAGGGCGAAGGCGAGAGCACGGGGTCCACGGCAGCGGGATCCACCGAGACGTCGACGAGCGAATCGGCATCCACAACCACGGCCACTGAGGACGAGGATTCTCTTGCCTCCGATGTGTCCGGCGTCCTAGAAGAGCTTGATACCACCGACAGCGTGACCAAGGAGGCATCGGCAACGCTGGGCGACGCCTCCCGCGAAGCAAAGATCGAGACCGTGATTGAGCGCGCCACCTCCCAGGTCGGAGTTCCGTATGCGTGGGGCGGCGGTGACGCAAATGGCCCTACCAAGGGCATCCGTGATGGAGGCGTTGCAGACTCCCACGGTGACTACAACAAGGTTGGTTTCGACTGCTCGGGTCTGGTTCTGTATGCCTTCGCGGGTGTGGGTATCTCCTTGCCGCACTACACCGGTTACCAGTACCAGAAGGGAACGAAGATTTCTCCGAGCGAAATGGAGCGCGGCGACCTTATCTTCTATGGCCCGAACGGCAACCAGCACGTGGCGATCTACCTTGGTGATGGCACCATGGTTGAAGCTCCCCAGTCTGGCCAAAACGTCAGTATCACCCCAGTACGCCAAGGCGGCATGGCCCCCTATGCCGTGCGCCTGATCTAACAAGGCGCGTTGCTAGACTGGGCTGTATGACTGACACACTGCGTACTGCCCAGGGCAACGCCCACAGCACCGATTCGGTGCCCTCCTCATTTGACGCCCTCCTCGTTCTTTCTTTCGGTGGCCCGGAAGGAAACGAGGAGGTTGTTCCATTTTTGGAGAATGTAACCCGCGGCCGTGGCATTCCCCGTGAGCGCCTCGAAGAGGTAGGGGAGCACTACTTTCATTTCGGCGGCGTGAGCCCGCTCAATGCACTGAATCGAGAGATCATCGACAATATCTCGGCAGAGCTTTCGGATCGCGGACATAATCTGCCGGTCTATTTTGGCAACCGTAACTGGCATCCCTTTGGGACAGAGGCCGTTGACCAGATGGCAGCGGACGGAGTGCGCAGCGTCGCCGTGTTTGCCACCTCGGCCTGGGGCGGCTACAGCGCCTGCCGGCAATACAACGAAGACATCGTTGCCCTGCGTCAGCACGTTGAGGATAAGAACCTTCCAGACATAACCTTCACCAAGCTGCGCCAGTTCTTCGATCACCCGAAGTTTGTAGAGGAAATGGCTGCCGCTGTCCGGGAGGCCTACACGCAGGTTCCGGACGACAAGCTGGCTAGCACTCGCATGCTCTTCACCGCGCACTCAGTGCCCACGGCACACGATGCGGTTGGAGGTGACGAAGGGGATAAACATATTTACTCCCGCCAGGTGGCGGAGGCCTCTCGCCTCGTCGCCGAGGCCGCCGGCGTTAAGGACTATGACCTCGTGTGGCAATCGCGCTCTGGTAACCCGGCCACACCGTGGCTGGAACCAGACATCGTAGACCACACCACACGGATCCACGAAGAGGAAGGCGTCGACGGCGTCGTCGTCTGTCCCATCGGATTCATCTCTGATCACATGGAGGTGATCTGGGATCTCGATTCCGAGCTCAAGCAGGCCGCCGATGCGATGGGCGTCAGTGTCTACCGCACCCGCACCGCCGGGCCGTCTGAGCGCTTTGCATCGCTGATCGTGGATCTGATCGAGGAACTAGAGCAGGGCAGTGTGCCCGCGTCCCTCGGCGAGGTCACAGTGCAGGGGTGCACGGTCAACGGCGAGCCCTGCGCCGATGGTTGCTGCGATATTTGGTCGCTGCGCAAGCCTCACTAGCGTGCGAATTCGCTTAACGCGTAGGCCACTCCCGCCATGCGCGCTTGGCGGATGTGGCGCCACAGGCGCAGAAGCTGCGGATCGAGGCTGTGGTCTTGGACTCGATCAGTCACCGTCTCGATAATGGCAGCAACCCGGTCAGCCCGAGCAAAGAGCTTTGCCGCACGCCCCGGCACCGCTGAGGGCAAGCCCGGGGTGTCGTAGAAGTCGCTCAGCGTACCTACGGTCAGCCGCGGGTTGGGGAGAGCATCGCTGCGATACCCCGTTGCTTCGATGAGAGAGGCCGATTCATTCGTTGCAGTGCTCAGCAGCGCATCCGCTTCTCCTGGGCTCAGCCACGCGGGCGAGGGCAACGGGTCCGTTTCCTCAATCACCGTCCACCGCGTCACACCTGCGATGTAGGTGGGGATAAGCACTAAATTCCTATCAGGATCGTTGGTGCGCACAACGATGGCGCCGGCCGGGTTTTCGACCGCAGCTTGAGCGGACTCGGATCCCGCCGGAAGAGCCGGCGCTTCGCCGGGCCCAGAAAGGACCAGCCGCAGCAATGGCTCGCGTTCACCGCGCTCGATGATCGCGGCCGACTCGCGCCTTAGAAGTGACATAACATTAACGAAAGGCTTACCGTCAGCGGCTACTTGCTCGCCGCCAAGCTCAGTGAGAGCGTCGAGGAAGTCATCGGTAGATTCCTGGCCCCACAACCACGCTCCAAGCCACACGGCAACGTTTTGTAGAGGGGACCAAACTTCGGCGCGCATATCCATGGCTGGACAGTGTAGACGATAGGGTAGACCGCTATGAGCTTGAATTCCCGGGACCCCTATGGCGGCGATATTTTTGCCGGACATGCACGCAACAAGAAGACGGAGTACCCCGAGGTACCCGCAGAACCAGGCATGGTGGTCGAGGTTCGCGGTGATGATTTTGTGGGAGCGGTCTTAGGCGTTGACAAGACCGTGTGGGGCCCAGTAGTGCGGCTCGAGGATCGGCACGGAAACGCACGTGTCTTCAAACTCGTCAAAGGTGGATTTTTATTGGAGGGACAGCCGGTTACGCTGACCCGCTACGTCGAAAAGCAAGCACCCCGCAAGTCCAATTCAGGATCACGCCGCGTGGAAAATGTGGAAGCGAAGGTAGCCGCGCCATCACGCATTTGGGTCGAGGGCATCCACGATGCCGCCATCGTGGAAAAGGTGTGGGGCCACGACCTGCGCGTGGAAGGTGTGGTCGTCGAATACCTCGAAGGTCTGGACAACCTCGAGGAACGTCTCGCCGAATTTCAGCCGGGCCCTGCACGCCGCGTAGGGGTTTTGGCGGATCACCTTGTCGAAGGATCGAAGGAGACGCGGTTGACGCAGACGGTCGGCGAGCACGTGCTCGTTACCGGGCATCCCTTCATTGATATCTGGGCAGCAGTCAAACCTGAGCGCCTCGGGCTGCGAGCCTGGCCGGACGTGCCCTTTGGAGAGGACTGGAAGACTGGCATCTGCCGCCGTGTTGGATGGTCTGACCCTAAGGAAGGCTGGAGCCGCGTCTACAACGCCGTGACGTCATTCCGGGATCTGGATTCCACGCTGATCGGTGCGGTAGAGCGGCTCGTGGACTTCGTCACCACACCGGAGCTGAGCAAAGAGGATTTACTCTAATCCGCATTTGCTCGGTCGATGAGGTTGACCGCCAGCTGGCAGCCGGCGGTCTCTGCCGCCCAGCCCGCAGCTTGCAGGCGTTGGGACATCGCCTGTTTGGATATGCCCAGTTCTTCAGCGGCCTCATTTTGGTTCAGCCCGCCGCGTACCAGCGAGGTGGCCTCGCGGCCCTCCATCGTGCGCTTGTTCAAGACAAAGCCTAAAAGGGCGAAGGCCGCCGCAATATCCTGCGCTTGCTGTGCCCGCCCGCGACGATCCACCTTGGCGTAGACGTGCCCCGCACGAGCGGAGCCTTTGACCGCGGCGGTAGCCACCGCCCGAGTTTCGGCGTCACCGGCCCCTTGGCCGGGGATAACTCCGATGCCGATGGCCCAATCACCGTCCGCGAGCAGCGCCATCACAACATCGCAGACTGCGGAAGAAGAATAGGCCACGGCGCAGATATCCTCGACACCGAGAACCTCGAATTCACCAATGCCTTCCAGGGTGGACAAGGCAGCGGCGGAGCGTTGAACCAAATCAGCTCGGCGTACCGAGCGGCCGCGGTAACGGGCGTGGACTGCTAGCACAGTGCGGGACTCCTTCCAGAGAGAAACAAGGCCCAGTCTACCCCTTGCGCTTGACCGAGCCGCGCGTTCCGGGGGCAAGAGGCAAACGCGTGTCAAGAATGAGCCCCGCGGCCCCGAGCGCGGCCGCTAACAGGAAGGCGACAATGGTGTAGGGGCTCGTGGAGCCGGTGAGCGCATCCCCGAAGAAGACGCCGATGGCGGTCGTGGGGATAGAGCCGATGAGCGTGGCTACGGAGAAGTGCATGACCGAAATGGGAGTCAGCGCGGCGACATAGTTGAGTAAGGAAAAAGGAACTCCCGCCACCATCCGCAGTGACGCTACAGCCAGCCAGCCGCGCCGGTCGAGTCGAGCGTTGATTGCGTACACCGCTGGGTGCGTGAGGTGCGGACGAATCCACTCACCGAGCAAGCTGCGCACAATGAGCAAGGAAACGGTAGCGGAGATGGTCAGCGCCACGAGAGAGATGGCCAACCCCAGCCACGGACCGAAAAGCAGGCCAGCGGCGAGCGTCCATACAGTTCGCGGGATGGGAAACTGCGTAAAGAAAACATAGGCCCCTGTAAAGGCCACAACGAACCAAGGCCCAAGGTGCTCCGACCACGAGCGCAGCACGGCGAGCGAGGGGACGTCGACAAGCACGGCACCTACAATCAACGCCGCGCCGGCAACGATTACTGCTGCCCACCGCTTCCAGCTCCAGCGACGAAAGCTCTGCCATGCCGATCGTCCCAGTGACACGAAGAAGTCACCGACGCTGCGCACCCAACCAGTTTTCATAGGGCTTCAAGCCTAGCGCTACAAGGCTGCTGATCCCTCATTCAGGCTGCATGAAGAATACTCGCGCCCAGCTCTAGCGGGGAGGAAATAAAAGCAGATATCAACGCCGTCTAGGGAGGGGCTGGCAGTTTCGCCCCAACTTGCTGGCAAGCCCCAATCCAGTGCATACGATATGGACTTCGCGGAGGATACTGAAGAGCGGTGCGCATCCGCACTGCTTTCTTTTCGTGTCTGTCCTGACACCGATGATCTTTTTGGAGTGGATCTTGGACTTTCTTCATAACCTCACGTCCTATATGGACGCGGCCACCTTACTCGAAGCGTTCGGGCCGTGGGTGATTGGCGGAATTGCGCTCGTTGTATTCATCGAATCAGGCGTGCTCTTTCCGTTTCTTCCGGGAGACTCCCTTTTGGTGACCGCCGCGATTCTGCGCCACGATCTTCATGTCTCACTGTGGCTGCTTATCACCGTGGGTATCGTGGCTGCTATTGCAGGTGATCAAGTGGGCTATTGGATTGGCCACCGCTTCGGGCGCGGCTTGTTTCAGCAGGATGCACGGCTCCTCAAGTTGGAGTACCTTAACACCGCGGAGAATTTTTTCCGCAAGCACGGCCCTCTTGCTTTGGTGCTGGGACGGTTCGTTCCGATCGTACGTACCTTCATCCCGGTGGCTGCCGGGACGGCCGGGATGCGCTATAAGAAGTTCATTGGCTGGAATGTCAGCGGGGCAGTGGCTTGGGTGCTTTCTATGAACCTCGTCGGCGTCTTTCTGGGCAATATTCCGGGCATCGCCAACTCGATTGAGAAGATCATGCTGCTCATTATTGCGCTGTCAGTAGCTCCCATTGCGATCAAGGCAGTACACAGCTACGTCACGTCGAAGAAGAAAGCCACGGTGGTCGAAGAGCGGGAACCCACTATTACTACAGCGGGATAGGGGATTGTGCGGGGCCTCCGAGTCGGGGCGCCCGCGGCCGCCGGCCGGACCAACGAAAGCAGGAACCCCGTGTCTCACATCATCTTTTCCGATGGTGCGAGACACGGGGTTTCGGTTGTGCCCGAGGGGGGACTTGAACCCCCACGTCCGTTAATAGGACACTAGCACCTCAAGCTAGCGCGTCTGCCATTCCGCCACCCGGGCTAGGGTGTTTGTTCAGCCTCTCGGCTGGGCACTCGAATACTGTATCCCGAACCGGTGCCACTTCACAAATCAGCACTACACGCCATGTTTTCACGCTACTTTTAAGGGTTGAAAACACACCGGTGAAAGTACGTTGTTCGTTAGCGCTTGCGCGTGCCGGACGGTGCACCCGCAAGCCCTGTATATGGCGTCTGCACCCTAAATCGGCGCGCTGAATATAGCTTTCCGGTACAAAGGGATCTATGACTAGCAACACTTCAGATACCACCGTGAACTACGCCACTGACTCTCGTTTCCCGGGCCCGGACCCTTACGCACCGTTGGGAGATGTCCCCAGCTTCACCGTGACGTCCTCTGACATCGAGGAAGGCTCAGAGATCGCGGAGCGTTTCCGCGCGCCTGAGAATGTGTCCCCGCAGCTGTCGTGGTCCGACGTACCGGAGGGAACTAAGTCCTTCGCCGTCACCTGCTTTGATCCTGACGCACCAACGGGCTCAGGTTTCTGGCACTGGGCGGCTTTCAACATTCCTGCCGATGTCCGCGAGCTACCTACTGGTGCCGGCTCTGCTGAAGACCTCGGCCACGAGGGTGTCATCAGCCTGCGAGGCGATAGCGGCCAACGCGTCTACTACGGACCCCAGCCGCCAGCCGGGCATGCCCCGCACCGCTACTTGTTCGCCGTACACGCCGTTGACGTAGAGACGTTGGATATTGATCCAGACGCCACCCCGACGGTCCTCGGTTTCAACCTCTTCTTCCACACGCTTGGCCGTGCGGTTACCTGGGGTTGGTACGAAGCCCACTAAAGTGGCCAATTACACTCATCACAATGAGTAAGAATCCGGAGACCAACCCCACCACT
The DNA here is from genome assembly GCF_001836065.1 of Corynebacterium sp. HMSC035E02. Classification (NCBI taxonomy): domain Bacteria; kingdom Bacillati; phylum Actinomycetota; class Actinomycetes; order Mycobacteriales; family Corynebacteriaceae; genus Corynebacterium; species Corynebacterium sp. HMSC035E02. The sequence goes on from NZ_KV827291.1 coordinate 18,335, forward strand.
GACGGAGTAGATATCCCCGCCGCCCTGCGCGTGGGCGGCGCCTTCATGCTGCTGGCCGCCGTGCTCGCGCTATTCGGGCTCGTATCCATATTTACCGACGGCTGGGGAGCCACCTTCGAATGGACATGGCGCCGCCTGGCCATTGTGGGTGCGGCGCTTCTCGTCGGCGCATTCAGCACCCAACGCCGCGATCAGCGGGGCAGCCGCGAGCAGATCATCGCCCTGGTCCTGGCGCTCGTCCTCATCATCGCCAGCCGGGCGCTTCCCAATACGGTTCTCACCACGATGGGCCAGTACGTGGTCTTCCTGTACGCCGTCGCAGCAGGGTTGTGTGCGGTCATTATCCGCCGCACCTTGCGCTAGAACCGCGATGGCGGGCTAGTCCGCCCATCCCAGGCCGGAACCTACAGCCTCCGAGATGTTGCTCAAGCCGTGAGCGTGAATCTGCTGGGCAATGCCACGGTGGATGTCGCGGATCCAATCCGGGCCGCCGTAGATCAGGCCGGTGTAGCCCTGCAGCAGCGAGGCTCCTGCAGTGATACGCTCCCACGCCTGCTCCGGGGTGGAGATACCACCGGCCGAGACCAGACCCAACTTATCGCCCACGCGGGAGTGGAGGCGCTGCAGGACCTCCACCGAGCGCGCAGCCACCGGAGGGCCGGACACGCCGCCGGCTCCCATCGCCGCGACCTCCTCAGCCGGGGTTACCAACCCCTCGCGTGAGATGGTGGTATTTGTGGCCACAATGCCTGCTAGTCCAACCTCTACGGCCATATCAGCTACGGCATCAATATCTTCATCGCTGAGGTCCGGTGCAATCTTCACCAAGACCGGCGAGGACGTCGATTCCACCACGGCCTCCATAATGGGGCGCAGGGATTCCACCGCCTGCAGGTCGCGTAGGCCCGGGGTATTAGGGGAGGAGACGTTGACCACGACATAATCGGCCAGATCCCCTAACACTGACGCGCATTGGCGGTAGTCATCCACCGCATGCTCAGCTTCAGTGACTTTGTTCTTGCCGATGTTGATGCCCACGACATCGTTATAGCGGCGCTTGCGTAGATTTCGGGCAGCTGCCAGCGCGCCCTCGTTGTTAAAGCCCATGCGGTTCAAGATGGCCTTGTCAGCCTTGAGCCGGAAAAGTCGGGGAGCTGGATTGCCCGGCTGCGCCTTCGGGGTGATGGTGCCGAGCTCGGCGTATCCGAAGCCGATGGGGGACCAGACGTCGGCAGCCGCCGCATTCTTATCAAAACCTGCGGCCAGCCCCAGCGGGCGCGGGAAGCGCACGCCAAAGACCTCTTGTGCCAGGACCGGATCAGTGACCGGTATGACCTTGCCCAGCGCACGGTTAAGCGGCGAGGCGACCTGGAGCGCGGCGAGACCGCTATTGATGATGCCATGGATGCGTTCCGGGCTGAGTTTGAACATTCCCTTTAACGCGGCCTGGTAGGCCGCGTGGCGGGCACGGTCGAGAGCTGAGTACTGCATGCGGTGTCCTTAAAAAGAAGTGAAAATGAAAAGGGGCGGGATGGTGAAATTTAGCGGGGTGTCTCGTCGAGTTGCGGATCGCTGATGAACTGGAGGCCGTCACCGCTAGCTGAGGCGGTGACGAGGGTGCCGTCGCCAAGCACGGCAACGTTCTGAGCGTCCGCCACCGTGGCCATGCTGCCGACGGACTCCGGAACACCCGCAGCGACGGTGAAGGCGTGCAACAGGTTGTTGTCAGTGGTAGTCACCCAAGCTAAGGAACGTTCAGCGTCCCAGGCCACGCCCCACGGCGTGCCGTCGGTGTTTCCGTACTGATGCAGGCGGATGACGTCGCTGGCGGTGTAAATGGCCACGCGTTTGCCCACGGTGTCTGAAGCTACGACCACGGCGCCCTCACCGCCCGCGATCTGTCCCACGCCCTGGCCAGAGCGAAGGCGTCCACCCGCGCGATCCTTCTCCCAGTCCAACGACTGAATAGTGGAGTCCTCCCTGAAGATGCGGACGATGCCGTCGGCGCCATCCGGATTAGGCACGGAGATGAGCTGATCCGAGCCTGCTTCCACCGTGATATCGCTGCTACGTTCGCCGTCCACGTAGACCCCGATAGTCGTGGACTCCCGAGAGCCCACAAAAACCTCGCCGCTGGAGGCCTCTGCGGCCACCGTCACCGGCGTCTCCTCATCCACTGCCAACTCCTGGGGGGAATCCGGCTTCTGGGGATCAAAGAGCAGTACCTTATCCCCACAGGCGAGAAGGAAGTGCTGGTCGGAGGCAGTCAGGTCGCCACATTTCGCATCGACGGATACTGTGGTGGCCTTCTCCTCGGTGAAGTCATCGGCGGTGCCTACGGCGAGTGACTCATCGGTGCGAACTGCAAGGACGTCACCGACTGCGGCGAGATCCGACACGGCAGCGAAGGGGACGACGTTGCCCACCGGCTTGGTGGCCGCCGGGGAGGAGGCGGGTTCGGCCTTGCCATAGACCGCGGAATTGGGATCTGCGCCAACACCCACCGTGGGATTGCAGGCGGCAAGAGCGCAGGCGCTGGTGAGAAGGGCAGAAGAAAGCAGAACACGACGCATTTTCACGATCCCTCATCCTAGCAGTCAGCGTGGTGGAAACCGGAAGCCATGGACCGCGCTAGTAGGCTGTCGCGGGTGACTACAACAGCGACAACTGAAGCCATGACATGGATGCAGGTCATCATCCTCTCCCTCGTCCAAGGCCTCACCGAATTTCTGCCCGTGAGCTCTTCCGGACACCTGCGCATCGTGTCCACCCTGTTTTGGGGCCAAGACGCAGGCGCCTCCTTCACTGCGGTTATCCAGCTCGGCACCGAGTTGGCAGTGATCGTGTACTTCGCGGGAATGATTTGGCAGATCCTCAAAAGCTGGTTCATAGGTCTCGTGCGCAAGGACCAGCGTGGCCAGGATTACCGCATGGGATGGATGGTCATCGTTGGCTCTATTCCCATCGGCATCCTGGGTGTGCTGGGCAAGGACCTGATTAGGGATAACCTGCGCAACCTGTGGATTACCGCCTCCATGCTCGTGCTCTTCTCTTTCGTTTTCATCATCGCCGAGAGGGTAGGAAAGAAGGAACGCAGCTTCGAGGAACTGACGATGCGCGATGCCATCGTCATGGGCCTGTGCCAGTGCTTGGCACTTATCCCAGGTGTCTCGCGCTCGGGAGGAACGATTTCGGGCGGCCTCTTTTTGGGCTTGGATCGCGAGGTGGCGACGCGCTTTAGCTTCCTCTTGGCCATTCCTGCAGTCATGGCTTCGGGGCTGTTTTCGCTTGGCGACGCCTTCGGCCCCACCGTGGGGCAGTCTGCCACCGGCGCCCAGCTGCTCGTCGGCACGCTCATCGCGTTCGTCGTCGGCTATGCGTCTATTGCGTGGCTGCTGAAGTTCGTGGGCAGCCACTCCTTCGAATGGTTTGCGGCCTACCGCATTCCTGTCGGGCTTCTCGTCATGCTGTTGCTGGGCCTCGGGGTTCTTGCCCCCTAACCGGCCATGCGTCCGCGGCGGTGGGGTCACACGTTAGGATGGTGCCCATGCAATCTTGGCCTGTCCCGCACATCGATTCCGTCCCTGGCGCCCCGTCGCCGCTTCACCTCTATGATTCCGCTGATGAAGAGGTAAAGAAGCTCAACATCAAGGGGGAGACCGCCACGATGTATGTCTGTGGCATTACCCCTTATGATTCCACTCACCTGGGCCATGCAGCGACCTATCTCACCTTTGATCTGATTTACCGCCAATTGCTGGATAACGGCTACACCGTGAATTACGCCCAGAACATCACCGACGTGGATGATCCGCTCTTCGAGCGCGCTGAGCGCGACGGTGTGGATTGGCGCGAACTGGGCACCTCGCAGATCAATCTTTTCCGCTCGGACATGGAGCTGCTCTCCGTGTTTCCGCCTCAGCACTTCGTCGGAGCGATGGAGGCCATCGACGAGATTACGGTCATGGTGCAGGCGCTTCTCGACGCCGATGCAGCCTACGTTGTCGACGATCCTGAGTTCCCGGATATCTACGCTTCCATTGAGGCCACGAAGAACTTCGGCTACGAGTCGAATTATTCCCGCGAGCAGATGGAGACCTTCTTTGCCGAGCGCGGCGGTGACCCGGACCGTCCCGGCAAGCGGGATCCTTTGGATGCGCTCATTTGGCGCGCCCACCGCGAGGGCGAGCCCGCCTGGGAATCTCCGTTTGGCCCGGGGCGTCCGGGCTGGCACATCGAGTGTTCCGCCATCGCGACCAACCGGCTCGGGTCCAGCTTTGATATCCAGGGCGGCGGATCGGATCTGAAGTTCCCGCACCACGAATTCTCCGCGGCCCATGCGGAAGCGGCGTTGGGTGTGGAGCGGATGGCCCAGTCCTATGTGCATACCGGCATGATCGGTTTGGACGGCACCAAGATGTCGAAGTCATTGGGCAACCTGGTGTTCGTCCACAAGCTCGTCGAGGCGGGCGTCGACCCTTCGGCCATCCGTCTCGGTGTCTTCGCCGGCCACTATCGAGCCGACCGTGACTGGTCCGATGCGGTCTTGAACACCGCGCAGGAGCGGCTGGAGCGCTGGCGGGCGGCTTCCCGCACGGCAGGCAACGTGGAGGAAGTCAAGGCGGTCGTGCACCACGTACGTCGTGCCTTGGCCGACGACCTCGATACGCCACGTGCCCTTGAGGTCATCGATCAATGGGCAGATAAGGCACTGCAGGCTGGTGCTTCGGATGAGGAGGCGTCCGGCTTGCTGCGCACTGCACTTAATTCTCTGCTGGGCGTGCGCCTCTAGACAACTTCAGGCATGATTTAGCTCATGACGATTCGCGCCGAATTCCAGCCCACCGTAGATGAGTTCATGTCCAACCTCGAGTCCTTTGCCACCGGGGATTATCTCAAGGAAGAGGAAAAGGAGTTCTGGGAGGCACCGTTCGATGCAACGGTGCTCCCGGATCTTCGCAACATCCTCGAGTCCTTCCTCGATGATCTGGATAAGCTGCCCGATGATCCAGAAGGTGGGCTGTTGAGTGCAGCGGTGCGCCCCTCCGTGGAGAAACTCGCCGCCTTCAACCGAAAGAATGCTGACGCAGTGCTGGAGCCGGAGGAAAAGGAGGAGCTCACGGAGCTTATCCACTCTGCCTCGGCGGCCACCGGCGCGGATGACGATGCCTTGGGACAGCTACCGGAACTGGATTTTTAATTGACTGATAGCGAGCAGGCTGCAGGTGCTACCCGTCCCGCAGCGATCTTCTGGGATATGGATGGCACCCTTACTAATTCCGAGCCCCTTTGGGAGCAAGCCACCTTCCACCTCTCCGAAACGCTGGGACGCCGGCTAACGCCGACGGAGCGGTTAGCCACGGTAGGTGCCACGTTCGAGGACACCTTAGCCATCTGCGCCGATAAGGCGGGCGTCGTGCTTCAGCCGGGAGATACCGAAAAGTACCGCCGGCTCATGTTCGACTATGTCAAGTCCCTTTTCGCCGAACACCTCGAGATTTTCCCGGGTATTCCGGAGCTGCTTGGTGAGCTCAAGGAGTTGGGTGTGCCCATGATGGTGACCACGAATACCGAACGTTACGTGGCGGACTCCGCGATCGCGTCTTTAGGCCGACACTACTTCGTGGACACGATTTGCGGTGACGAAGTCCCGCGGGGCAAGCCCGCTCCGGACATGTATGCCGAAGCTGCCCGCCGGGTAGGCGCCTTACCGCAGGATTGCCTGGTCTTTGAAGATTCTGCAGCCGGCATGCGCGCGGCTGTCGACGCCGGCTGCACCGTTATCGCGTTGCCTGAGGGCGACCACGTTGCAGTACCGGAGGAGGCGACCGTCATCACTGAGTTGCGCGGAACCCAGCACCGCCATCTCGACGGCGCTTCAGCTTCCGACGTGCACGACTGGTACAACCGCCTACGCGCACTCTAGCCGCCGCGGATTCGCTGCGGGGCGGTGGAGCGGTTGACTCCTTCCGTCGGGATTTCGGCTAGGGAGGAAGCATTTTATGCAGCAGTGTGGAAGAATAAGCCATTGTGAAGAATTTTGAGAGCCTGTTTGAGGAATTGTCCCAGAAAATCGCCGAGCGCCCTGAAGGCTCCGGCACCGTGGAAGCTTTTGACAAAGGGATCCACCACCTGGGCAAGAAAATCATCGAAGAGGCTGGCGAAGTGTGGATTGCCGCAGAATATCAGTCCGATGAAGAGCTCGCCGAGGAGATGTCGCAGCTGCTGTACTGGCTCCAAGTCATGGCCCACAAGCGTGGCCTGAAGCTCGAGGATATTTACACCTACCTCTAATCGGCCGCCCAGTACGAGGGCTTCCAGCAGTTTCAATAACCAGCGCAATCACCGTAGAAAGCACCGCACACTCATGATCAAAATCGCCGTCCCTAACAAAGGCTCTCTGTCTGAGGCCGCTCTGGAGATCTTCAAGGAAGCAGGATATAAGGGCCGTGGTCACAATAAATCGTTGAACGTAGTGGATGAGGACAACGGCGTCGAATTCTTTTTCCTGCGTCCGAAAGATATCGCCATTTATGTCGCGCAGGGTGTCCTAGATCTCGGGATTACTGGCCGCGACTTGGCTCTCGATTCGCGCGCGAAATTCAACGAAGTCTTGGATCTTGGTTTTGGCGCCTCGACGTTCCGCTATGCAGCACCAGCGGGGGAGCAGTGGGATGTTCCGAAGCTGCAGGGCAAGCGCATCGCTACCTCTTACCCCAACGTTGTGCGCAATCACCTCAGCGCGAATGGAATTGAGGCTGACGTCATTCGCCTCGACGGAGCGGTAGAGATTTCGATTCACCTCGGTGTCGCAGACGTGATCGCAGATGTTGTCTCAACGGGAACTACCCTGCGTCAGCAAGGGCTTAAGCCCTTTGGCGAGCCCATCGTTTCTTCCGAGGCGGTCGTGATCAAGCGCGAGGGCGAAGACGTCACGGCCGAAGAGAACGTTGTGCTCAGCCGCATTCGCGGAATCCTCAACGCCCGCCACTATGTCATGCTCGATTACAACGTGGCGGAAGAGAAGCTCCCAGACGTCGAAGCTGTGACCCCCGGCTTGACTGGTCCCACCATCTCTCCATTGGCACGCGAAGGGTGGGTGGCCGTGCGCGTCATGGTGCCCCGCAAGCAGGCTAATCAGGTGATGGACGCGCTGGAAGGGCTCGGCGCCGAGGCAATCTTGGCCTCAGATCTGCGAATTGCCCGCTTTTAGGGGGAGAATCCAAGCATTTTATTCGCGCTCCTAGCTACGATGGGGGCTGACCATCATCGTTCTTCGATTTTTATGCAAGGAGTCAGCCCCGATGGCAAAGACAACTAAGAAGGATGCTCAGCCGGAGGCCAAGGAGACCAAGGACGTGAAGTCCCAGGTCGAGGAAAAAGCCACCAACAAGGCTCCGAAGTCCCCGTCCAGCAAAAAGACGCGTACTGAGACTGATCTTCTCGGCTCCATGGAGGTTCCGAGCGATGCGTACTACGGCGTTCATACGCTGCGCGCTATCGAGAACTTCCAGATTTCCTACGTGACCATCAACACCATCCCGGATTTCATCCGCGGTATGGTGCAGGTCAAGAAGGCCACCGCGATGGCTAACCGCCGTCTGCACGTCCTTCCTAAGAAGAAGGCAGAGGCAATCATCTGGGCTTGTGACCAGATCCTCGAAGAGGGCCGCTGCATGGACCAGTTCCCGCTGGATGTCTTCCAGGGTGGCGCTGGCACCTCGCTCAACATGAACACCAACGAGGTTGTGGCCAACTTGGCGCTCGAGCACCTCGGTGAGGAAAAGGGTGCCTACGACATCATCAACCCGAACGATGATGTCAACATGTCCCAGTCGACCAACGACGCATACCCCACCGGCTTCCGCTTGGGCATCTACTACGCCATGGAAGACCTCATCGAGCGCATCGATACCCTGCAGGCAGCATTCCACGCCAAGGGCAATGAGTTCGTTGACATCCTAAAGATGGGCCGCACCCAGCTGCAGGATGCCGTTCCGATGACCCTTGGCGATGAATTCAAGGCCTTCGCGCACAACCTGGCGGAAGAGCAGGCCATCCTGCGTGACGCCCAGAAGCGTCTGCTGGAGATCAACCTCGGCGCAACCGCTATCGGTACCGGCGTGAATACCCCGGCCGGCTACCGCCACCAGGTCACCGCCGCACTGTCCGAGGTCACTGGTCTGGAGATTAAGACCGCCCGCGATCTCATTGAGGCAACCTCTGACTGTGGCGCTTACGTACTGCTGCACTCCACCATCAAGCGTGCAGCAATGAAGCTGGCCAAGATCTGTAACGACCTGCGCCTGCTGTCCTCTGGTCCGCGTGCTGGCCTGGCAGAAATTAATCTGCCGCCGCGTCAGGCTGGTTCCTCCATCATGCCGGGTAAGGTCAACCCGGTTATCCCGGAGGTTGTTAACCAGGTCTGCTTCAAGATCTTTGGTAATGACCACGTCGTTACCATGGCCGCTGAGGCAGGCCAGCTGCAGCTCAACGTTATGGAGCCGGTCATCGGTGAGGCACTGTTCCAGTCCATCCGCATCATGGGCAACGCCGTCGACACCCTGCGTGAGAAGTGTGTCGTGGGCATCACTGCCAACGCTGACGTCTGCCGTGCTTATGTGGAGAACTCCATCGGTATCGTCACCTACCTGAACCCGTTCATCGGCCACCACAACGGTGACCTCATTGCCAAGGAGTCCCTGAAGACCGGCAAGGGAGTCAAGGAACTGGTTCTGGAGAAGGGCCTGCTCGACGAAGAAACCCTCAACAAGGTTCTGTCCGTGGAAAACCTCATGCACCCGGAGTTCCGCGGCCAGCTGTACATCGACGAATAAATCGTCGTCCCAGCACTAGCGAGAGCGAATCGCTCATGCTGTACGACACACGCCCGCGCTGCCTCAATGATGGCCGCGCGGGCGTGTGCCCGTTTTCAACCACACCAGGTATCACGCCCTCTCTCGAGACCGAGCCGTCGGTGCGCACTTTTGTGGAAACGGACACAATCGGGCCTGAATACTCGCTAAAGCCACACTAATAGGGAAGAATAAAAACTGTCAGTTCTCGCGCCATGGTCGTGTTCTGACCGCCGCGCGAATTACCACCCATACTGCAGTTCAACTGCACATATTGGAGTTACACAATGGTTGTAGTGCACATCCTCATCGTCCTTGCGGCGATCTATCTCGGTGCCCGAATCGGTTCAATCGGCATTGGTATGGCCGGCGGCTTGGGCGTTCTACTTTTAGGCCTCACCGGCGTCCCCGTCACCCGCGAAGATATCCCCTTCGATGTCATCGGCATCATCATGACCGTTATCGCGGCCATCGCTGCCATGCAGCGCGCTGGCGGCATGGACTATCTGGTCTACCTGGCAGAGAAATTCCTTCGTAAAAACCCGAAGAGGATCACGTTCTACGCCCCGGTCGTCACGTGGCTGATGACCGTTCTGGCAGGCACTGGACACACCGCTTTTTCCACGCTCCCGGTTATCGTCGAGGTAGCCAAGGAAGGCAAGGTCCGCCCCTCACGCCCGTTGTCCATCGCGGTTGTTGCCTCGCAGATGGCCATCTGCGCCTCACCCATCTCTGCGGCCGTAGTCTTGCTCGCCTCCCTGTTGGAGCCCATGGGCGTGGGCTATTTGCAGATCCTCGCCGTGCTCATTCCTGCGACGTTCCTCTCCATTTTCCCTGCCGCCTGGATAGCCAACCGAGCAGGTGCTGAGCTTGAAGATGATCCCGTTTACCAAGAGCGCAAGGCCCAAGGCCTGGTGAAGGTGCCACAGGGCTCCCACAACTACAGCCCGGTGCAGGGCGCCAAGACCTCCGTGATCATCTTCCTGGTTGCCATCGTCATCGTTATGCTGTGGGCCACCCTGACCTCCTCCCAGGTAGGACTCATTGAAGAGCCGACTCTGCCCCGTAACGAAGCCATCATGACGGTGATGCTCACCGCTGCAACCCTCATCGTCATGATCACCAAAATCTCCGCTGGCGATGTTCTCAACACCCCAGTGTTCAAGTCTGGCATGTCTGCCTGTATCTGTGTGCTTGGTGTGGCCTGGTTGGGCACCACGCTGATTAACCACTACATGGAGGACATCCAGGCTATCTCCGGGTCCATCATCGAGTCCGCCCCATGGTTGCTGGCCATCGTGCTCTTCTTTGCTGCGGCGCTGTTGTACTCCCAGGCAGCCACCACCAAGGCTCTCATGCCTGCGGCCCTGGCCCTTGGCGTCAACCCGCTGACCGCAGTCGCTGCCTTCCCCGCGGTATCCGCTCTGTTCATTCTGCCGACGTACCCGACCCTGTTGGCGGCCGTTGAAATGGATGACACTGGCTCGACCCGCATCGGAAAGGCTGTCTTCAACCACCCGTTCATCATTCCTGGCACTGTGAGCATCGCCTTGTCGGTCCTCCTGTGCTACGCCATCGGCGCAGTCGTTCTCTAGCATTATCAAAAAATTATTTGATTTTGCTCAAGACACTTCTTTAGCGCGCTAAGCTGGTGGGCATGACTAAGCAACCTTCTGATGTTGAGATCGCTCAAGCCCACCAGCTCGAACCCATCACTGATATTGCCGCCCGCGCCGGTATCCCAGCGCCCGCCCTTATCCCTTATGGGCAGAACAAAGCCAAAGTAGATATCACCCAAGTTGGGGATACACCCGCCAACGGCAAACTCGTCCTCGTTACTGGTGTCTCGCCGACTCCAGCAGGTGAGGGCAAATCCACTGTCCTTATCGGTTTGACCGATGCCCTCACCCAGCTGGGGAAGAAGGCTATCGTGGCACTGCGCGAGCCCTCCCAGGGCCCCGTCATGGGCATTAAGGGAGGTGCCGCGGGAGGCGGCTACTCCCAGGTTGTTCCCATGGAGGACATCAACCTCCACTTCACGGGTGACTTCCACGCCATCTCTGCGGCGACCAATACCTTGGCCGCCATCATCGATAACCACATCCACCAAGGCAACGCTCTCAACATCGATCCGCGTCGCATCACCTGGCAGCGCTGTATCGACGTCAACGACCGCGCGCTGCGCAATGTCGTCACCGGTCTTGGCGGCCCGGCCCACGGTGTACCGGGGGAGACCGGTTTCACCATTACCGCGGCATCCGAAATCATGGCCATCCTGGGACTCGCCACTGACTTGGCAGACCTGAAGAAGCGCCTTGGCGACATCACCGTGGGCTACACCTATGACCAGAAGCCGGTCACTGCGCGCGAGTTGGGGGCAGAAGGCGCGCTGACGGCACTGATGCGCGATGCACTCAACCCCAACTTGGTGCAAACTCTCGGCGGAACCCCGGCCTTCGTCCACGGCGGACCATTTGCCAACATCGCTCACGGCTGCAACACGCTCCTCGCTACCCAAACCGCGATGCGCTTCGGCGATATCGTTCTTACGGAGGCAGGGTTCGGCGCGGATCTCGGCGGTGAAAAATTCCTCGACGTCAAGTCCCGCTTCGGTAACCTCGATGTCGCCGGCGCCGTCGTCGTGGCGACTATCCGTTCCCAGAAGTACAACGGTGGCCAGCCACGTGAGGAACTGACTACGGAAAACCTGGAAGCGTTGAAGAAGGGCGTGGTCAACCTCGAGCGCCACGTGGAGAACCTCCGCAAGTTTGGTCTGACCCCAGTGGTGGCCCTCAACCTCTTCGGCAGCGATACCGATGCCGAGCGCGAGTTCATGCGCCAGTGGGCGGCAGACTTTGACGTCGCGCTCGAGGAAGCAGAGGTGTGGGCCAAGGGAGGCGCCGGCGCCACAGCGCTAGCTGAGCGCCTTTTGGACAGCCTCTCCGAAGGCTCCTCTCACCAGCTTTACGATCCCGCCGATGGTATCGAGGCATCCATCGAGACCATCGCCACGGAAATTTACCGCGCAGAACGCGTCGAGTATTCCTCCAAGGCGCTCAAGGATCTCAAGTACATCAAGGACAACGGCTGGGAGAAGTTCCCCGTCGTTATCTCTAAGACCCAGTACTCCTTCTCCGATGATCCCAGCCAGCTCGGCGCTCCGGAAGGCCACGTCCTCCACGTCCGCGAGCTGCAGCCGCGCACCGGCGCTGGTTTCATCGTTGCCCTAACCGGTGACGTCATGACCATGCCGGGCCTGCCGAAGAAGCCCGCGGCAAACAACATCGACGTTGCCGCTGACGGATCGATCTCCGGCTTGTTCTAAGCCGCCGTACGGTCTACTCAGCGCAGTTTACGCCGTCTGGTCGGGCCACCCGGGATACTCGGGTGGCGTTCCACCAAAAGCCGGGCAGAGGTCTTGGAACGAGCACCAACCGCACAGCTTTGAAGTCTTCGGCCTAAAGTCTCCGGCCTTGCCATCGCCTTCGATTTTGGCCCAGAGCTCGCCTAGGTCGCGCTCGAAGTATTCCAGTTCCTCCGGTCCCGGCGTGAGGAACATAGAGTCCAGTACCTTGAGGTACATCAGCCGCAACTGCGTGGGGATCGTGCCAAGCAGCCGCCAGTAGACCAATGCGTAGAAATTCATCTGGAACTGCGCGTCCTGGGAATAACGGGGGAGCGGCTTCTTTCCGGTCTTATAGTCCACCACGCGCACCTCGCCAGTGGGAGCAACGTCTACGCGGTCAATGAACCCGCGCACCGGCACACCGTTGGGCAGCACGGTATCGACGTACATCTCGCACTCGTGGGCGTCGAAGCCCTGGGGGTTTTCCATCTGGAAATAGCCCTTGATGAGCTGACGTGCTTCGACGAAGAAGTCGAGTTCTTCGCCCTCGGGAACCAAATCGCGTAGCTCGGGATCGGATTCAAGCATCACTGCCCATACGGGCTTAATCATCTTCACCGCCACCGGGTACTCCCGCTCCTCGCGGGGTAGCTGGTGCATCTTTTCCAGGACGGCGTGGACCAGCGTTCCCTTGACCTGTGCCTTCGTCTTGGGCTCGGGGAGCTTGTCGATGGCCCGGAAGCGATAGAGCAGCGGGCATTGCTTGTAATCGGAGGCGCGGGAAGGGGAGAGGGCTAGTCGTTTCGGCATAATGTTTCTCAGCCTAGCGCATAGGCACCCACAGTCCTTCCGGCATCACCCGGCAGTCCGTGGCAAGCTGGAAGCATGAGCACTACGCAAGATTTTCTCGATTTCATCGCCGCCAGCCCGTCCTCCTACCACGCGGCTGAGGAGGTAGCGCGCAGACTCGTTGAGGCGGGTTTTAGCCGCCAGGATGAGTCCGCCGAGTGGTCAGCCGAACCGGGCGGCCACGTCATGGTCCGGGGTGGTGCGGTCATGGCATGGTTTGTCCCCGAGGGCGCGAGCCCGGACTCCGGCTTCCGGATTATCGGTTCCCACACGGATTCGCCCGGGCTGGCTCTCAAACCGACCCCGGACTTCGATTCTGCCGGTTGGCAGCAGGTCGCCGTCGAGGTTTATGGCGGAGTCCTTCTCCACAGCTGGTTCGACCGCGAGCTCACCGTGGGCGGCCAGGTCATCACGAAGGATGGCACACGCCACTTGGTCAATACCGGGCCTTTGCTGCGCTTGCCTTCGCTGGCTATCCACCTCTACCGCAAGGATGAGTTCAAGCCGGATCGCCAGCGCCACATGCAGCCGGTGCTCTCCGTAGGTACACCGGAGACGTCGGTGATGGGGGTCGTCGGCAAGCAACTCGGCGTTGCCCCAGAAGACATCGCTTCCTTCAACCTCATTACCGCCGATGCCCAGCGCGGTGAAGTCTTTGGCGCCGGCGAAAAGCTCATCGCTGCTGGACGCATGGATAACCTCTCTTCCGTCCACGCCTCCCTGCGTGCCCTTCTCGCCGCTGCCCGCAACGCCGACTCGATTGAGCACAAGGACATCCTCGTCATGGCGGCCTTCGACCATGAAGAAGTTGGCTCCTCTTCGCGCTATGGCGCGGGTGGGCCGATTCTGGGGGATATCCTTACCCGCACCGCTCGGGCGCTTGGCGCCAATGAGGAGCAGCGCTTCCAAATGTTCGCGCGCTCCAGCTGTGTGTCGGCCGATGCCGCCCACTCCGTGCACCCGAACTACGCGGAAAAGCACGATCCCACCCACCACCCGATCATCGGCCAGGGGCCGGTGACCAAGATCAACGGCAACCAGCGCTACGCTTCCGACGCCAACACCGTGGCCCTGTGGGAATCTGCCTGCCGCCGCGCCGAGGTGCCCTACCAGCGCTTCGTAGGCAATAACGACGTGCCCTGCGGCTCCACTATCGGGCCGATTTCCGCCACCCGCTTGGGTATTCCCACCGTCGACGTGGGAGTGCCGATGCTCTCGATGCACTCGATCCGCGAGCTGGTAGGCGAGCGCGACCAACTATGGCTTGGTAACGCCCTTGAGGCATACTTGGTGGGTTAATCCTAGCCACCCAAACTATGTGAAAGGTTCCCACGCCATGGCTTATTCTGGCCCCTTCCGCTACGGCGACCGCGTGCAGCTCACCGATGCCAAGCGGCGTCACTACACCATCGTCCTCGAGGAGGGAGGCCAGTTCCATTCGCACAAGGGAATCATCAACCACGATGATGTCGTCGGCATGGATGAGGGCTCCGTCATCGACTCGACACTAGGCAGCTCCTTCCTCTTGTTCCGCCACCTCATGGTGGACCATGTCCTGTCGATGCCGCGAGGTGCCGCGGTGATTTATCCCAAAGACTCCGCGCAGATTCTGGTCGAAGGCGATATCTTCATGGGCGCACGCGTGCTCGAGGCCGGCGCCGGTTCCGGCGCTCTCTCGATGACGCTGTTGCGCGCCGTAGGGCCCGAAGGCCACGTTTTCTCCTATGAGGTCCGCGATGATCACCTGGAATACGCCGTGGACAACGTCACCGAATACTTCGGTAAGCAGCCCGAATGGTGGAGCCCGCGTCTGGGGGACTTGGCCGATGTCACCGTCGAGGATCTGGGTGGCCCGGTGGACCGCGTCATCCTGGACATGCTCGACCCCTGGGAGCACCTCGAGAAGGTGCGCGATATCCTCATCCCGGGCGGCGTCTTCATGACTTATGTGGCCACCGTGCCGCAGCTGATGAAGGTGATGGAGGGAATCCGCGAACTCAAATGCTTTACGGAGCCGCGTGCCTGGGAGTCCCTCGTGCGTGAATGGAAGGTGGAAGGCCTAGCTACCCGCCCTGAGCACCGCATGAACGCCCACACCGCTTTTCTGATCTGGACGCGCCGGCTTGCCGACGGCGTCACCCCGCCCCGCCCGCAGCGCCGCGCCCGAAAATAAGCCCTCACGTTAAACGTGGCGCACCGCGCGCTAGGGTGGACTCTATGAACGATGCCACTCATTCCCAGGAACTTGGCCAGCAGCGCCGCCAGATAGAGCAACTGGCTGAGCGCAATGCCAAGCTTGCTGCCCTGTTGAAGGATGCGCGCACGAAGCTTCAGCAGATGCTCGCGGAGGTTGACGCTCTTGCGGAGCCCGCCTCCACGTACGGTGTCTTTCTGGGCTATTCCGGGCGCGCGCATGATTCACGCCGCGATGCTGAGGTTTATACCAATGGCCGAGCCATGCGGGTCAAGATTTCTCCCAACCTCGAGCCCGGCTCCCTGAAAGTAGGGCAGCAGGTGCGCTTGGGCGAGGGCTTCGTCGTCGTGGAGGCCTGCGCCCCGGTCAATACCGGCGCGCTGGCGACGCTACAGGAGCGTCTCGGCACCGACCGCGCGGTGGTCATTAATTCCTCTGGTGAAGAGCAGGTTGTTCTCCTCGCTGCAGCGTTGCGGGATACCGTGCGCGCCGGCGATACCCTCTTGGTCGAGCCCAAATCAGGTGTAGCCACCGAACGCGTGCACAAGACTGAGGTAGCGCAGCTCACGCTGGAGGAGGTTCCTGACGTATCCTACGAGGACATCGGTGGTTTGGACGAGCAGATCTCCCTCATCCGCGATTCCGTCGAGCTGCCTTTCCTCCACCCAGAGCTCTACCGCCAATACGATCTCCAGCCGCCGAAGGGCGTGCTGCTCTATGGTCCGCCTGGGTGCGGTAAGACGCTCATCGCCAAGGCGGTGGCGCATTCTCTGTCGGCGTCGCTCGGCGCTACTGCCCCCAGCTACTTCCTCAACGTGAAGGGCCCAGAACTGCTCAATAAATTCGTAGGCGAGACTGAACGCCGCATTCGCCTCATCTTCGAACGCGCCCGCGAGCTTGCTTCCGAGCCCACCGAGGATGGCAGCCAGCGCCCGGTCATCATCTTTTTCGATGAGATGGAATCTATCTTCCGCACGCGTGGCTCCGGCGTGTCCTCCGATATGGAGACCACCGTCGTCCCGCAGCTGCTGACGGAGCTGGACGGTGTGGAGAAGCTCAGCAACGTCATCGTCATCGGCGCCACCAACCGCGAGGAACTCATCGACCCCGCCATCATGCGCCCGGGGCGCCTCGACATCAAGATTCGCGTCAACCGCCCGACCAAGCAGGGCGCGCGGGAAATCTTTGCGCGCCATTTTCCGGAATCAGTCCCGCACGAGGGCGACCTTTCCCAGCTCATCGATACCGCGGTCGACGATCTCTACGCCGAGCGGCCGTTCGTCAAACTCCACTTCGCTAACGCGGATCCGCGTGTGCTGCACTACCGGGACTTCGTGTCCGGCGCAATGATCGCCAACATCGTCTCCCGTGCCAAGAAGCTGGCGATCAAGGAAGCGTTGGACGCAGCCACTGCCACCGATGGGGCGAAGTCCGCCGGCATAACCGCAGCGCACCTCCACGAGGCTATAGCCGCGGAACAGGCTGAATCGGAATACGTCCCCACCTCCGCCAACCCGGAAGAGTGGGCAAAGATCGTCGCTGGTACCTCCGCTGGCGCATATGTCACCCAGGTCGAATTGATGGGAGTGTAGCCATGAGCCGTGTTCTAGGAACCGAAACTGAATATGGAATCTCCACGCCGTCCAACCCGGCGCTGTCACCGATCGTGACCTCCACCCATGCAGTTGTGGCTTATGCCGCCCTGCATACCGGTGCGCGCTCCCGCTGGGATTTTCGGGAAGAGCACCCGCTGCGCGATAGCCGCGGCTTCGATCTCAAGCGCTACCACACCGTGCCGGTGGTGGACCCGAACGCGCTGGGTGTGGCCAACGTGGTGACCGCCAATGGCGCGCGTTTCTACGTCGACCACGCCCACCCCGAATACTCCTCACCGGAGTGCACGAATGCCTGGGATGCGATGCTTTACGACGCCGCCGGTGACCTCATCCTGCGCCGTGCAGGGGAGGCCGTAGCATCGCTGACCGCGCAGGGCACGTCCGTGTTGGCCACACACGATCCCTGCCCGCCGCTGAAGTTTTACAAGAACAATGTGGACGGCAAGGGTGCTTCGTATGGCAGCCACGAGAATTACCAGTACTCTCGGGACACCGACTTCGATGATATTGCCCAGGGGCTGATTCCTTTCTTCGTTGCCCGCCAAGTGGTCACCGGTGCCGGCCGCATGGGTGTGGGCGTCGATGGAGAGGAGCCAGGTTTCCAAATTTCGCAGCGCGCGGACTACATCGAGCAGGAAATCTCCCTAGAAACCACCCTTAACCGCGGTATCATCAACACCCGCGACGAGCCGCACGCGGTCGCCGAAGACTTCGGCCGCCTGCACGTCATCATCGGTGAGGCCACGATGTCCCACACCTCGACGCTGCTCAAGCTAGGCATGACCTCGCTAGTACTCGATGCCATCGAGAGCGGCGTGGATTTTAGTGATCTGCGCCTAGCAGAGCCGGTGGCGGAGGTGCAGCGGGTGAGCCGCGACCTTACCTTGACTCATCAGCTGGTGCTTCGCGACGGCCGCCGCCTCACCGCCCTCGACATCCTCGCCGTCTACCGCGAAAGGGTTACCGCCACCTCCGCAGCGGATGAAAAGGTACTCACCGCCTGGGACGAGGTTGTCGCGCTTCTGGCCGACAACCCGCTCAAGGCCGCCCACCTGCTGGATTGGGTAGCAAAATACCGCTTGATTAAGGGCTACCTGGACCGCGGCGTGGCGGCCGATGATCCGAAACTGGCACTCATCGATCTGCAGTACACCGACATCGATCCGGCAAAGTCCCTCTACCATGCGCTCGTGCGCAAGGGGCAGATGCGTACCTTGGTCAGCGAGGAAGAGATTGCTGCTGCAGCGGAAACGCCGCCCGCGGATACCCGCGCCTACCTGCGGGGCCATGCCACTCGGAAGTTCGGGGAGGATGTCTTGGCGGCGTCCTGGCAATCGCTGACCTTCCGCATCGGTGAGGCCGAGGGCGCCAACTCTGGTACTGCCTGCGTGGCACTCGACGACACAAAAAGGCTCGGGCAGGACGAGGTGGGCGCTCTGCTGGAATCTGCGGACAGCGCCGCCGACTTCGTTAATAGTTTGCGCCAGCTCGGGGTGCGAATCGAGTACCCTACACTGTATTAGCGCAGCATTTTCCACTCGCGAAAGGAGCTCTTAAGAATGAGCGGACAGCAGTCTCAGATCAACGCCGGTGGCGGCAACGGTCAAGGAGGCGACACTCCGGAGTTCGACGCCGGACAAGTCAGCATCAACAGCGCGGGTACCGATGACCTCCTCGATGAGATTGACGGCCTTTTGGAGTCCAATGCCGAGGAGTTCGTGCGCTCCTACGTCCAAAAGGGCGGCGAATAAAGGTGGAGCAGCCCTCCGATAGCGCCCCCGTTTATGCACGGCGGATTATGGGCATCGAAACCGAGTACGGCATTACTGCGAGCACAAGCGATGGACAGCGGGTGATGTCCCCGGATGAGATCGCCCGCGTGCTTTTCCGGCCCATCGTGTCGAAGTACTCCTCCTCCAATATCTTCAGCCCCAACGCCTCCCGCCTCTACCTCGACGTGGGTTCCCACCCGGAGATCGCTACCGCGGAGTGCGATAGCTTAAGCCAGCTCATTGCCTATGAGCGCGCCGGCGATGCCATGGTCAACCGCATGGCCGTCCAGGCAGAGGAAGCTTTGGCGGACGAGGGGGAGAAGCGCGCTGTCTACTTGTTCAAGAACAATGTGGACTCTGCGGGCAATTCCTACGGCTGCCACGAGAACTACCTCATCGGCCGCCACGTGGTGCTCAAGGACCTTGGCAAAGCTCTGCTGCCATTCATGATCACCCGCCAGCTCATCTGTGGAGCAGGAATGATTAGGCCTGCCAGGGGAGAGGAACCGGCGCGTTTCGTGCTCTCCCAGCGCGCCGATCAAGTCTGGGAAGGTGTGTCCTCTGCGACGACTCGCTCGCGCCCCATCATCAATACTCGCGACGAACCGCATGGTGATTCCAAGCGTTTCCGCCGCATGCACGTTATCGTTGGCGACTCCAACATGGCCGAACCCACGATGGCCCTCAAAGTTGGCTCCACGCTGCTCATGCTGGAGATGCTGGAAGCCGGTTTTGAGGTGCCGGCATTCTCGGTACTCGAGCCAATTAAACACATTAGGGCCATCGCGCTCGACCCCACCGGCCGCACCGAGCTTCCGCTTGAGGGAGGCGGCAGCACCACCGCGCTCGCCGTGCAGCAGGAGCTCTGTACCGCTGCCGAGCGCTGGCTGGATCACCGCGAGGACGCAGGCACTCCGACGGTTGAGTTGGCCCGGGTCGTGGACTTGTGGAAGCGCACCCTCCAGGCCATTGACACTCAGGATTTCTCCGGCGTTGACCGCGAGATCGATTGGGTCATCAAGCGCAGCCTGCTGAACCGCTACCGCGAGCGCCTGGGCGGGGATTGGTCGCACCCCAAGCTGGCACAGATTGACCTGACCTACCATGACATCCGTCCAGGTCGCGGCCTCTACAGCGTATTGGAGCAGCGCGGCATGGTGAAACGCTGGATCGACGATGCTGCAATCAACGCCGCAGTCGACACCGCCCCGCAGACCACCCGTGCCAAGCTGCGCGGGGAGTTTCTCGCTGTTGCCCGCGAGCTCGATGCCGCGGTAACGGTGGATTGGACGCGGATGAAGGTCAACCGGCCTGAACCGATGACCGAGGAGTTCTCCGACCCCTTTGTGTCCGAGGACCCGCGCCTAGATGGGTTGTTAGACTACATGCGTTCGCACCCAGGCTCGTAGAGCCGTAGAGCTGATCAAGGAACCTGCCACTATGCCTTCAGTAGATCGCACTGCAGCCCGGACGCCGGTCAGAGACCGCGCTATCGAAAGGCTCACCAACCTCACCTTTGCCCTGCATGGGGCAGCGCACCAAGGCGGGGTTCCGGACCGCAGCGCGGCGTGGATCCGCAGCCACGTCGAGGGCTACCAGTCACGCAGCGATGAAGCCTTTCACAAGCAGCTTTCCCGCGACATCGTGACCCTGCAGCGCGCCGGTGTGCCAGTAGTACACAGCAGCGGCGCGGAAGGTTCGCTGTACCGGCTCGATCCCGAAAACTACCAGCTACCTCCCGTCGATTTCACGCCGGAGGAGGCCATGGTTCTCGGCGTAGCCGGCGGCATCGGCACTCCGGGAGGCTTAAGCGATTTCAGTCTCTCCGCGTGGACCAAGATCGCAGCCTCAGGCGCCTCCCGCGACTTGAGCGGAGCGCCGGTGTACACCGCAGTCAACGACATGACCAGGTTGAGCCCAGAGCTCGTCACTGGAGTCATCACCGCAGTGCGTGCTGGGCTGCGCATTTCCTTCGATTACTACGCCACGCCCTCTGCCGAGGCGGTTCGCCGCCATATGGATCCCTGGGGGCTGGTCAACCACCGGGATCGTGTTTATCTCGTCGGTTGGGATGTGGACCGCGAGGCTCCCCGAACTTTTCGCGCTACCCGCGTGGACAACGTCAGGCGCTCGCGCGCTGCGGCCACGCACCTCGAGCCCACTGCACCACTGCAGGATCTCGTTGTAGAGGCGCTGGAGCGGGGCGAAACGGTAAATGCAGTCCTCGAGGTTCCCGAGGGGCAGGCCGCCGAGCTTGTCGACGCCGGACGCAGGCGCGAGGATGGACTTCTAGAACTCACCAACGTACACCACGATTGGTTGGTGCGCACCGCTGCTGGCTATGCACCAGATGTCGTGGTTATCGAGCCACCCGAGGTTCGTGCCGACATCATCGCACTCCTAAGTGTCGGTGATGACCCATCATCAGCGTCTGGCGAGGAGGCCCGCCATGGTTGATCAACCCCGCAAGCTGCAGTCCCTTGTTCGCTCCCTCAACCTCATCCCTTACCTGCGTAACCACCCGGGGCTGACTCCGATGGAGGCTGCCGAGGATTTAGGGATGACCCCTGCTGAGCTTAAGGATGCTATCGACCGTCTCTTCTGCTCCGGTGTGGGCCGCAATACCGAGGACCTTATCGACTTAAGCTTTAGCTACCGCGATGGCATCGAGATCTACAACGACCAGGGCCTGACCCAGGCATTGCGCCTGACCCCAACTGAGGCCGGCGCATTGTTGCTGACGCTCGAGTCCCTTGAGGCAATGCCGGGGCTTGTCGACGTCTCCGCGGTCCACTCTGCCGCCGCGAAGCTGCGCGAGATCATGGATGAAAAGACAGCCGCCATCTATGACTCCCTGGCCACGACCGATCCCGAAGAGTCTGAGGTGCAAGCGGCGTTGGCGGGGGCCGTCGACAAGCGCCGGCAAGTGCGTTTTACCTACTGGAGTATGTCCTCCAACCGGACGAGTGAGCGTACCGTGCATCCGGCCCGCATCTTTATCGTGGACGGCGAACCCTATTTGGTGGCCTGGGACGAGTCGGTGGGGGAGCACCGCACGTTCCGCCTTGACCGGATGAGTGATGTCGAAGTGCTCGACGCTTCCGCGACACCACATGTGCGGGAGCTGGATTTCGACCCGGACTCCCCGTTTGGTCTAGATCACACTCTCACCGCCGAGCTGGAGATTCACCAAGAATTCACCTGGCTAGCGGAACACTACGACATCACCCTTGGCGAGACCCTAGAAAATGGCCTCATAGCTGCAACGATGCCGGTCGGCTCGGAGGCGTGGTTTAGCCGTTTCGCGCTCGGCCAAGCTGATCGCATGCGGGTTGTGGGGCCGCAGAAGCTCGTTGACGCCATTTCGGAGCATAGAAAACGAGCACTGGAGCGTTATACTCAACTGCCAGACTAAGAGCTCTCCCGCGTGCACGTCGCTCAGCGTCGCGCTGTGTGAACAAACACGCTTCATCGACCAAGAAAGAAGGGGCACCCTCAATGACCGTGGGACCTTTGGAAATCGGCCTTGTTGTTCTCGTGATCGTGCTGTTGTTCGGCGCTAAGAAGCTGCCGGAGCTGGCTCGCTCCATGGGCCGGTCTATGCGCATCTTCAAGTCCGAAGTCAAGGAGATGAAAGAGGAGAACAACACCTCTGAGCAGCAGGGCCAGATCGCGGGCTCCAAGCAGTCCGACGAGGACTTCTGGAACAGCCCGGAGATGCAGCCGCGCACTTCCAAGCCGGCTGACGGAAACCAGAACTAATAATCTTTCCCGGCAGGCAGACCACACTCCGAGTCCCTCGGCGTGCTGAGGCCTCGCCTGCCGTCGTGGGCTTTTCTGTGGAGGTCTTGCTTTGAGTACCGCGAGTACACCGTCGAATCCTGCTTCTAACGCGCCGAAGCAAAAATGGAGCTCAAAGCTACGCCGCAAGCCCAAGAACCCAACGGGGGAGATGACCTTAGTTCAGCACCTCCAGGAGCTGCGCCGACGCATCGTCATTTCCCTTCTCGCCCTCGCTGTGGGTGCCATCATCGGATTCATCTGGTACCAACACGCCCCGTTTGGCATGTCACCGCTAGGTGAGATTTTGCGCGGTCCCTATTGCTCACTCCCTGAAGAGAGCCGTGTTTCCTTCTCCGCGGACGGCGAATGCCGTCTGCTCGCAACCAGCCCCTTCGAAATGCTGATGCTCCGACTCAAGGTTGGCGCGTTAGCCGGCACCGTATTGTCCTCACCGGTCTGGCTCTACCAGATATGGGCCTTCATCGTGCCCGGCCTGCACAAGAACGAACGCCGCTTTACCTTCTTGTTCGTCTCGACTGCGGTCCTGCTCTTCGTACTCGGCGCGGTTCTCGCCTACGTCATCCTTTCCGTGGGTCTGGAGTTCCTCATGGGCATGGGCTCGGAGTACCAGACCGCAGCACTGACAGGTGAACGTTACTTCTACTTCCTGCTGGCGTTGCTCCTCATCTTTGGCGTCAGCTTTGAGATCCCACTACTCGTGGTTTGCCTCAACCTGATCGGTGTCTTGGAATATGACCACGTCAAAGATAAGCGCCGCATCATCATTGTCGTCATCATGATCTTCGCCGCGGTTGTTACACCGGGCCAAGAACCCTTCTCAATGTTGGTTTTGGCCGGTGCTCTCGTGATTCTTGTGGAGATAGCTTTCCAGTTCTGCCGCATCAACGACAAGCGCCAAAAGCGCCAACGTCCAGACTGGATGGACTTGGACGATGAAACTGCCTCGTCGCTGGATGAAGGTCCGGGTGCCATTGGCGCACCAACTCCGGTGTCTGCATCCACGAGCGTTTCTGCGTCTTCACGGCCGGTATCTTCCAGGCCGGTGGCCTCGGCTTCGTCTGCTGACGCTCGGGTACCGCAGCCTCAGCAGACGAATACTCAGCCCCCGCAGAGCGGCTTTTTCGACGACGTTCTCTAAGCTCGTCAGCCTTCTTAGGGGACTTGTTCAAACTATCCCGCTTGGCGCCGGGGACCGGCGCGCTAGCAGGCCGCCCTTGACAGGTACCCTGGAGACTTATGACACTGACGCATCTGGACGAGTTCACCCAAGCGCTTCCGTACTCACTGGATGAATTCCAGATCCAAGGATGCCAAGCCGTCGAAGCTGGCCACGGTGTTCTGGTCTGTGCGCCCACCGGCGCGGGTAAAACCGTGGTGGGTGAGTTCGCCGTGTCCTTGGCGCTGCGCCAAGGGACCCGCTGTTTCTACACCACACCCATCAAGGCGCTGAGTAACCAGAAGTACCACGACCTAGTTGACGCGCATGGTGAGGATGCGGTCGGGCTGCTGACCGGTGATGTCTCCATTAACTCCTCCGCGGACATCCTCGTGATGACCACTGAGGTCCTGCGCAACATGATTTACGCGGGCTCAGGTGCATTGGATCGCTTGACCCATGTGGTCATGGATGAGATCCACTTTCTTGCGGATGCTTCGCGCGGCGCAGTGTGGGAAGAGGTCATCCTCAACCTGGAGGAACATGTCTCCATTATCGGTTTGTCCGCAACGGTGTCCAACTCCGAGGAGTTCGGCCGGTGGCTAACCACCGTGCGCGGAGATACCAAGGTCATCGTTACCGATAAGCGCCCCGTACCGCTGGACCAGTGGATGATGGTCGGCCGCAAAATCTATCCGCTCTTTGAACCCGACTCAGGCGGCCAGGTAAACACTGAGCTCGCACGGCGTATCCAACGTCTGGAGGCCGGCGATACCGATAATGGCCGCGCAGACTATGCCCAGAACCGTGCGAGCTTCCGCGCCCGCGCCCGTCACAAAGGCGGCGGGCGCAGCGACCGGCACAGTGATCGGCGCAGCGGCGCGCCTCGTGCGCAGGACCGTTACCGTCCGCTTGGCCGCCCGGAGGTTCTCAAAGAGCTGCAATCAATGGAGATGCTGCCGGCAATTACCTTCATCTTCTCCCGCGCGGGCTGCGACGGTGCTCTGTATCAGTGCTTGCGCTCCCGCATGGTGCTGACCTCCCAGGAGGAGGCTGTTGAGATCAAGGCCATCGTCGATAACGGCGTGGAAGGCATTCCGGAAGAAGACCTCAAGGTCCTTGATTTCAAACGTTGGCGCGAAGCACTCTCGCGTGGCTTCGCCGCTCACCACGCAGGAATGCTGCCGGCCTTTAGGCACATCGTAGAGGAACTGTTCGTCAAGGGCCTCGTGCGGGCAGTCTTCGCCACCGAAACGTTGGCCCTAGGAATCAACATGCCGGCGCGCACCGTGGTGCTGGAAAAGCTGGTGAAATTTAACGGCGAGGCACACGTGGACCTGACACCGGGCCAGTACACACAGCTCACCGGCCGCGCCGGTAGGCGAGGCATCGATACCTTGGGCAATGCCGTCGTTCAGTGGGCACCCGCTATGGATCCCACCGCGGTGGCGGGGCTTGCGTCAACTCGTACCTATCCGCTCATTTCCACTTTCGAGCCCGGCTACAACATGGCTATCAACCTGCTGGGCATGCTTGGCTTTGATGACTCGCTCCGATTGCTGGAGAAGTCTTTCGCCCAGTTCCAGGCGGATGGATCCGTTGTGGAGGAAACCCGAGAGATTGAGCGCGCTGAGCACCGCGTCCGCGAACTACGCGCACAGTTGGAGCAGGCCGTAGATAACTTGGCTCCGCCTGCCGCCGATGGCGAAGACCCCGCTGAGATTCTCATGGACTATATGCGGCTGCGCCGAGCGCTGACCGAGGAGGAGAAGTCAGCGCGGGCCTTCAAGAAGGAGGAGAGAAACAAGGAAGTTGCCGCAGTACTGGCTCGCTTGCAGGTGGGTGAAGTCATCGCCATCGCAACCAAGACACGGCCAACGTTGGCTGTCGTTATTACTCCGGCCAACCAGACTGCTGATCCACGCCCCTGGGTAACCACTGAAACGGGATGGTCTGGACGCATCGATTCCGCCGGCATCGATAATCCACCAATCGTCGTTGGGCACATGAAGCTCCCGCGCGCAGCGCAGAAGAACCCGCGCCGCCATACCCGATTTGTCCAGGAGGCCTTCAAGCGCGACTACTACAAGCGTCCGAAGAAGATGCGCACTGAGCCGCGGAATCGCCCCAACAAGAAGATCGCGCAGTTGCGCGATGCCCTCCGCGAACATCCGGTGCACCATTGGCCCGCGACCGACCGCGAACAGCTGGCCGGGGTGGCGCAGAAGCTGGCGCGCCGCGAACGCGAGCTAGCCAGGCTTGAGGATAAGGTCGAGCGCGCCACGGATACTCTTGGCCGCACTTTCGAGCGGATCGTGGATCTTCTGGCGGAGATGGACTACGTGGAGTTTGATGGTTACGGCGAAAACCGCGAGCCGGTCATCACGGATGAGGGCGAGCGTCTGGCCAAAATCCACTCCGAATCGGACCTACTGGTGGCGCAATGCCTCAAGCGCGGTATCTGGAACGACCTCGACCCGGCGGAGCTGGCTGGTGTGGCCTCCCTCTGTGTCTTTGAAAACCGCAAGACCACTCGCGGAGAACCCGGTGCGGCCACTGACGCGATGGCTAACGCCATGGACGCTACGTGGCGCATTTATAGCGAGCTCGTCGCCGATGAGAAACGCCATAACCTGCCGCAAACGAGGGAGCCGGAGCCTTCTTTCGCGCTAGCTATCCACCAGTGGACGGCGGGCGCGCCGCTGGCCTATTGCATGGCTGCTGCCAACGATTCCGGCGCGGAGCTGACTCCCGGTGACTTTGTCCGCTGGTGCCGCCAGGTCATCGACCTGCTCCAGCAGGTGGCGAAGACGGGCTACGAGGACGAAATTCGTCGCAATGCCCGGCGCGCCATTGACGCGATCCAGCGCGGCGTCGTCGCCATCGGCGCCTAGGCTTAGCGCCTAGTCTTCGGTGCCACCGCGAAGCAGCGCCGTGGCTGCCGCCGCGAGTACTTGGCGGTGGGGCGAAACGAGCGCCACGGTGGCGAGCTTGAGGTTGCGCCCCAACGGGTTAAGGATGAGGGCTTGCGTACCGATAACAGCGTCATCGACTAAAGCTGGACCGCCCGAGTCACCTTTGACTGCCGGAATCGTGTTGAAGACAAATCCGGCGGGGGAGACGGTGGTGCGGAAGTCAATGGACCAGGTGCGGAAGAAGGGAAGGAGAAAAAGCCCACTGCGCTGTTGGGCACGGCGAGCTTTTCCGCCATATCCCCAGGTGGTGACTGGGGCGCGGAATGGCGGGGTACTTTCTGCAAGCCCAGGAAGGTCCCGGGGCGGGGCCGGCCGGTCGAGCAAGCACAGCGCCATGTCGGTCCCATCAATCGTGCGCACGGCGGCCACGCGCCGGTTGAACCCGCCACTCACCCTGTAGTGATCCCCCTTATCAAGACCGTCGCGGAAGAAGTGCGCGCAGGTCAGAACCAACCGGGTTGCCTGTTGGGAGCGGGGTCTTAAGGACGCATCGATGAGCACTCCCGAGCAATAGCTTGAGCGAGTCCGGAGCTTGACGGCAGCGGGATGGGAATTCACGCCTCCCAGCTTAACTGGACGAAGGCGGGCGGTAGGCTAACTGTCATGACTGATTATGCGTCCCGACTAAGCCGGTCCCGCGCTATCGCAGCTGCTAAGGACATCGACATCCTGTTAGTGGGTACAGGTGCCGAATTCGCGTACCTCACCGGTTCGTGGGTCTCCTCCCACGAGCGCCTGACCTGCTTGGTTATCCGTCCCGATGCCGAACCAGTAATCGTCGCCCCCAGCACCGACATTGAGTCGCTTCAGGGCGTCGCAGCCCAGCTGGTGGGATGGAGCGATGGGCAGGATCCCTATGCGCTGGCCTTGGAAGGTGCGCGCCCCACCACCGTTGCCTTGGGATCCTCACTCACCGCCGATCACGTGCTGCGCTTTCAGTCCGCAATTGGCAACCTCGAAGCTAGTACTGCGAAGGAACAGCACCCCGCAAAGTATGTTCTGGCCACCGAGGCCCTCGCCGAGCTTTTTACCCGCAAGGATCCAGATGAGGTGGCTGAGCTACGCGCTGCAGCGGCGGCTATCGACGCTGTCCACGCCGAGGTGCCACGCCTCCTGCAGCCGGGGCGCACCGAGACCGACGTAGCCGCAGATGTGCGGGAGCTCATTTTGCGCGAGCACCGCGAAGTGGATTTCATCATCGTGGGCTCCGGTCCGAATGGAGCCAATCCACACTATGACTTTGGGGACCGAGTACTCGCCGCCGGCGATCCCGTGGTGGTGGATATTGGCGGCACGCTGCCCTCGGGCTATCACTCCGACTGCACCCGCACCTACGTCGTTGGCGCCGATCCTGCTGCCGCGCCGGCAGAGTTTCGCGAGGCTTACGCGGTCCTAGAGAAGGCCCAGGCTGCCGGCCGAGCTGCTGCGCGCCCGGGTGCGACCGCCCAGGAGATCGACCGAGCGACGCGCAGCGTGATCGAAGACGCCGGTTGGGGTGAGTTCTTCACGCACCGCACCGGACACGGCATTGGCTTGTCGACGCACGAGGAGCCCTTCATCATGGAAGGAAACGGGCTGGAACTTTCCGAGTCCATGGCCTTCTCGATCGAGCCGGGTATCTACGTACCGGGCAAGTGGGGAATGCGCCTTGAGGACATCGTGGTAATCACCGAGTCCGGCTACGAGTCCCTGAACCAGGCACCGCGGGGGTTGCGCTAATGGGAGAAACTGGCGCGCTACTGATTCTTGGCGGGCGCAGCGACATCGGTGGGGAGCTTGCACGTCGGCTGTGTGAGGGTCGCCCGGTAGTTCTCGCCGCGCGGGGCGAACACGGTATGGACAGGCTGCACTCCGAACTCCTCAGCAGCGGGGCGTCGTCCGTTCACACGCTGTCCTTCGACGCTGCGGAAGTTTCCTCCCACCGCGCGGTCATCGAACAAGCCGCAGCACTCGCAGGGGCAGAGATCACCACGGCCGTCGTCGCCTTCGGAATTCTGGGCGATCAGGAGCGCGCGGAGCACGACGAAGCCCACGCCTTCGACATAGCGCTGGTGGACTATGCAGCGCAGGTATCCATGCTCACCGTGCTTGCCGACGTCATGACGAGAGGGCACATCGTGGCCTTTTCCTCCATCGCTGGGTGGCGGGCCCGCCGGGCCAACTATGTCTATGGCTCGACCAAGGCGGGCCTGGATGCCTTCTGCCAAGGCTTAGCGGATCGATTGCAGGGCAGCGGCCTAGCGCTGATCACCGCGCGCCCCGGCTTCGTCATTGGGTCGATGACTAAAGGCATGACACCCGCGCCCTTGTCCGTTACCCCTGACGTTGTGGCCCAAGCGGTGGTCAAGGCCATTGAGTCCTCGGCAGGTTCGCGGCCGGCTTCCCGCACGCTATGGATTCCACGGCCTCTTCAGCTCTTAGCGTGGGTGATGAAGCTGGTACCGCGTCCCATCTGGCGGCACATGCCGCGCTAGCGGTGCCCGAGGGCAGGAGAATTCGCATCGAAGATGAATCCGCGCGGTGCAAGGACGCGCAACACAACGTCAGCATCTCCCTCGGCTAGATCGTGGATGACCAATCCGCGCCAGGGGGTTACCGAGATGGACGCGCCCAGCTGGGCGATAAGCCCAGCGTATTCTCCGGGCAGCACGCCATGCTGCAGGCCCGCGCCCAGATCGACGCGGCCGGGCTTCGTGTGCTCAGTCAGCCAGCCGATGGGCAGCGCAGGCGAAGTGGGAGCTGACCCTGCCGCATCCGAGACACGTTCTAAGTCCTGCAGGTGATCTGCAGAGACCTTTTCCGCAAAGTCCACGAGTTGGGAAATGGCATCCGCAAGCCCCAGCAGCGGCCCGGTGGGCTCACCGTCGCGGATCAGGCGCGCGGTGGCGGTATCTTCATCGTCTTCCGCCTCCTCACCAGAGAGCTGAAGGCCAGCCGCCACCCCGTGTGTGAGGAGATCACCAGCACCGCTATCCACACCAAAAAGCGCGGCACGGGCTATCGCAGGGGCATCCTGATCGACGTCGGCTAAGGCTTCCGCGATCCGCTGCGCTACCTGACGGGCGCGCAGCGAGAGGGGAGAGGCCAGCACGTGAGCGGCGGTGGTGGGCAGGGGGACGTCGCCAAGCACCTGCGCATTGGCGACGCCTCGCAGGCCGATGACGCTGTGCTGCTCTAGGTACACATTGCCATCGCCATGTTCTCTGGCGGCCTGGCCCAGAGCGAGCCACTGCTCGGGGGTGACGACGCCGCCGGCGGGATGGAAGCGCAAGGTAGCGGATTCGGGATGCTTCGACTCAGGGAGGGACATGGTGGGACAGTCTAGTCGCTCCGGGAGGGTCTCCTGCGAAGCGCCAAGCCCAGCAAGTATGGTGGGCGACATGCCGTTTGTTCTCTTCATCGCGTACATCCTCCTAGAAACTATGGCCTTTTGGGCCGTTGCCGAGTGGATTGGTGTGCTGTGGGCGCTGCTTGCCTTGGCGCTGACCATGCTCTTCGGCATGACTATCGCCAGCTGGGAAGTCCGCCGCATGATGGTCAGCCGCATCCGTCAAACCGATGACGGTGTGTACGTCATGGAGGATCCCACCCCGGGCAAGACGGCAGGCAACGTTGGCCTGACCATGGTGGGCGGAATCCTGCTGTCACTGCCCGGATTTGTCTCCACGGTCTTCGGAGCACTGCTTATCTTTGCGCCCACGCGGTCCATCATCCGCACGCTACTTGCGGCATCGATGTTCCGGAAGATCGAAAACATGGGCGTGCGCGTGTACGAAGCCTCACCCATGGCCCAGCACCGCGATTCCTATGGTTCCTTCGGCACCTTTGACGCAGGCGCCAGCGGTGATGGAATGGGGGGCATGGATCAAACTGGCCAGTCGCATGAGGTCTTGGATGAAGATGAAATCCGCACGTGGACCCAACACGTCAAGCCCGAAGACTTTGAGGACGGAAAGAAGTAGTGCTGGTACTTGTGGCCCGGCTCGCTCTCGCTGCTGCGTCGGGCGCGGTGACCTACCTTGCCGTTGAGCCACGCGGCTGGTGGGCCGCCGGCATAATCGGCATGGCGATGCTCGTGGCAGCGCTCTCACCGTGGAGAAAACCCCTCGATCTGGGGTGGGCGGCCCTCGTCGCTTGTGTACATAGCGCGGTGTTGTACTTGTTCACGCTGCCATGGATTGGTGAGTTAGTGGGCAACATGCCCTATATTGCGCTCGCTTTATTCCTGTCTCTGTACAGCATCCTCCTTGGTATCGGCGGGGCGGCGCTGCTGCGCTTAAACTACGGTTTCGCTCTCTTCCCGTTCTTCTACGTGGCGGTAGAAATGCTGCGCTCCTCAGTGCCCTTTGGCGGTTTTGCGTGGGTGCGCCTCGCCTGGGGGCAAATAGAGGGCCCACTCGCCAACCTTGCCTCGTGGGGCGGGCCGGCACTCATTACCTGCGCGGTGGTCTGCGTAGGCGCAGGATTGGTGGGGCTTGCCCGCTCACCGCGCCTGGCATGTGCGTTTTTGGCGGTGCCACTGCTAGCTGGCTTGCTAGCGGCACAGAGCGTGGACCGCCCGGGCCGCACAACAGGCACGGTGACGGTCGCCGCGGTGCAAGGAAACGTGCCACGGCTGGGCCTTGACTTTGCCGCCCAACGCCGCGCGGTGCTGGATAACCACGTCCGCGTGACCGAGCAGGCCGCGCAGGATGGGTCCAGACCGGATATCGTCATTTGGCCGGAGAACTCCTCCGATATCAATCCTTTTGCCAATGAGGACGCCCGGGAGCTTATCGACGGCGCCGCCCGCGACATCGATGCCCCAATCCTCGTCGGAACGCTGACCCAGGATGAGGTTGGCGCACGGAACACCATGCAGGTGTTTAACCCGGATGGCTCGGCAGGGGAGTACCACCACAAGAAGTACCTGCAGCCTTTTGGTGAGACGATGCCGATGCGCGATTTCTTTAGGAAGATCACCGACCTGGTGGACCTGGCAGGCGACATGAAGCCCGGTGACGGTCCGGGCGTGGTCACCATGGCTGGGACCGCAATGGGCGTTGCCACGTGTTATGAGGTCAGCTTTGACCAGGCGTTCCGAACCGCCATCAACAACGGAGCGCAGATCCTCACGACACCGACGAACAATGCCACCTTTAGTGACTCCGACATGACCTACCAGCAGTTGGCCATGAGCCGCTTGCGCGCGATCGAAGCGGATCGGGCCGTCGTTGTGGCGGCTACGTCCGGGGTCTCGGCGATCGTCTACCCGGATGGCTCAGTGAGCCAGGCCAGCGGTATCTTTGAACCGGCATATCTTGAAGAAGAGCTTCCGCTGCGAGAACGGCGCACATTTGCGGTGCGTTATGGTTCGCTCCTGCAATGGCTCATGGCTATTATTGGAACGGTCTGTGCGCTGTATGCGATCTATTCCACCCGCTTGTCCGGACGACGCAGCGCGCCTGAGAAAGAAATCTAAAGGAGCAAGGAACTAGTGAGCTCGACCCGCGAATCTACCCTGGTCATCATCCCTACTTACAACGAGATCGAGAACCTACCGCTCATTACCGGGCGCGTGCGCAAGGCAACGCCGGAGGTTCACATCCTGATTGTGGACGATAACTCCCCGGACGGCACCGGTGACGCGGCGGATAAGCTGGCCGCTGAGGATTCTCACCTGCACGTTCTCCACCGTGAGGGCAAGGGCGGACTTCTCGGCGCGTACATCGCCGGTTTCAAGTGGGGCCTGGAGAAGGATTACCAGGTTCTGTGCGAAATGGACGCCGACGGCTCCCACGCGCCGGAGCAGCTCCACCTCTTGCTTGAGGAAATCGAGAAGGGCGCAGATCTGGTCATTGGCTCTCGCTACGTACCGGGCGGAGAGACAGTGAACTGGCCTGCCAACCGCGAGCTGCTTTCCCGCTTGGGCAACAAGTACATTTCGGTTGCCCTGGGTGCCGGAATCAATGACATGACTGCTGGCTACCGTGCTTTCCGGCGCGAGCTGCTTGAACACCTCGACTTTGAAGAGCTCTCCAACGCCGGATACATCTTCCAGGTTGACGTTGCCTTCCGCGCCATCAAGGATGGCTTCGATGTCCGCGAGGTACCGATCACCTTTACCGAGCGAGAGCTAGGTGAGTCGAAGCTTGACGGCTCTTTTGTCAAGGATTCCCTGCTCGAAGTAACCAAGTGGGGCGTGGCTCACCGCTCCGAGCAGATCAGCGATTTCACCTCGGAGGTTTCGAAGATCGGCTCCCGCACGGTCAAGGACCTGGAGCTTGGCCCGAAGGTCAACACGGCAAAGAATGTCGTGGCCGACTTTGTTTCCGAAGTCTCCAACCTGGTGAAAGGCACCCTCAAGCGTTAATTTGATGCTCATGGCGCCTCATACACGCGCGTAAGGAATAAGAACCAGCCCGGAAGCCCGTTATGGTTTCCGGGCTTTTGCCGTAGTTACCAGTGCTAGTGCTAATGTCATAAGTAGCACTGTATCTGGTGCACAGTGATTTACTTCACTGTTTCTCACACTACGGATCGTTCGGCACGTACCTGTCGATGGAGGAGATTTTGCTATGGCAACCGTAACGTTCAAAGATGCATCCCTGACCTACCCGGGAGCAAAGGAACCCACCGTCAAGAAATTCAACCTGGAAATCGCTGATGGCGAGTTCCTCGTCCTCGTCGGTCCTTCCGGCTGTGGTAAATCCACCACACTGCGCATGCTGGCCGGTTTGGAAAACGTTACTGACGGTGCCATTTACATCGGAGACAAGGACGTCACCCACGTTGCACCGCGTGACCGTGACATCGCCATGGTTTTCCAAAACTATGCTCTCTACCCACACATGACCGTGCGCGAGAACATGGGCTTCGCACTGAAGATCGCCGGCAAGTCCCAAGACGAGATCAATAAGCGCGTCGACGAAGCAGCCGCTACCTTGGGCCTGACCGAATTCTTGGAGCGCAAGCCGAAGGCCCTGTCCGGTGGTCAGCGCCAGCGTGTGGCCATGGGCCGCGCCATTGTTCGTAACCCGCAGGTCTTCCTCATGGATGAGCCGCTTTCTAACCTCGATGCCAAGCTGCGTGTTCAGACGCGTACCCAGATTGCAGCCCTGCAGCGCAAGCTTGGAGTTACCACCGTCTACGTCACCCACGACCAGACGGAGGCCTTGACCATGGGTGACCGTATCGCGGTGCTGAAGGATGGCTACCTGCAGCAGGTTGGCGCGCCCCGCGAGCTTTATGACCGCCCCGCCAACGTCTTCGTCGCGGGCTTCATCGGCTCCCCAGCCATGAACTTGGGCACCTTCTCAGTCAAGGATGGCGACGCCACCTCTGGCCACGCTCGCATCAAGCTTTCCCCGGAAACCCTTGCCGCGATGACGCCCGAGGATAATGGCCGCATCACCATCGGTTTCCGCCCGGAGGCACTGGAGATCATTCCGGAGGGCGAGTCCACAGATCTTTCCATCCCGATCAAGCTCGACTTCGTGGAGGAACTTGGTTCTGATTCCTTCCTCTACGGCAAGTTGGTGGGCGAGGGCGACCTTGGATCCTCAAGCGAGGACGTCCCCGAGTCCGGCCAAATCGTCGTCCGCGCTGCGCCGAACACCGCGCCGGCTCCGGGCAGCATTTTCCACGCGCGCATCGTGGAGGGTGGCCAGCACAACTTCTCGGCGTCGACCGGCAAGCGCCTTCCTTAAGCCCGCGTGCCCGCTGCCCCGCGGCACGTAATGAATAGGACAGTTTCAGCCATAGTCAGCAGAAAAGGTGGAGTGATTCACCATGAAAGAGTCCATGAGCATCACCTCGTCGACGTACGCGTCGGCACTGCTGACGCTGCCCTGGGACACACCCTTAGAGCAGTGGCCCGATGCTCTCATCGCCGCATTGCCCAGGGGTATTTCCCGGCATATCGTGCGGTTCGTGGGGATCAACCGTGGCATCGTCGCGGTCAAGGAAATTGGTGCGCGTACCGCCCACCACGAGTACAAGATGCTGCGTGAACTGCAGCGCCTTGGCGCCCCTAGTGTGCGCCCCGTAGCCGTGATCACCGGCCGCCATCCGGCAGAGGAAGACTACGGGGAACTCACCGCAGCTTTGGTAACCGAGCACTTGGAGTTCTCCCTGCCCTATCGCGAGATCTTCTCTCGGCACCTCACGGTCGTGGAAGCGGAGAAGCTCATCCGCGCCCTGTCCGTGCTGTTGGTGCGGATGCATCTGCTCAACTTCTACTGGGGCGATGTGTCACTGTCCAACACTCTCTTTCGGCGCGATGCTGAGACCTATTCCGCCTATCTTGTCGATGCCGAGACGGGCGAGTTCCAACCCAACCTCTCCGAATCACGCAGGCTGTACGACGTCGACATTGCCCGCGTCAACATCATCGGCGAGCTCATGGACCTACAGGCGGGTGAATGCTTGGATGGGTCTATCGATGTCATTGCACTAGGCAGCCTTGTCGAGAGTTCCTATCTTGAGCTGTGGACAGAACTCACCGCTGAGGAGGCCGTGGATGCCAGTGAGTACTGGCGCGTCTCCGAGAGAATCGACCGCCTCAACCAACTGGGCTTTGATGTAGGGGAGCTCAAGGTAACCAAGGACGATTCTCGGCAGGTAGTACGAATCCGGCCCGTAGTGGTGGATCCGGGTCACTATCGTGCAGAGCTGTTGAGCTTAACTGGACTCAGCGTCGAAGAGCATCAAGCCCAACGCCTTCTAGGCTCCATCCAGGCCTACCAGGCCGTGGAATGTGGGCCTCACGTCGGCCTTACCCAGGCCGCGCACTTGTGGATGACGCATGAGTATGAGCCGACTATCGCTGCCGTGCCCGAAGAGATGCTAGACAAGCTTGAGCCGGCACAAATCTTCCACGAGATAGTCGATCACCGTTGGTTCCTCGCCCAGGAAAGGGGAGAGGCCGTCACGCTCGCGGAGGCCACGGCATCCTATCTGGCGTCTGTACTACCAGCCCGCCGTGCTGAGGCCCGGCTCCTCAACACGCCCCCGGCAGACGAAGACTTGTCATAACCTCTCGCGTGTCCCAACAACGCCCGCAATCTCAAATCCAACCAGACTTTTTCAACTGCTTTTTATATGTTTTTGTAAGTTTTAAGCCCGATTGCCCCATAAATGGGGAGGGTTTCCATGCCCGAATATGGATATGGTCACAATCGGGTGTTTTATGTCCGAATTCTTTTGAATATGTGGAATACCTCACTAAGATGGAGGGCAGGCTAACCAGTTCATAGTCGGACTGCGATCCGCTATGAAGCACTTGGTGGCGCTGGGAAGAAGCCTTCGTTACGGGAGGTCTCCCAGACACAACCGAATACGAGCCGGGTATCTATCCCTGGCCCACCATCCCGCTTTTCATCAAGAAAGATGAGGACCTCATGAAGCGTCTTACTCGCATCGCATCCATCAGCATGGCATCCATGCTCGCCGCCGCAAGTCTCGTCGCGTGCTCAGGCTCCACCGACGAGGAAGGCGATGTTTACTTCCTGAACTTCAAACCTGAACAGGACGCGGCATACCAGGAGATCGCAAAGGCCTACACTGAAGAAACCGGTGTCAAGGTCAAGGTCGTTACCGCCGCCTCCGGCTCTTATGAGCAGACCCTCAAGGCGGAAATCGGTAAGGATGAAGCCCCGACTCTCTTCCAGGTCAACGGACCTGCTGGCTTCATCACCTGGCAAGACTACATGGCGGATATGTCGGACACTGAGGTAGCTAAGCAGCTCACCGACGACATCCCACCGCTAACCACCGAGGACGGAGAGGTACGCGGCGTCCCGTTCGCCGTCGAAGGCTTCGGCATCATCTACAACGACGAGATCTTCGACAAGTACATCGCCACCTCCGGCGCGAAGATCAAGTCCACGGATGAAATCAAGAGCTACCAAAAGCTCAAGGAAGTCGCCGAGGATATGCAGGCAAAGAAGGACGAGCTCGGTATCGAGGGCGCCTTCGCCTCCACCTCACTGACCTCCGGTGAAGACTGGCGTTGGCAGACCCACTTGGCTAACGCTCCGATCTGGCAGGAGTACCAGGACAAGAACGTCGAGGACACCAACGATATCGAGTTCTCCTACAACAAGGAGTACAAGAATCTCTTCGACCTCTACCTTGATAACTCCACCGTAGAAAAGTCTCTTGCACCTTCTAAGACGGTGTCTGATTCCATGGCTGAGTTTGCGCAGGGTAAGGCCGCCATGGTTCAGAACGGTAACTGGGCATGGTCCCAGATTTCCGAGACCTCTGGCAACGTGGTCAAGGAAGACAAGATCAAGTTCTTGCCCATGTACATGGGTCTGCCAGACGAAGAAAAGTACGGCATCAACGTCGGCACCGAGAACTACCTGGGCGTGAACTCTGAGGCCTCTGAGGTCGACCAGCAAGCCACTAAGGACTTCGTGGATTGGCTGTTTACCTCTGATGCTGGCAAGGAGCACGTGGTGAAGGACCTGGGCTTCATCGCACCGTTCGAAAGCTACACCGCTGAAGACACCCCGAATGATCCCCTTGCTGAGCAGGTCGCGGAAGCTATCGCTAACGAGGATCTGACCACCTACCCGTGGAATTTCCAGTACTTCCCGTCGCAGCAATTCAAGGATGACTTCGGCCAGGCCTTGTCGCAATACGCCTCCGGAACGCTGAAGTGGGAGGACGTCGTCAAGCAGTTCAAGGACAACTGGGCTGCTGAGAAGGAATCCAACTGGGGCTAAATCTTTAAAGTCCCAATCCCCTCGCCAAACGTCTTCCGGCAATGGAGGGCGGGGAGGGGAGTAGGTGGGGATTGTGGCCCACGCCGGTAGCACGTGCGCGACTGGTTCTCCGCATCCTCAGCCTCCTCTCCTCACCGCCTTCCCGCTAGGACACGTGTGGCACCACCAGAAATTAAGGTTTCACCACCATGCAAGCAACGCTGAAGAAGTACTTCCCGGTCTTTGTCTTGCCCACCCTTCTGGCATTCATGATTGCCTTCTTGGTGCCGTTCATCGTGGGTTTCTTCCTTTCCTTTACGAAGTTCACCACCATCACCAACGCCAAGTGGGTTGGCATCGACAACTACGCCAAAGCTTTCTCCCAACGCGAAGGTTTCGTTTCAGCCTTCGGTTTCACTGTCCTCGTGGTCATCGTCTCCGTGATCACCGTCAATGTCTTCGCCTTCCTCCTGGCGTGGATGCTGACCCGCAAACTTCGCGGTACCAATTTTTTCCGCACAGTCTTCTTCATGCCGAACCTCATCGGCGGCATCGTGCTGGGTTATACCTGGCAGACCATGATCAACGCCGTGCTCTCGCACTATTCCACAACGATTAGTGCGGACTGGAAGTTTGGCTACGCCGGCCTCATCATGCTGCTTAACTGGCAGCTGATCGGCTACATGATGATCATTTATATCGCCGGCCTCCAGAACGTCCCGCCCGAGCTCATCGAGGCTGCCGAGCTCGACGGTGTCAATAAGTGGGAGATGCTGCGCCACGTCACTATTCCGATGGTCATGCCGTCGATTACCATCTGCCTCTTCTTGACTTTGTCGAACTCCTTCAAGCTCTTCGACCAGAACTTGGCGCTGACCAACGGCGCTCCTGGCGGGCAAACTGAGATGGTGGCGCTCAACATCGTCAACACGCTCTTTAACCGTATGAATGTCGAGGGGGTCGGCCAGGCCAAGGCTGTCATCTTCGTCGTCGTTGTGGTCGTCATCGCTTACTTCCAGCTGCGCGCGACCCGCTCCAAGGAAATCGAGGCTTAAGTTATGACTACCAGCACTTCAGCGCAGGCCGTTCCGGCCTCGAAGAAGAAGGATCACCAGCTTCCCTTGGATAATAAGACTCGGATGTCTGGTGGCGCCAAGTTCGTGGTCTACGCCATTCTGGTGTTCTTCACCATCGTCTTCCTTGGGCCGATCCTCTTCATCTTCATCAACTCCTTTAAGTCCAAGTTCGCTATCTCCTCCGATCCTTTCTCGCTTCCCATCGGTGAAACGTGGGTCGGCTTCGAGAACTTCATGGTGGGCTTGACCAAGCAGGGATTCTTGGAAGCGACCTTGTGGTCCTTCATCATCACGATCCTGTCCGTCATCGTCATCGTGTTCTTCTCCGCGATGACCGCCTACTACATCACGCGCGTCAAGACGTGGTGGACAAACCTTCTGTACTACCTCTTCGTGGTCTCCATGATCATCCCCTTCCAGATGGTCATGTTCCCGACGGTCAAGATTGCAGACATGCTTCACCTCAACAACCCGATCGGTATCGTGGTGCTTTACCTCGGTTTCGGTTCCGGTCTGTCGGTGTTCATGTTTGCAGGCTTCGTCAAGTCCATCCCTCTGGATGTCGAGGAAGCCGCGATGATCGACGGTTGTGGGCCGATCCAAAACTACTTCCGTGTGGTGTGGCCCATGCTCAAGCCGACTGCCATTACCGTGGCCATTCTCAACGCCATGTGGGTGTGGAACGACTACCTGCTGCCGTACTTGGTCATCGGTCTGTCCACGCGATACAAGACCATCCCGGTGGTCATCCAGTCCTTCGTTGGCTCCAACGGTAACCGCGATATGGGTGCCATGATGGCCATGCTGGTACTGGCCATCATCCCCATCGTCATCTTCTACTTCTCCACGCAGAAGCACATCATCGAAGGTGTGGCTGCCGGTGCCGTGAAGGGTTAAACCGGTGCGATAGGTTAGAAAACCATGAATCGCATGCTCGGCCCCGAATCGAAGTTCTATGCTGCTCTGAGCCTCTTCGCTGACCTAGTCATCGTGAATGTTCTCTTGGTGATCACGTGCTTTCCCGTGTTCACCGGGGGAATGTCCTTGCGCACCGCCCATGCGGTGACCGGGCAGATGGTCCGGGAGGAAGGTTCTCGCCGCGGCTCAGCCTTCGTTCGGGGCCTTCTGACGCGTCCCGGGGTCAACACCGCATGGTGGTTGATTTGCCTCGCCGTCGCCGCCTTAGCCGCGTATGAATTCGCGATTATTGCCAAGGCAGATCTGGGTTCAATGGGCCTGATACTGCGCGCAGCCTTGATCTCGGGGCTTATCGTATTGGGCTGTGTCAGCGTATGGTTCTTCCATCTCGATGCACCGGGGCTCGGATTCCGTCAAAGAAGCACACAGGCCATAATGAAGGCGGTAGGGCACCTACCGCGTACTCTATTGGCAGTATTGCCTGGCATAGTGCTTGTTCTGTATCCCGTCTTTTTCCCAGCGCAGTGGGGAGGCTACCTGTTCTTCCTCGCGGTGCTGGGCCCAGCTCTCGCGGTCTATCTCGCCGAGCTAGTGCTGCAATGGCCCGAACTCAATTCGCAATCACCCGATAGCTCTTCTTCCTAACGCGGTGCGCGCCAGCTGGCCTAAAGCCGAAAATAGGGTAGCGGTATCCACGTCATCGTGGATCCGCTACCCTGTGGTCTTTGTGGGCTTCCTAGAAGCCCTCTAAGCTTCGCCTTCTTCCTGCGCCTTCTGTTCCTTGAGCAGACGGGCGGCCGCGCGGCGACGAGAACGAAGATTCTCAATGCGCTCGGTCAAAAGTTCATCCAACTCCTCAATGGAGCGGCGCTCGCGCAGCATGTCCCAGTGGGTCCGCGGCGGCTTCACCGGCTTGGACTCAACGCCCTCGCCCTCAACAAGGGTGCCGAGCTTACCGTTCTTGCACATCCACTCCTCGGGGATTTCCGCGTCATCGGCGAAGGGCACCTCGTAGATGTCGCCGTCCTCGGTGCGGTATTTCACCATCTGGCGCGGGGCCAAGTCGTGGTCGCGGTCGGTTTCGTAGCTCACTGCGCCCATGCGGCTGCCACGGAGTACGCGATCTGCCATGCAACATCATCCTTTTCAAGCGTTGAGGGAAGGGATCAGGGTCGACCTATATCACCCAAAGTTCTATCATTATAACGAATGGCCCACGGCCTTTGTTCCCACCCTCGGGTTAATGGGCTAAGGTGAGTGAGGTGATTGGTACACAGGATCCGCAGCCCGGCAAGCCCTCGAGGCACCGGACGGCAACCTGCCAGTGGTGCGGCAAAGAGATCGCACAAGGCGGGCGGGGAAGGCCACGCAAGTTCTGTTCGCCCTCGTGCAAGCAACGAGCATACGAGCAGCGCCACAACGTGGTCGGGACATCCATTCCCGTGGACGCTGTCATCCTAACTCCAGACAAGGCGGACCGTCTCCGCGACGGTCTCTTTGAGCTCCGGTGCTGTGCCGAGGACGTGGCCACGGCGGCGTCGGAAAGCGCCAGTGCTGAAGAGATGGAACAGCTGTGTGCCGAACTGGTCGCACTGGCTCGTAAGCTTGAGGAATTGAGATAGTACATGAAATCCGTATTAGGTAACCGCAAACTGGTTGTCAGTATCTTCGTGGTCCTGATTCTGGCCTCGTCAGCGCTGGCCCTTGGACCGCTAGCATTTTCGGTGATCATGGGCCGCGGTGTGAAGACCGAACCGATCAACGCGGATAAGGTCCATGCCGCAACAACGGACGTTGATGGCGAATGGCACGTGGTGCAAGGTTCGGCCTACAACTACACCTCAGCTGGGTTTACCATCGACGAGATCCTGCCGGCGGATAAGCGCACGACGTCTGGCTCCACCAAGCATGTCACGGGCCAGGCAACCATCAAGGACGAGGTCGTTGAGGAAGCCAGCATCACCGTGGACATGGCGAGCCTGACCACGGACAAGAAGGTGCGCGATCAGAACATGAAGTCGAAGCTCTTTGAGGTAACGAAGTACCCAGAGTCGACCTTCACGTTGACCGAGCCGGCAGATGTCTCCGCTGTGCCTGACGACGGCTCATTGGTCACCGTGCCGCTGACTGGTGACTTGACCATCCACGGCGAGACCAAGAACGTGACACAGGACTTCCAGGTAGTCCGCGATGGCGACACCATTATTTTGGGCGGCGATATTCCGATTAACCGCCTTGAATTCGGCGTCGAAGCCCCGGAGATGATCGCCGCGAAGATCTCTGAGGTCGGCGACGTTAACGTTCGCGTTACCCTCGAGAAGTAACGCATCCGGTCAGTCATGAATTATCAGCATCTTATTCCTGTCCTGTGGGTGCGTCTCGTAGTACTCGCAGGGTTCGGTATTTTCATCTGGTTTCAGGGGACGAAGCTTCTGGCAGCGTTTTCTGTAGTGCTTGTAGCTCTCACCGTGGTGCAGCTGGTGATGGCTTACCAACGGCGCTAAAACAGTTCTCCGATGGACTCCCCCCAAATACCGCACCATTACGTAACAGTGACTATATTGTGCCTTAAAAGGGGTCGCTCCAAGGACGGCTAGGGAGGCGCAGATCGGCCCAGATCTAAAGGCGTCACCACGAATATTCCACTTGCACACATGACAGTTCTCCGACCATCGCATGACGCACGGGAAAGCCGCCCGGAAGGCAGCGAACAAAGAAGTCGCCCAAATGAGCTGAAGGCTTGAACTTCCGGGACAGGACAGGCAACTCGGAGTAAAGCATCAAGAGCTAGTTGAGTACGCGCAACACACACATGGCTCCGCCGGCGCCCATGACTCAGCAAGGGTCGCGCCGTCAAGGCCTGAGCATAGATCCATGCGAGCTCAGAGATGGGAGATGCGAAGTCACGCCGCCCGCTGCACAAGTTATTGTCCGATAATGTACATTATGTCAGATTGTATTTGCGCACCCTCCCCGCCCAATAGTCACGGCCACAGCACCACAACATGTCAACCTCTTCCCAGTTCTCGCAAATTTATCATGTGGTGAGAGTTGGATTTCAATCTATGGGACGGTAATGTTTCCCACATAATCAATCACTCTATTGAAATTATCAAGGAGGGCGCTTCCCACATGACCGCCGTCAGCACCACGCCGCCAAAGACAGCGGCCCCAGCACAGCAGCTCACAAAACGTGACCGCGTGCGTGTGGCCGTGGCATCGACCATTGGTACGACCATCGAGTTCTATGACTTCTATATTTATGCCACGGCAGCCGTAGCCGTCTTTCCTTTCCTCTTCTTCCCGAAGACCGAGGACCCCACCGTTGCCCTGCTCCAGTCCTTTGCCACCTTCGGCCTGGCCTTCATTGCCCGGCCACTGGGCTCAGTGCTCTTTGGACACTTTGGCGATCGCATCGGCCGCAAGGCCACCCTCGTGGGTGCACTCCTGACGATG
Source organism: Corynebacterium sp. HMSC035E02 (assembly GCF_001836065.1). Classification (NCBI taxonomy): domain Bacteria; kingdom Bacillati; phylum Actinomycetota; class Actinomycetes; order Mycobacteriales; family Corynebacteriaceae; genus Corynebacterium; species Corynebacterium sp. HMSC035E02. The sequence continues at coordinate 61,043 of NZ_KV827291.1, forward strand.
GGCATTGCTACCTTCATCATCGGCGTCCTCCCCACGTACCAGACCGCGGGCATCATCGCGCCTGCCCTGTTGGCCCTGATGCGCTTCTGCCAGGGTTTGGGCTTGGGCGGCGAATGGTCCGGTGCAGCTTTGCTGGCTTCCGAGACCGCCGAGGAAGGCAAGCGCGCTTCCGCCGCCATGTGGCCGCAGTTCGGCGCACCTTTCGGGTTCTTGCTCGCCAATGGCTTCTTCCTGACTCTGGTTGCGACCATGGATTACTCCCGCGGCGACACGACCGGCACCTTCATGGAATGGGGCTGGCGCTTGCCCTTCCTCGCCTCCGCTGTCATGGTCCTCATTGGCCTCTACGTCCGCCTGCGCCTGGAGGAAACACCTGTCTTCCAGCAGGCAGTAGACGAAGGCAAGAAGGTCAAGACCCCCATGGTGGAGGCTTTCCGCACTGCCTGGAAGCCGATGATCATCGGTACCTTCGTCATGGTCTCCTGTTACACGCTGTTCTACCTAGTCACCACCTGGATTCTCTCCTACGGTATCGGCGATAAATCCCAGGGGCTGGGTTTGGGAATCCCCTACCTGGAATTCCTGGAGATCCAGCTGATCTCCATCTTCATGTTCATCATCGGCATTCCCGTATCTTCCATGCTGTCGGATAGGTATGGCCGCAAGCCGATCCTGGTCGTGACCTCACTCATCATGATTGCCTTCGGTTTCAGCTTCCCCTTCTTCCTCGGCATCGAACACGCTGACCGCAACTCGGTCCTCGGCTTCTTGCTCGTCGGCATGTTCATCATGGGCCTCATCTTCGGCCCCATGTCGGCTGTCTTGCCGGAGCTCTTCCCCACTAACGTCCGCTACACCGGTTCCGGCATCGCGTACAACGTCTCCTCTATCCTGGGTGCCGCCGTGGCACCGTTCATCGCTACGTGGCTGGTCAGCGCCTTTAACGTGAGCTACGTGGGCTATTACCTCATCATCGTCTGCTTCATCTCCCTCATCGCTATCCTCATGATGCAGGAGCTAAAAGACCAGGATCTTTCCCAGGTTTAGGTCTTCAGACACAAGCATCTCCCCGTCTCCTTCCGGTGTTGCTCACCGACGGGCGGGGAGATTTTTTGTCGCCGCCCCGCCGCCTCCAAAAGTGCAGACCTGGAAGTGCCGACCCGCTGGTCGTCGCAAAGCACTGCCTGGGCGCTTGACGACGCCCACGCTGCAGCTCTGCACTTCCAGGTCTGCACAAATAGAAAAGGTGGCCGGCAAACATGTGCCAACCACCTATGCGGAGTTAAGTGCCCGGATGGGTAACCTGCTACACAGAAACCGCAGTTTTACTGGATTCCACCTCGTCGTCGATGGGCTTGCGGCGCACGATGGCGGAGAAGACTGCACCAGTGACGTTGGCCCACACCGCGGCGACCACACCCGGCAGCGCAGCCTCCGGGGTAAAGAACTGCAACGCCAATGCCGAGGCAAGCCCCGAGTTCTGGGTTGCTACTTCAATGGCCGTGGTGCGCGCCGCTTCCTCGCGCTGGCGGGCTAGCTTCGCCATGTAGTAGCCAAAGAGAAATCCGATAAGGTTCTGGATAGCCACGCCGACAAACACGACGAGACCAACGGTGACCAACTTGTCCTGGGATTTTGACACCACCGCCATGACAACGCCGCCGATGCCAGCGATGGCCACCCACGGCAAAGCCGGCAGCACCTTGTCTACCGCCTTGCTTGCAATCACGCGCAGCAGCAGACCCAGGCCTACCGGTATGAGGACGGTCTGTACCAGCGACCACATCATGCCAGCACCATTGACCTCCGCGGTCTGCCCTGCCAACCACAGCATGAGCAACGGCGTCATGATCGGCGAGACCAGCGTGGATACCGAGGTCATCGCCACCGACAGCGCCACATCGCCCTTGGCCAGGTAGGCCATCACATTGGAGGCAGTACCGCCGGGCACAGACCCGAGAAGGATGAGGCCGACGGTGGCGGCGTCGGAAAGCCCTAGCAGTTTAGCCACGAGCACGGCGCTCGTCGGCATGATGGCAAATTGACAGATAACGCCCAAGAAGATGGGCAATGGGCGCTTCGCCACCAGGGCCAGGTCCGGAATCGTCAGGGTAAGCCCCATGGAAAACATGATGACCATGAGCAATTGCGAGGTGTACTGCCCCACCGGCTCGAAGGTGCTGGGGCTCAAAAAGGCGACAATGGCGCAGGCAACAATAACGATGGGGAATATGTAGACGGCGAGTTTCTCGCCAGTCTCCCCTTCTGTGCGCGGGTTCGTCATAGTGTTTCCTTTCCAAAATGTGTCTCACTATATGAATTGAGTATCCCATATGATGAACCTCACGTACCCGGTTTGGTCGAGATTTACTGTCAAGCGATAGATTAGAAATATGTCCAAGCTACTAAGCCCCGATTCCTCTCGTTTCTCACGCCCGGCCGGCGCTACCAGCCAGGCCGACGCCGTTTCCGAGCGCTACCGCCACGGCTCCCCCGCCGAGCTGGTTGCGGACATGGAAGCCATCGTCGGCGCAGAAAACGTGCACGGACGTCTCAGCGATCTCGTGCGCTTTTCCTCTGATGCCGGTCCCTACCGCTCCATCCCGAACATCGTGGTCTCCCCGCGCAACGCCGCGGACCTCGCTGCGCTCATGAAGTACTGCGATTCTCACGGTCGCCATATGACCTTCCGCGCAGCAGGAACGTCCCTGAACGGCCAGGCCATGGGAGATGACATCCTCGTCGATGTCAAAACCCACTTCGGCGGCATGGAAGTGCGCGAGGAAGGCCGCAAGCTGTGGTCGCGCCCCGGCGTCATCTTGGGCGATGCCCAGGCAGTACTCTCCCGCCATGGCTTCATGCTGGGGCCGGACCCGGGTTCCACGTCCGTGTGCACCATCGGTGGCGTGCTGGCCGATAACTCCGGCGGCATGCGCTGCTCCTTGGAACGCGATAGCTACCACAGCATCGAAGAGCTGATCTTCGTCTTGCCTTCCGGCACCATCGTGGATACGTCCCGTGGAGACGAGGCCTTCCGCAAGCAGGAGCCGAAGCTCCACGCCGATCTGCTGGCCTTCCGCGATAAGCTGCGCGCCAACACCGAGATGGTGAAGTTCCTGCGCACTAAGTTCTCTATTCGCAACACCAATGGCCTGCGCATCGACGCCTTCCTCGATGAAGACGAGCCCGTGCACATTCTCAAGCGCCTCCTCATCGGCTCCGAGGGCATCTTCGGTGCTATCACGGAATCCGTTATCCGCACGGTGAAGCTTCCGCGCGTAAAGGCCACGACCTGGGTCGAGCTGCCCAACCTCCGCGATGCCGCAAACTACGTGCACCCCATCATGGAAACCGGCGCGGAAGCCTGCGAGCTTCTGGTTGCCCCGGTCATGCGCCGCTCGGCCGAGCACTACTCCCACGCCCCCGAGTCCTGGCGCAACCTCGACGATGACGCCGCCGCACTCCTCGTCGAGGTCGGCGGCAGCGACGAGGCAGATCTGGACAAGGCCATGGATCGCCTGCGCACCGTGCTTGCCGACGCCCCACTACTGCGCCCCCTCGAGTTCCTCACCACCGCGGAAGGCATGCGCGGCGCGTGGGAGCTGCGCAACGGCCTGTACGGCCTGCTGGGCGCAGACCGCCCGAACGGCACGGCCTACATCACCGAGGATGTCTGCTTCCCGCCTTCCCAGGTCGGTGAGGCCGCAGCGGACCTGTTGGACTTGCAGGCCAAGTACGGCTACCCGGAGTCGGTCATGGGCCACGCTGCTTTTGGCAACCTGCACTTCTTCTTTACCCCGCGCTTCGACGTTGAGGAGGAGCGCGAATCCTATGCCGCGTTCTTGGATGATTTGGCCGAGCTGGTCATTGACAAATACCAGGGCTCGATGAAGGCCGAGCACGGTACCGGCGTGAACATGGCCCCCTTCCTGGAGCACGAGTGGGGCACGGAGGCCTTCGAGCTGTTCTGGGAAGTCAAGAACATGATCGATCCCAAGGGCATCCTGGCGCCGAACGTGAAGCTCACCCGGGACCAGACCATCCACCTGCGAAACTTCAAGTCCTTCCCCAAGGTCGAGGAAGAGATCAACCCGTGTGTGGAATGCGGTTTCTGTGAGCCTGTCTGCCCCTCCCGCCACGCCACGGTGACCCCGCGCCAGCGCATCGTGCTGCGCCGCGAGATGGCCCGGCAGGAAGAAGGCTCAGAGGTCTTGGCGCAGCTGCAGAAGGAGTATCAGTACGACGCCGTCGACATGTGCGCCGCCGACGGCACCTGCTCTATCCCCTGCCCGATTAGCATCGACACCGGCGCAGTGATGAAGCAGCTGCGCGCCCAGCAGGCCACCCCGGCCCGCGAGAAGGTGGCACTGACGACGGCACAGCGTTGGGAGTTGGTGGAAAAGCTTGCCCGCGCTGGCATCATCTCCGCCAACAAGATTCCCCACAAGCCCCTCGAGCTGGGCGCCAACATGGCACGTAACGTGGTAGCACCGGACTTGCTGCCCACCGTCCCGGGGCCGCTTCCGCAGGCCGCATCGCGTCTGCCGGAAACCCCGCGCGAGGGCGCTGGCGCGCTCTACTTCCCTGCCTGCATCAACCGCATCTTCGGCCGCCCAGCCGGAGCGGCTAAGGATTCGGTCGATCTCCCGCGCGCCATCGTGGAACTGGGACGCCGGGCTGGCCAGCCGGTGTGGATCCCCGAGGATGTCGCCGGCGATTGCTGTGGCACACCGTGGTCCTCCAAGGGCTACAAGGAAGGGTTTGAGTACCAAGCTCAAAAGATTGTGCGCGACCTCTGGCACTGGTCGGAGCACGGCCAGCTGCCCATCGTGGTCGATGCTGCCAGCTGCACCCACGGGTTGCTCGATTCGGTTCCTGAGGTGCTCTCCCCTGCCGACCGCAAGCTTTGGGAGGATCTGCGCATCCTCGATGTCGTGGAATGGCTCCGTGATGAAATCGCCCCGCACCTGCCCATCGTGAAAAACATGGGCTCCATCGCAGTCCACCCAACTTGCTCGACTGACCACATGGGCATGAGCCAGGCCCTGGTTGACCTGGCGAACCTCTGCGGTTCTGCCAAAGTCCCAGAGGGCGCGATGTGCTGTGGCTCCGCCGGTGACCGCGTCATGCTGCACCCGGAGCTCGTCGAGTCCGCCACGCGCGAGGAGCGTGCTTCACTCGACGCGGAGCACTTCGACGCCTTCGTCTCCGATAACCGCACCTGCGAGATGGGCCTGGAGATGATCTCCGGGCGGACCTATGAATCAATCGCAGTGCTGTTGGAGCGGGCCTCCCGTCCGGTCGTCACTCCATAAGCAACGCGCCGGTGGCAATACTCCTCAGCGGGAGCTCTGCCACCGGCGCAACAGATGTGATGGAGCCGGGTTAGAGATAGTCGTAATTGATTTCGGTGTCCGGGGCGAAAAACACGCACCCGCCCTTCATCGGGCGCAGGTAGATCGTGTCGCCTTGGTGCACGTCAATGCCGCGCGGCACCTTCACCGTGATGCGGTCACCGCGGACCACGGTCCCGTCATTGGCCGACTCTTCGCGGCCACCATAGACGTACAGCTCGGAGCCTAAGTGCTCCACAATATCGACCCTAACCGGTATCCCATACTCTTCACCTGGTTGGTTGACGCCGATGATTTCCCAATTCTCTGGGCGCACACCAACGAGGACGTGATCCGCTCCCACCTTCGCGGCCTGTTCCTGTGGCATGTAGTAGTCCAGCGCCTGGTCTTTGCCGCTGACAACGCGACCGTCAACGAAGGGGACGTTGTCGATGAGAGTCATAGCCGGCGAACCGATGAACGTCGCGACGAAGGAATTACCGGGGTTCTCATACAGTGTTTTAGGCGGGGCGACTTGCTGAATAATGCCCTGTTTGAGGACACACACGCGATCACCCATGGTCATTGCCTCAGTTTGGTCGTGGGTGACATAGACCGTGGTGGTGTTGAGCTCGCGCTGCAGTTGAAGGATCTGCGCACGCGTGGATACGCGGAGCTTCGCATCCAGGTTGGAGAGGGGCTCATCCATGAGAAAGACCTTGGGCTGGCGCACGATAGCGCGCCCCATGGCCACACGCTGGCGCTGGCCACCCGACATTGCGGAGGGCTTGCGATCGATAAGGTCCTCCAGCTCCAGCATTTTCGCAGCGAAGCTCACGCGCTCTTCGATGGTTGCCTTATCCACCTTGGCATTTTGCAATGCAAACGCCATATTCTGACGTGCTGTCATGTTGGGGTACAGCGCATAGGACTGGAACACCATGGCTACATCGCGGTCCCGCGAGCGGGTCTCGGTAACGTCGGCCCCGTCGATGAAGATCTGGCCTTCGTCGATTGGCTCAAGGCCAGCGAGCATGCGCAATGTCGTGGACTTGCCGCAACCAGACGGTCCGACGAGTACTAGAAACTCGCCGTCCTTGATATCGAGGTTAATGCGGCTGACCGCCGGTGGCTTCTTCGGGTCATAAATCCTGGAAGCCTGACGGAATTCAACAGTAGCCATGGTGTCCTTTCAAACGATCCGAAGTGTTACTTGAGCTTCGGGGTGATGTCGCGGTCGATAACGCTCTGCGTCTCCTTCTGCAGGTCGCCGAATGCGGACTCCACATCCTCATTGCCCACAGTGATGCGGTCAAGAACACCACCAATGCGCTGTCCGCCGCCCGGCACGAAGACGCGAGCGTAATCCTGCGGCTTGGTGTTCTCGTTGAGCTGCTCGATTGCCGTCTGGGCGTTCGGGTTCTCCTCCAAGAACTTCTTCTCCTCCGGATCATCCAGGGCGTCCTTGCGCACCGGCATGTAACCCGTCTTCTGGGAGAACTTGATGGTGTTCTCGGTGTTCGTCAGGAAGTCAATGAACTTGACCGCGTTAGCCTTGCGCTCGTCAGAAATTCCAGCCGGCACTGCCAGACCAGCACCACCGGTGGCTGCCGAAGGACCAGGGCCTGGCAGGTAGGTCGTGATGAATGGAATCGTCGCCGTCTCCTTCAGCCCGCCCAGAGAACCAGTGGACTCCAGCAGTCCAGAGGCTTTGCCAGAGCCGAAGGCTACGGTCGGGTCAGTGGAGATTTCGATGTGACCGGCCTTGACCTGGTCCTGCAAGAACTTGCCAGCCTCGATGGACTCCTTCGACGTAAAGTTCGGTTCCCACTCATCAGAGTAAGAGCCACCGAAGGCCCAAATCATGCCTTGGAAGTACCAGTCGAGGTAGTTGGATCCATCCGGAACGGTGACGGCCGGCTTGTCGAGCTTGTCCTTGATCTTGGTGGCCCACTCGTCGAATTCTTCCCAGTCCTTCGGGCCACGGTCGGTAGGAAGTCCAGCTGCCTTGAGGTCATCGGTGTTCCAGTACATCAGGTTCGTGGATCGGGAGTACGGAACGCCGTAGTGCTTGTCCTTGTAGTTGTAGTCTTCGCGCAGGGTGTCGACGTAGCTCTCATAGTCAATGTCGTTCATCTCCCACAGCTCATCGAGCGGCGTCGTGGCCTCATTCAGCGCGAAGTTGAACCACGTGACGTCAGAAGCAACGAGGACGTCGGGAAGGTCGCCACCTGCGAGGGCAGCGTTGAAGCGCTGTGCAACTTCCTCGTAGTTGGAACCTGCGGTAACCAGTTCGACCTTCAGATCTGGGTTCTCCTTCTCGAACTCATCAATGAGCTCTTGCTCTATGTCACGGGAAGAACCCGGGTGGTTGGACCAGAAGGTGATGGTGTTGGCGTCTCCGCCGTCCTTTGAGTCGTTCCCTGCGGTGGTCGAACCACCTGCACAGGCGGTCAAGGACGCTGTGGTGAGAAGTGCCGCGCAGGCGGCAACGATACGAGTAGAAATCTTACGAGACATGGGGAGGTTCTCCTTGAGAAGTGAAGAGTTCAGGGGACTTGTTCGAGTTGGGCGTCGGGATAGCAGGCAGGCTAGCCCTTGACTGCTCCAGCAGTCAGGCCCTTAATCATCGGCTTCTGGAGTATGAGGAAGATGATGATCATGGGCAGGGTTGTCAGCACTGTGCCGGCCATCACCGGCGCCCAGTTGGTCACGCCTTCCGCGTCCTGCAAGCGGGTCAGACCCACCGGAAGGGTGGCTGCAGCCGGTGTATCCGTAATCAGGAAGGGCCACAGGTATTGGTTCCACTCATTGACCACGGTGATCAGGACGAACGCGGACAGCGTTGGCCACGACATGGGCAGGACCACTCGGAACAAGGTGGTGAAGAATCCTGCCCCGTCCATGCGCGCGGCCTCGAGAATCTCCGGCGGCAATGATTGGAAGTGATTGCGCATGAGGAAGGCACCGAACGCCACGCCCGCCAACGGGATGATGACTCCAGCGTAGGTGTCTCTCCAACCCCATGACGCAACCAACGAGTAATTGGAAATAATGGTGATCTGGTTGGGCACCATCAGCGAGGCGATGATAAGCAAGAAAAGCAGATTTCGGCCGGGGAAGCGAATGAATGCGAAGGCATAGGCAGTCAGCACTCCGAGGACTACCTCCACCACCGTGAGAATCAGCGTGATGATGATGGAGTTTCTCAGGTAGCTCGAAAAGCCAGAAGTCTGCCAGACATAGGAATAGTTTTCTGCCTTAAAAGGATTAGGCCAGAAGGAAATCGGATCCGAATACACATCCTGGAAAGACTTAAAGCTGGTGATGAAGATGAAGTACAGCGGCACCATAATCATCAGCACTGTCAGTACCAAGGCAATGTAGCCGACGACCTTCGTTGCTGGATGACCGTGATCAACCGGCTCACCTTTACGCTTGCGCTGGGCCTCGGTGATGACTGGTGCTGCGAGGGACTGCGAACCAGGAACCGGCGGCAGCTCTCCTTTCGCTTGCGGGAGCCCTACCTTGATAGAAGCCGGAATCGCGCGTTTTTCGGACATTTACTTATCCATCCTTTCCTGCAACTTGATCTGCAGCACCGTAATGACAAGCACGACGAGGAACATGATGGTGGCCACGGCAGCGCCATAGCCGGCACGGTTGTTGATGAACGTCTCTTGGTACACCTGGAAAACCATCGTGGAGGTTCCGTAACCAAACGGTCCACCGCCGGTCATCGCGTTGATGATGTCGAAGACTTGGAAGGAATTGAGCAGCACAGTGATTAACAGGAAAAACGTGGTACCGCGAAGCTGTGGCAGGACCACGCGGAAGAAATGTCGCACGGCCGGGGTGCCGTCAATCTCAGAGGCCTCATCGAGATCGCGGCGGCGCCCCTGCAGGGCAGCAAGATAGATGACGAAAACGTAGCCCACGTTCTTCCACACGTAGGTCACCGTAATCATGAACAGTGCCCAGTTCTGTTGCTGGTAGAAGTTCGGCACATCGACCCCGATAAGACCCAAGAAGTATTGAATGAGCCCGTAGTTAGGATCGAAGACGAACTGAAAGGCAACGCCAATCGCCGCGCCAGCGATGACATAGGGCGCGAAAACCATTGAGCGCACAGCCGCACGGCCAAACAGTTTCTGATCCAGAAGCAATGCCAGCGCTAGCCCCAGAACCATCGAACCGACCACCGCGAAGAAGGTGAAGACGACAGTGTTGAACACCACGCGTCCAGTATCTGGCGCTTGGAACCAGTCGATGTAGTTCTGCAGACCGACAAAAGTCATCGTCGGCGATGAAATATTCCAGTTAAAGAAAGAGATGCGGATGTTATCGACCAGTGGTCGATAGGTGAAAAGAATGAGAAGGAGAAGGTTCGGGCCAATCAGCAATGCCGCTAGGCCGATCTGGCGCCAGTCAAGCTTTCGCTTGCGTGGGTGGCGCGCGTACTCCTCGGAGACGATCGGCTTCTCGTTAACAGGAGGGATCGCAGCCGTTCGCCCGCTCGCGGGGATGGTTTTTGCCATGCAGAAGAAGCTAGACCAAGGCGGTAAACAGAAGGTTTACTCAACGTTTTGATTGAATAAACAAAAAGAAAATTCCAGGGGCCTAGCGCCCAAAAGCACTCCCTGTGCGTGGGGAACGTCACACAAAGCACGGGAGAAAGAACTCCATAGAAACTCCCGGGCAAGAAAGCGCCACCATCTTTCCAGCTAGACCTTTTCGGGCATGAACACAACGGCCACGGGCGTAGCTTGGCGTTAACTCGCTGAGCGCACAACGTCGAGTGCTAGCTCTGGCAAGTCCGTTGCCATGAGCTCTATCCCATTGTTCCGGCACCACTCCATGTCCTTCGGTAAATTCACCGTCCAGACGTAGGACTGACTGTCGACGTCTGCAAAGAAGTCAGCGTCCAACCGTGCCTGGCGAATGGAAGGCCCGAAGCCCGAAGCGCCCTCGAGGGAATCTGGTAGTCCCGCATCCGGTTCCAAGAGAAGAAAGGAGCGCAGGGATGGCACTAGGTTTCGGAATCGCGCAATTGCTTCAGGGTTAAAGGAAATCAGACTGAACCGTGGATCGGCATCGAGATGTCGGTTGCGTAGGACTTCGGCCACCGATTCTTCGAGTCGCGCCCCGAAAGGAGACGGGTGCTTCGTCTCGATGAGCAGCTGCTTTCCGGGGGATGACTCGATGAGGTCCACCAGTTCGTCGAGAAGCAGAATGCGTTGGGGATCCTCGTCGGTACCAAAGTTGAGTGTGCGCAGCTCCTCCAGCGTCATGTCACCGACAGAGCCTGTGCCGTCCGACGTCCTATCCACAGTCTGGTCGTGGATAACCACAACCTCCCCGTCCTTGGTCAGGTTGACGTCGCACTCCACACCGGCCACATCAAGCTTGAGAGCCTCCTCGAAGGCACGATACGTGTTCTCCGGGAACCACCCGTTATATCCTCGGTGCGCGATAATTCCTGTGCGGTCTGCCATGTTCTTTTCCTCCGAGCCGCAAAGTGGTTGTGCTTCTGGCGCCGCCCAGTGTAGACCGCTAGCGGCGGCCTCCGCGGTTGCGGTGCGTCGCCACCACGTGCACGGCATCCAGCATTCCTAAGGTGAACAGCGCCTCGCGGAGAGCGAACTGGAAGGTCCAGAGGCGGCGAAAAACCTGGTCGAAGCCCGCTGCCGCCGCTTCGCGGTGCCGCCCATCGAAGAAACTACGCTGGTAGCGAAGCGTTTCCAGGTAGTGGCTTCCGGTGTGGGCCTGAGCGATGATGCGCAGGTTGGAACGCCTATCAAAGAGTCGGTGTGTCTCCTCGATCGTCGGATAGTCCAATCCGGGCCAAATATAGGCGCGCAGAACCTGAATCGCGGACCGAGCGGCCGGGGTCATCGCGTCGGTGGCGAACAACGAGGCCACAGCCACACGCCCACCGCTGACCAGCGAGCGATCCAGCATCTGTACGTAGCGCCGGCGCTCGGGGGGCGATAGCGTCTCTAACTTCTCTACGCTGACAATCGCGTCATAGCGCCCGCGCCACTTCTTCGGATTGGGCAACGCCGTTTCGATGCCCTGCACATGGACAGAGTCGGCGGCGCCTTCGAGAAGCAGTTGTTCATCGAACAGCGCCTGCTGCTCTGTGTCGCCCGTAAGGACGTCAACGGTGGCGCGCCGGGCAACGGCTTGTACTGCTACCTGCAGCCCAGTCGCCGGGTACACCAGAAGGTGTGTGCCGGCGCCGGTGCGGGTGGCATCGAGAAGCCACTGTGCAGCGCGGCGCTGTGCATCACCCAAGTCCTCGCGGTCCGTGTGCGTAGGCTCGGTCACGCTCGTCACATCGACGAAGTGCTCCTTGGGTTCCTTGCTCCCCACCCGCGCGCTATAGCTGCGGACCGCCTCGCGCACCGTGGTGGGAACGCCACTGGCGAAAATTCCGCCCGAATGGCTCAAGGAGTCACCCGCGTACAGCTTCACCACATCGAGGGGCAGCTCGCCGGGACTCGAAGTCTCGACCGCCAGCTCCTTCGCTTTCGGCCGATACCCCACCCCCAACAGCCGCAGGAGAACCTTGACCAAGCGATCGGAATCGGGCGTCGTCCACTCCCCTGCCATATAAGACTCAGCCAGGCCCAGCCAGCCCGAGTCGGCGATGCGGGAAAAGAGAGCGTCGTGAAGCACAGCCAGATCCGGCTCCTCGCCTTCCAGCTCCACCCCTGCTTTGGCGCAGGCCTGCGCAAACTCCGCTTCAGTCCGGCCGCCCGTAAAGCGCAGCAAACGCGGTGAGGGCACGGTTGCTACGCCGGGCCACGTCGCAGCGTCAATCGATGCCAAGTGGGAATACACGCTCTAGCCAGCCTTCCTCATCGCACACACGTATTTACTTAGAGTAAAACGAGCGGGCCACGAAGAGGTGGAGGCGCGACCCAAAAAGCCAGTTAATAACCCATAAAGTATGCATGTACCGCTAGAAAGGTTTAGACTGACTCGGGTAAAATAATCAAGCTTTCTTCAGGAAGGTATTCAATCACCATGGCGCAAACTCCCCACCGTCCTAGTAACGGCCGCCACCACGTCGTTGTTATCGGTGCCGGCTTCGGCGGCATCAACGCCGTTAAGAAGCTCAAGAACGCGGATGTTGAGATCACCCTCATCGACAAGAAGAACCACCACCTCTTCCAGCCGATGCTCTACCAGGTAGCCACCGGCGTCATTTCCGCCGGCGAAATCGCCCCGTCCACGCGTCAGCTCCTGCGCCATCAGGACAACGTCAACTTCGTCAACGGCGAAGTCACTGACATCAATATCAAGGAACAGACCGTCTCCGCAGAACTTGACGGCGCTGTTCGCACCTACGGCTACGACTCCCTCATCGTCGCCGCCGGCGCTGGCCAGTCCTACTTCGGCAACGACCACTTTGCCGAGCACGCACCGGGCATGAAGACGCTTGACGACGCCCTGGAGATCCGCTCCCGCATCATCTCCGCCTTCGAGAAGGCTGAGTTGGAAGAGGATCCTGCCAAGCGTGAAAAGCTGCTGACCTTCGTCATCGTCGGCGCCGGCCCGACTGGCGTTGAGCTCACCGGCCAGATCGCGGAGCTGGCCCAGCGCACCTTCGCTGGCACCTACTCCAACTTTGGTTCCTCCTCCGCCAAGATTTACCTCCTGGATGGTGCGCCGCAGGTGCTTCCTCCGTTTGGCAAGCGCCTCGGCCGCAAGGCTCAGCGCACCCTGGAGAAGCTGGGTGTTGACGTGCGCCTCAACGCCATGGTTACCGACGTCACCGCTGACGCCGTCACCTACAAGAACATGAAGACCGAGGAAGAGGTCACCATCGAGGCCGCGACCAAGATCTGGTCTGCAGGTGTCGCCGCTTCCCCGCTGGGCAAGCTTATTGCCGACCAGGCAGGCGTGGAGGCAGACCGGGCCGGCCGCGTCTCCGTCAACGAGGACCTCACGGTTGGTGAGTACAAGAACGTCTACATCGTCGGCGACATGATTTCCCTCAACCGCCTTCCGGGTGTGGCCCAGGTGGCCATCCAGGGCGGCAACCACGTGGGCAAGCTCATCGAGGCCAAGATTGATGAGGAGTCCACCGCTAACGAGGCCGAGCCGTTTGAGTACTTCGACAAGGGCTCCATGGCCGTCATTTCCCGCTTCAACGCAGTGGTCAAGTTGGGCAAGACCGAGTTCGCTGGCTTCCCGGCCTGGATCTCCTGGCTCGGACTGCACATCTTCTACATCGTTGGCTTCCGCAGCCGCACCCTCGTTGCGCTGCACTGGCTGCTCAACGCCTTCTCGCGCGACCGCGGTAACCTGGAGATCACCCAGCAGCAGCGCGTTGCTCGCAACGTGATTGACCGCGACCTCCACTAGGTCTTACGCGTCTTATAAGGAGAGAGGAGATTTCCTCTCTCCTTTTTCTTTAGTCATGTACGGTAGACGAAAGAATAGCCAAGCTTAAGGAGAAACCGTGAGCCAACCTGCGCTGCCCCGTGTCCTCAGCATCGCCGGCACCGATCCGACGGGCGGCGCTGGTATTCACGCCGACCTCAAGTCCTTTGAGGCCGCTGGGGCCTATGGAATGGCCGTAGTGACCGCCCTGGTTGCGCAGAATACGCAGGGCGTGCGGGCTATCCACACCCCACCGGTGGATTTTCTGCGTGAGCAGCTGGCAAGCGTCAAGGACGACGTGACTATCGACGCCGTCAAGATCGGCATGCTGGGATCCGTCGCTATCACCGAAACGGTGAGCGACTTCCTCGCTTCCCTCCCCGCGGGTGTGCCGGTGGTCTGCGATCCGGTCATGGTCGCCTCCAGCGGTGACCGCCTGCTCGAGCCGGAAGCGGAGCGCGCCGTACGGGAGCTGGCGCGCCGCGCGACCGTGGTCACACCCAACCTGCCGGAACTCGCTGTCCTCGCGGGCGTAGCAGAACCGCGCACCTTTGATGATGCTCTCTCTGTCGCAACCACGTGGGCACACGAGAACGACACCTGGGTCGTAGTCAAGGGCGGTCACCTCGATGGTGCCGAGGCCGATAACGCGACCGTAAGTCCTTCCGGCGATATCACGCGCGTGCCCTGCCCGCGGATTGATACGAAGAACACGCACGGCACGGGCTGCTCGCTGTCCTCAGCCCTAGCGGCGCGTTTGGGCGCGGGCGAATCCCTCGACGAAGCACTGGTTTGGGCCACCGAGTGGCTCCACGAGGCGATTGAGCATGCCGATGCGCTTCACGTCGGACACGGACACGGGCCCGTTGACCACGGCCACCGGCTCCGGCGCCTGGCTGCGGAGAAACAAAGTTAGCCCAGCAGATCGGCACCTGGACGAGTAAGCACGGCCACCATGAAGGTGGAGTTCTCCTTAAAGACCTTCATGTCCCACGAGGAGAAAATGAAATCGACTCGGTAGCCCACCGCGCGGGCCAGTTCGAGGAACTCCTCAAAGCCCCAGCCGCGGCCCTCGCCGAAACCGACGACGAAGCGGCCGCCGGGGCGAAGCGCGTTAAACACGTTGCGCAGGGCCGCCTCGCGCCCTTCGTTTGCTATAAAAGTCATGACGTTGCCCGCAGCCACGGCGATGTCGAAGTTATCCTCAGGGATTTCCTCCTCGGAAAGATCACCTACCTCCCAGCGAGCCTCCGGGTAATCGTTCACCGCGTGTTCGATCAAAATCGGGTCGACGTCCACGCCCACTACGGTATGCCCGCGCTTGGCCAACTCGCCGCCGAGCCGTCCGGAACCGCAGCCGGCGTCGAGGACGCGGGAGTGGCGTTCACTCATGGCGTCGATAAGCCGGGCTTCCCCGTCGATATCCTTACCCTGGGCCCGCAGCGTCTTCCATTTCCGTGCAAAGTTGTGGGAATGGGCGGGGTTCGCAGCAGTTACTTCTTTCCAGGTAGGCATGACAACGAGTATAGGCCTTTAGAGGTGTAAGATTTAGCCGCTCTGATAAAACGCCTATACGAAGCGAAGGAGGCTGAGACACGATGCCATCTGTACCGTCACCATTCAAGCCACGCAAGAAAAACACTTCGGACAATAATACGCCGAGTTTTTCCGTGCCTGTCGAGCGTGCCATTGAGCACTGCCGAGTGTTCATCGACGGCGAGGCGCTGCCCGGTGAGTTTACCCCGCACAGCGCGCTGCAAACCGTGGAAGAATACGGCCGCGGCTTCGTGTGGGTAGGCCTGCACGAGCCGCTCGAATCGCAGATGACGAAGGTAGCGGCTGAATTCCGCATCCATGAGCTCATCGTCGAGGACGTCGTCCAGGCGCACCAGCGTCCCAAGCTGGAGCGCTACGACGACCAGCTCTTCGTGGTGGCACGGTCGGTGAACTACCGCGACCACGACGAGGTCGCCGATAAGCGCCAAATTATCTCCACTGGTGAAATCCAGATGATCATTGGTGCCACGTTCATTATCACGGTGCGCCACTCCGCCAAGCTGCCCAATCTCGCCTATGTGATCCAGGATGAGCAAGACCTCGTCGAGCAGGGCCCCATTTCGCTGGCGTGGAAGATCCTGGACATGATGGTGGACCGCTATTCGGAGATTTGCCGCCTCATCGCCATCGAGGTCGACGAATTAGAAGAAGAAATCTTCACTCCGAATTCGCTGCCCAACATCGACCGTATCTACATGTTCAAGCGCGAAATCTTGGAGATGAAGCACGCGATCGTGCCGCTTTCCCCAGCGTTGCGGGCGATGGTAGCGGACCACAAGGATCTCATTCCGAAGACGATTCGCTCCTATATCCGCGACGTCAACGACCACCAGCTGGTGGTCCAGGACCACGTGTCGGGGTTCGATGAGCGCTTGACCTCGCTTATCGACGCCTCCGTGGCCAAGATCAGCATGCAGCAGAACTCCGACATGCGCACGATCTCCGCGGTGGTTGGCATGTGGGCAGCGCCAACACTTGTAGCAGGTATCTATGGAATGAACTTCGACATCATGCCGGAGCTGCATTTTCCTTGGGGCTATTACGGGGCAATTGGCCTCATGATCTTAGTGGTGGCCGGAATGTGGTGGTGGTTCCGGCGCAATAACTGGTTGTAGGGGCTACTGCACCACCATGGTGCGCAGCGTGGAAGCAGCGAGGAGTACATCGCCCTGGCTGATCTTGACCTCCCACAGCTGCGTGCGGCGGCCCTTGTACAGCGGCGTAGCGACGGCGGTGACGGTGCCTTCGGCAACGGGCTTGAGGAAATCTGTGTTGTTGTTCACGCCGACAACCGGCTTGCCTGCGAGGATGAGGCTGCCCACAGATGCGGTGGACTCCGTAATCGTGCAGAAAAGCCCTCCATTCGCCACGCCCCAGGGCTGGTGGTGATCCGGAACAACGTCAACCTCAGAGCGAATCTCATCAGCGGAGATGTGCGTGAAACGCAAACCAATGAGCCCGGCTAGGCCCTGCGGGTGAGAATTGATGAGCTGCAGTTCCTCGGCGTTAAGCGGCCGTGCCTGGGATACTGCTACGAGCTTTTCGAAGATTTCAGAGTGTTTCATGCCACACCAGGTTAGTGGATTTCGGTGACGTAGGATGGTTGACATGACTCAAACTGCTGAAAAGACAGATCTCGCTCAGATTGGTGTTGTGGGCCTAGCCGTCATGGGCTCCAACCTCGCGCGCAACTTTGCCCGCAACGGAAATACCGTCGCGGTCTACAACCGCAGCCCGGAGAAGACGCGCGCGCTTATCAGCGAGCATGGCGATGAAGGGACCTTCATCCCTTCCGAGACCGTTGAGGACTTCGTGGCCTCCTTGGAGCGCCCACGTAAGGCAATCATCATGGTGCAGGCGGGCGCGGCTACCGACGCCGTCATTAACCAGCTCGCCGAGGCCATGGATGAGGGCGACATCATCATCGACGGTGGCAATGCCTTGTTCACGGACACCATTCGCCGCGAGAAGGAGGTCGCAGCTCAGGGCCGTCACTTCGTCGGCGCGGGCATCTCCGGTGGCGAGGAAGGCGCGCTCAACGGCCCATCCATTATGCCCGGCGGTCCGGCCGAGTCCTGGGAAACTCTGGGGCCGATCCTGGAATCCATCGCCGCTGAGGTGGACGGCACACCGTGTGTGACTCACATCGGCCCGGATGGTGCGGGACACTTCGTGAAGATGGTGCACAATGGCATTGAGTACGCCGACATGCAGGTTATCGGAGAGGCCTACCAGCTCCTTCGCTATGGCGCGGGCATGGATCCGGCTGAAATCGCTGAGGTCTTCCGCGAGTGGAATGCCGGCGACCTGGACTCCTACCTCATTGAAATCACCGCCGAGGTGCTGGCGCAAACCGATCCGGACACAGGCGCCCCGCTTGTCGACGTCATCGTGGACGCCGCCGGCCAAAAGGGAACCGGCCGCTGGACCGCCATTAACGGCCTCGAGCTCGGTGTCCCCATCACCGGCATTGCGGAATCCGTGTTCGCGCGTGCGCTCTCCTCGGCCACCGCGCAGCGTGCCGCCGCCCAAGAGGGTCAGCTGCCCTCCGGTACGATTACCGATCTCAACGTGGACAAGGCGGAGTTCGTCGAGGACGTTCGCCGTGCGCTCTATGCCGCAAAGCTCATTGCCTACTCTCAGGGCTTTGATGAAATCAAGGCTGGTTCGGACGAGTTCGGCTGGAACGTCGACCCGCGTGACTTGGCTACCATCTGGCGCGGTGGCTGCATCATTCGCGCGAAGTTCCTCGACCGTATCCGTGAGGCTTATGACAATAACGCCGACCTTCCGGCCCTCATTCTGGACCCGTACTTCAAGGGTGAGCTGGAAAACCTGATTGACCCGTGGCGTCGCGTCGTTGTGGCTGCCACCCAGCTGGGGCTGCCGGTACCCGTGTTTGCTTCTTCTTTGTCCTACTACGACAGCCTGCGCGCCGAGCGCCTCCCTGCGGCCTTGATTCAGGGCCAGCGCGATTTCTTCGGCGCCCACACCTTCAAGCGCGTGGACCGCGAGGGCACCTTCCATATCGAATGGTCGGGTGACCGCTCACTCACCGAGATGTAGCTGCCAAGCCCCTCACCTGAGGGGCTTTTCTCGCACCAGCCCCACTACCCCTCTAACCAGGAGTTTTCTTCTTCCGGTTGCGGGGTACACGGTGCTGGTTTAATCTTCGTGCCCATGGGGGATATTGAAACCTACCTCCGCCTCCGCAACTCGGGGATTGCGCTGGTGGAACACATACCTGGCACACCCGACGAGCTCCGCGCGCTCGGCGCCGACCCAGCCGACGCCACAGAGCTTGCCGGCCTTAACCAGGTGTACTTCGGCCCCACCCGCTTTACCGGCAAACAGAAAAAGGCACGCGCTGCCGCCCTTCAACAACGCCACAGCCTGAGCACCCTCACACTCATCGAAACCTACGTGTCGAAGGTCAAGAAAACCCTGGATGCGTGGAACCTTAGAGCCAAACTCGCCGCCACACCAGCACACCGCATCCCCACCGTTGCTACCGCGCGGCTGAAAGAACTCACACGTAAAAGAACCGCGAAACCAGGTGTGCGCATCACCTACCGAGAGCAAGGCCCTAACACACTCTCCATTACCGATGACGCCACCACGATTGCCAACATGCGCGCAGTCTTAGAATCCACCAACAACACCGATCTGCTTCAAGCCGCCAACGACGTCTTCTTC
>NZ_KV827291.1:80122-131138 GCF_001836065.1 Corynebacterium sp. HMSC035E02
AAGTTTGCCGAAATCGGCTACGCCACCATCATCCACCCTGTCGAAGGACCCATCAACACCTGGCGGCTCGAGCGCGGAGCAAACCTCAACCAGCGCCTGACCCTCCACGCGGAATTCCACACCTGCTCAAGACCAGGCTGTAATAAACCAGCTGATTACTGCCAAGTCCATCATTTAGTGCCGTGGCAGGCGGGTGGCTACACCAACATTAAAAACCTCACCTTCCTGTGCGCCTACCACAACGGCATCAACGACGATGACCCACAAAGGCCTACTGGGCGCGGCTACATGTACCGGCTTAATACCGGGGTTAGCTTCATCCCACCGTGGGGTGCACCGATTACCGCAATGCCGGAATACCAAGAAGCACTAGCCAGACTCACCGCCGAACGAGAAGCAGAACGACCACCAGACCCACCACCCGACAGCAGCTAGCACCCAACCACCACACACAGAAAAGCGGCGGTAACCTGCAAGAAAAGCGCTCCCAATAGAAAGAAAACCCGTTAGACAAAGCCATGCTGGCGGGGATATCGGCGATCCCGCACAACGACAGCCGCCCAATGCGCGTCATCCTACGCTCTAGCGATTCTTACCGGCTTCAGTTATGAGTGCGAATCCAAACGACGCCGCGCTGCCCCATGGCGATTCTGGGTGAGTGTGGGGCGGGGACGTCGTCAAGCATAGGTTTACCACTAGGCGTCGACTGGCGGTGGCCCCGGCGTCTCGTCGAGGATCCCCGCGTGTACCAGATAGCTGGCAAGGTCGACGTAGTTGGTCACCACCTCGTCCGGGTCGTACCCACCCATCACGTACTCGATGACCGCGTTACGATTCTCGAGTACTTCCACCATGACGAATTCCTCATCCTGTCCAAAAATTGCGATCTGGGAACCGCGAGCGGACGTGTAATCCACAACGGACTCCTGCAGCCCCACGCGCTCCGCGTCGCGGATGGCTCCCTGATTCTCGGTGTACTGAGCGACAAGCTCACCGTCGGCCCCATAGAGGCAGGAAATGGTCGGGACCCACTGCGCGTCGTAGCCCTGATCTGCTGACTCACCGAAATAGGACGTATCTTCGTAGCACTCGGACGTCAGCTCAGCCAGAGGTGTAGGAACAGACGCCGGCACCGCGGACTCTCGGATAGCGTCAACATCATCGATGTCAATCGTGTGCTCCCAATAACCGGAATCAGAGGCAGCGACCTCTCCTGGCCCATCTTCCACTCCAGCAGCAAAGTCTTTAAACGCCGAAAATGCCGCCACAAGAGCGAGCCCTGTAACCAGAATAAGACCGAGGATAATTGCTAGAACAATCCACACCATTTTCTTCGAACCGGGCTTCTTCTGCGGCGGTTGCGGCACCCCCTGGCCTTGCCCATTAAAACCGTGAGGCGCGTGGTTGTGCCCACGTTGAACGTGGTGCGGGTTCTGGCCAAATCCGCGGGGAGGAGACTGAGATTGAGAGTTGTCGAATGGATTCGTCATGTCGCTCAATTTAACAGAGAACCACGTCACACAAACCCTAAAAATGCAGGATGCGAGGCCTAATCCCCACCGGTAGCTGTGATGCTTTTCGGTCTGGCAGGCCGGAGCACTAGACTTTTTACCCGATGACTACTTTCGCCGAACTCGGCCTCCCCCGCGATGTTGTTCGTATCCTAGACAAACAGGGCATCACAACCCCCTTCCCTATCCAAGAAGCCGCTATTCCCGACGCCCTCGCTGGCAAGGACGTCCTCGGCCGTGGCCCCACAGGCTCGGGAAAAACGTTTACGTTTGGTCTCCCTATGCTGGCCCGATTGGCGAAGTCCGGGGTGTCGCGCCCGGCCCACCCGCGCGGGCTGGTTCTAGCACCGACGCGTGAGCTGGCAACCCAGATCCAGCAGCGCTTAGACGAACCCGCGGCAGCATTGGGACTGCGGGTACTGGCAGTCGTCGGGGGTGTCAACATAAACAACCACATTCGCTCGCTCGCCCGCCCGGTTGACCTGCTCGTTGCCACACCGGGACGCGCCCAGGACCTCATCGACCAGGGCAAGCTCTTCTTCGACCACGTCACTATCACCGCCCTCGACGAGGCGGACCAGATGGCGGACATGGGTTTCCTCCCCCAGGTACGCAAGCTGCTCAAGCTCACGCCGGTCGATGGTCAACGTTTGCTCTTCTCCGCCACCCTCGACGGCGAAGTCAACAAGCTGGTCAACCAGTTCATGCACGATCCCGTCACCCACTCCACCGCCCCCGTCGAGGCAGCCGTCGACACGATGGAACACCACCTTATTTTCATCGGCACCCGCGGGGCCCGCAATGACGTCGTTCTTCGCCTCGGCGCACGCAAGGGCAAGACCATCATGTTTATGCGTACCAAGCATGGCGTCGACAGGCAGGCCAAAAAGCTGCGCCGCGTCGGAATCAACGCGTTGCCCCTGCACGGCGATAAGGGCCAGAGCTCACGTACCAAGGCCATTGAGGGCTTTGCCGACGGCAGCGTTCCGGTACTCGTCGCCACCGATATCGCTGCCCGCGGTATCGACATTGCCGACGTCTCCCTGGTCGTCCACGTCGATCCGCCAGCTGAGCACAAGGCCTATCTACACCGCTCTGGCCGTACTGCACGCGGGGGCGACTCCGGCACCGTAGTCACGCTCGTCACCGACGAGCAACGCGATGAGGTGGCAAAGCTCATCGCGAAGGCGGGCGTTGCACACACCGACCTCGACATCAGTGACCGCGCCAACCCAGCCAGCAGCCCCGAGCTCGCCCAGATGACGGGAGCTCGCAAGCCCAAGGGCGAACCGCTCGGCCCACCACACCAGCAACCATCGAAAAAGAAGCCACAGAGTCAGTCCGAAAGGCAGCCTGCGCGTCGGCGATCGGGTAGCCGTAACCAGCGCCGCCGACGGGGCAACGCAGGTCAGCGATGATTCTCCAGCCTCAAACCTGGCAAACCCGGATGACCATACATGAGGAGTCGGCTAACGAGTATCTCGCACGCTACCGCCACCCGGGCTCGTATCACCCTGTCTACGACTTCCTTTTCGAGTACTACCCTGTCCGCCCGTCACACCTGCGGCGTTGGCACCCAGGCGTGGGTGTGACTCTGGCCGGCGAGGTCCCACATGCTCAGTGGAACTACTACCACCGCACTGATGAGGGCGTCACGGTGGACACTGAGGCCTTCCTCGCACGCCGCGGTAGCACCGTTCGTTACATCCTGAATCTGCTAGAAAAGACCACGCATAACCCCACCCAATTCGATTGCTTTGGCCTGCACGAATGGGCCATGGTCTACCACACCGATTCTCCTCGCCATGACTTGCCGCTGCGGTTAGGGGCGGAAGGGACGAATGAGGTCGTCGATAGGCACCGCATCAAGTGCACGCATTACGATGCCTTCCGCTTCTTCACTGAGCCCGCGCGCCCGCTCAACCTCACGGTGCTGACTCGCGAGGGGCAACCGGAGAACTACCAGGCTGGCTGCGTCCATGCGACTATGGATTTGTATAAATGGGCGTGGAAATTGGGGCCATTGGTGCCGGGTGAGTTGTTCCTCGACACCTTCCGGCTAGCCGTGGCAGCACGCACACTTGATATGGAAGCGTCACCCTACGATTGCCGAGAGTGGGGCTTTGGGGTCGTCCCCATCGAAACGGCGGAAGGAAAGTCCGAGTACGTGCGTCGCCAACGCGCGCTTGCCGACGCCGCCGAGCCCCTGCGCGCGCGGCTTGTCTCCCAAATTCGCGCCGCACTGCCCGCTACAATGAGGAACCATTGATGTGACCCGACGGGGCGCGCTGTGCCGCCCCGCGAAACCAGCGCGGAAGGAAAGAGATGGCCCGGCACTCGGATGGAAAGAATAACTACGCATTTGCACCGTGGGTCATCATCGTGGCCGTTTTAGCGGTGCTGGCGCTGGTTATCGGAGGATTCTTCCTCTTCCGCGGAAACGATTCCGATTCCGGTGAAACGGTGGCGGCAGAATCAACTACAGCTAAGACGGAGGAGACCTCTACTGCACAGGCGACAACGTCGGCCGCGCCTGCGTCGTCGGAAACGGCGAAGGACACCGAATCGACGTCGGCCGCCCCCAGCTCGGAGGAAAAGGCCGCAGAGGCAAAGGTTGCGCCGAATACGTTGTTCCTCCTCGATACGTCCGAGAACCTCACGCCCTATTTCGATGCGGTAAGCCAGGGTGTGGCTGAGGCGGCGTCGGCGGCCGGCGCGGAGGGAAGCCAGGTGGGCCTCTGGAACTACTCCTCCCCTCTTTCCGCCTCGGCAACCGTGGGTTACCGCCAAAACGTGTCGTATGGGGATACCGATAACGTTGCCTATGCCGTAGGTATGTTTGGCACGGGTGGCGTTCCGCAAACCCGCAGTGCTGTGGTAGCCGCACTGGATAACGCAACCGACCAGGTGGCTGAAAGCGGCAAGGACACACGCGTTGTGCTCGTAACCACCGGCACGCAGCAAGATATGGATGATGCTGCCTTCGCCGAGGCCGTAAAGAATGCCCGCGGCGAAGGAGTGAGCTTGAGCGTGGTGCACGTGGGTAACGGCGAGAAGGATGCTGAACTCGAAAAGCTGGCTGATTCCTACAGCACGGTCGCAGATCCATCCGATGCCCAAGACAATGCAACGGCCATCTCGGCCGCAGTCGGCGCACGCTAGACGCGGGCTCTCGTGCAAAGCGAGTCCGCGGGGTGCACTCCCAGAGCGCAGAAAGCCGCCGCATCTTTCCCCCAGGGCACTGACGTGAGCAGCAGTGCAGGAAAGACGCGGCGGCGAGTGGCGCGAGTTTAAGAGCTCCTGCGCTTACGGCGAGCAGCGAGCTCGTCGAGGCCAATAACGATGTCAGTCTCTTCTTCCTCCACGACGCGCTCGGCCGGGAAGGACGTGATGGTGCCGGAGAGCTCCTTAAGGATGCCAGGTACGGCGATACCGAATACGCCTTGGCCTCCGGCGAGGAGGTCGATGACTTCATCGTTGGACCGGCACTCATAGACCGTGGTGCCGTCGGAGACAAGCGTGAGCTCCGCCAAGTCATTAACGCCGCGATCCCGCAGGGATTCCACGGCGAGGCGGATGTTCTGCAGAGAAATACCGGTGTCCAGAAGGCGCTTGACAATCTTGAGCACCAATACGTCCTTAAAAGAGTACAGACGCTGGGAGCCAGAACCACGCGCGGTGCGGATAGAGGGCTTGACCAGGTCGGTGCGTGCCCAGTAATCCAGCTGACGGTAGGTAATGCCGGCTACCTGACACGCGATGGGCACGCGGTAACCCAGCTCCTCGTCCGGTCCGACGTCGAAGAGGGATTCCTGGACGTAGCCGTTCGATGCGGCGTCATCGAGCGGCAGGGCGCGGGACTCGGTGCGGTTGTTTTTACTGCTCACGTAATTACTCCAGTGATGTTTGAGGGGAGTTCTATTTTTCTATTAAAGGCCACGTCAGCGACCACGTCAAGGGTCGCCCTTCGTAAACCTCTAGTAGAACTTTAGACTTCTTTGGTCACTTTGTCATCATTAGTCACACGCGTGTCATTAAAAAAATTGCTGATGACAAGAAAAAGAGGCACCCAGAAACGGAGCCGCTGTGTTTAGTCTGTTGTGCTGGCAAGTATGCCGAGCCGACCGCTACCTTTCTACGTACGAAGCTCAGCTGGATGCGCGGGCCTTAGTCTTCATCTTCCGGCGAGTCGCCCCCAAGCAAATCTTCTTCGGAAATGCCGGAATCACGCATCATCTGCTCAAAGTCATCGTCTTCCTGAGCTTTCTGCCGGGCCGCCATCTCTTGAAAATCGCGCGACCTCTTCTCCGGGAAGGTCTCTGGGGACTTAGCCTCGCGCTCGAGACCGTAGTACTCCTTAAGGTCTTCATCGCTAATGTAAACAGCGACTTCCTCGAGCACCTCCTTCTCAAACCGGATGGGCACCCCGTAGTGATCTGCTAGGACGAGGGCGTCACAGATGCGGGCGTCGTGCTCCTCACCTGTTCCGTCGACCACGTCGACCATGAAAGCGCCCTTGTGGTACTCGGAGACACAAATATGCTCGATCCCATCAAGCTGGTCGGCGAAGGCAATCAGGAGTTCATAGGTACTAGGCCGCGCGTTGTAATGGCGCTCCAGCACCTGGAGAACGCGGGCTCCATCAATGGGCGAGACCCACACAGGTACGTGCCGGTCTGCTTCTTCCCAGTAAAAGAGGGCGCACAGGTTGTTCTCGGGGCCGACGGGGTGGATTCCTAAAAATTTCAATACTTCTGCAGTCATGGCACCCACTTTTCCACACTTTCCTCACGCGTGGCGATTAACAGAGCAGCCTCTAATCCGCTAAGGGCGGAACTCGTCCCGCAGCTCAGTCTTGACCAGCGTTCCATGAAGGGACAGAACAAGCGCCGCCATCTGCTGCGAGAGCTCTTCTGCCTGCTGCGGGGCCGTATCAGATTTCGAATGCGCCACCGGTGAAGCCACCTGCGAAATCATGTCTGCCTGCCGGCGGGCGGCATTGCGCAGCGACTTCAATTGCCGTGCCTCAAAGCCGAAGGACTCTAAGGCGACAGCCGCCGACACGATAGACACGTCATCCGTGTCAAAGAATCCCGCCGGATCCGGCTTAATGAGCCCCACCGAGACCAGCTCCGCAATGTTTTCCTGCGTGGTCCCGGCTTGGTCGGCCACGTCGGCGTCGGTAAGCCTGGTCACCACTGGTGCTCGCAGCTGCTCGGCACTGATCAGTGCCTCAGCCTGGGAGGAGACAATGGCGGTGACTTGCCCCGAATCCATCGCCTCCAGCTGCTCACGAATAACCTTGAGCGGCGTGTAGTGATCGCGCTGCGCGGTCAGAATGTAGCGCAGGCGGTCAAGATCCTTCTGGTAGTAGCGACGGTAGCCCTTCGCGGTGCGTTCCGGAGTAATCAGACCCTCAGATTCCAAAAAGCGAATCTTCGACACCGTCACGTCCGGGAACTGCTTCTGCACGTGCTTCAGCGTTACGCCAATAGACATGGGCTTTTGCTTGGTCTTCTTGGCCGCCGAAGATGCTGTTGCTGCAGCTGCGGTGGACTTCTGAGCGCTCACGATGGGACTACTACTGCTTTCTACGCGGATTCACTTTGACAAAGGGCAGGCACAGTGAGGAAGCAAGACCGGCTGCTCCCCTCGTACCCCCGCTTCGTCCTTGCTGACGGGTACTGCCCTATTTAGGGGCGATGAAGACGAGGCGGAACTTACCAATCTGGATTTCGTCGCCTACTTCCAGTACCTGCGCATTGCGCGGCTCGCGATTGACGTAGGTGCCATTGAGCGATCCGACGTCCACGACCTCGAACTGGCCGTCCTTGGCGCGGAATTCTGCGTGGCGGCGGGAGACGGTGACGTCATCGAGGAAGATATCTGCTTCCGGGTGGCGGCCGGCGGTGGTGGTCGGCTGATCAAGCAAGAAGCGCGCGCCGGCATTCGGGCCTCGCTTCACGACGAGCAGGGCCTGGCCTTCAGCCAGGTTCTCAGCGCCGGCAACGGAGGCGTCAGAACCCGCCGCGGTGCCGTTTTCCATCTCCTTGAGAAGATCAGCGCGGAAGACAGAAGTAGTCTCTGCCTGCGGTTCCGGCGTTCCGGTATTCTCGCTCATTTTTACCTCCGAAGGGTCGGATCGATGTTGACTCATTCCATATTAGCGACTCCGCTGTCCGCGCGAGTCACCTCTGGCGCATTTACATTAGCGGAAAATGTTTCCTATGCCCTTGAGCACGGAATTTCCCCCGCCAGACAATGGATTATCGGAAACCATATAAGTCCAGGTAGCACTCGGGCGGGACAGTCCATGATCCTCTAGGTGAGCACCATCGACATCAATAAGCACGGTCTTAAAAGTATCGACGGCATCATCAACCGCGCGCTGCGCCAAATCCTTGAATTCGCGTACGGCGATGCGGTGGTATTCATCGATGGGGGTCTCGCGGGCGATGGCGCGCAAGTGGATGGATTCACGAACGTCATCCATCAACTCTAGGTGGTCGGCCCACGCTAAGTCGAGGTGGTAGAGCATGATCTCGCGGGCGGCGCGCTCACGGGCATCCACGGGGACGTCGCTTAGCTCGGCGGCGCGATCGGGCGCTCGCTCAGCGAGCTCCTGCCAGGCCTGGTCTGTATCGAGCAACTTGGCACGGCGCTCATCGATAATGATGCGCTGATCCGCCAGCAGCTGGTTGTACTTCCACGTCTGCGCGTGAATCTCCAGCAACTGGCCTTCCGTCACCCGCTGACAATGTGCGATGAAGTCCCGAACACGCTTGGATTCAATGAGGCCATCGGCGTCTGGACGCGCCGAAAGGGACTCATCTTCCCCACCCTGCTGAACTACGTCGTCCTCCAAGGAGACGAAGAAGAGCGACATGCCCGGATCTCCCTGTCGGCCCGCACGGCCGCGCAGCTGGTTGTCCAACCGCGAGGAACGGTGCCGGGAGGTGCCAAGTACTGCCAAACCGCCCTTCTCGACGACCGCGTCGCGGTCAGCTTCGTCCGCGCCGCCCAGCTTGATATCGGTGCCGCGGCCCGCCATCTGCGTGGAGACCGTCACGCGCCCCACGTCGCCTGCCTCCGCGACGATGCGTGCTTCGTCCTCGTCGTTCTTAGCGTTGAGGACGTTGACAGTAATGCCACGTTCGCGCAAAGCTGCAGCGAGGTCCTCGGATTCCGCGACATCGTGGGTACCCACGAGGACCGGCTGACCCGTGCTGTTGATCGCAACGATCTCGTTGACGATGGCGCGCGATTTTTCATCCACAGACGCGTAGATGCGGTCAGCTTCGTCGAAGCGCTGCAGTTCCTTGTTGCGGTCGATGACCGAGACGTGCAGGTCATAAAACTGTCGCAACTGGTCGGTGGCCTCCACCGCGGTGCCCGTCATGCCACAGACCAAGGGGTAGCGACGCATGAGCTCCTGCAGCGTAATGGTGTCGAGGATGCGCCCACCTTCTGATACCTCCAGGCCTTCCTTGGCCTCCACCGCCGCCTGGAGTCCGTCCGGCCAGCGTTGTAGCTCGGCCACGCGGCCGCGGGAGGCGTCGATAAGCTGCAGCTTTCCGTCCGTGATGATGTAGTGAATGTCACGGATGAGCAGCGCCTTCGCGTGTAGCGCCAGGTTGACCTTCACCAGTACGGAGCCGATATTCTCTTCCGAATACAGCGAGTCAATACCCAATTCCCGCTCGACTCGCGCCGCACCATCATCGGTGAGCGCCACCGTGCGGCCGTCCTCTGCAATGACATAGTCCTGCTCCTCGCGCAAACGCGAGACCACGTTGGTGATGTGGCCCGTAGATTCCTCACCGGGGCGATTTCCGGCGAGGACGAGGGGGACGAGGGCTTCGTCGACAAGCACAGAGTCCGCCTCATCTACCAACGCCACGTCCGCGCGCGCCTGCACCGTCTGCTCCCGGGAGGTGATCTGGTTATCCCGTAGCACATCGAAACCGAGCTCATTAACCGGCGCATAAATGATGTCGGAAAGGTAAGCTCCGCGTCGCTCTTCCGGCCCCATTTTCTCCGTCACGGAAGCCACCGTGAGTCCAAAGAACTCCACGAGTGGGCGCATCCATTCGGCGTCACGCGCCGCTAGATAATTATTAACCGTCACCAGGTGCACGCGCTTGCCGGTGAGCGCGAAACCAGTCGCAGCCATGGCACCCACCAGCGTCTTTCCCTCGCCGGTGGCCATTTGGATGACGTCTCCTTCTAAAAGTCGGAGCACAGCCTGGGACTGGACAGTAAACGGGCGCATGCCAAGCTTGCGTTCGCTCGCCACGGCCAATGCCGCGAGGAAACGAGACTTATCTGCAATTCCCCCGTCTTTCACGCAAGCGCGCGCAGTGGCGGCAACGTCAGCATCCGACAGGTTCGCGATATCCTCCACCGCGGAATCTGCGGCCGTCACAACGGCTTTCGACTTCTTGTTGTTGCGTTCGGACTGCGCGCCCATTGCCTTCCAGAACCAATCGAATGCGCCCATGAGCACTCCTCCATCCTTGTGCGTCATACAGGTCTTCTATCGACTCTAGTCAACCCCGGTTCGCAAGCGTGCGTTCGCCCTTATATCCTTACGGACATGCAATCCGTGAACGTGTCGCTCCCCTCCAGCACCGGTACCGCGATGGCCGGAACCATCGACTTCCCTGACTCCCCTCCGCAAGCCTTCGCCATCTTCGCGCACTGCTTTGCCGGTTCGCGCCATACCCCCGGCGCCGCTCGTGTGAGCAAGCAGCTGACTAACTTTGACATCGCTACCCTACGCTTTGATTTTCCTGGCCTAGGCCAATCCGAAGGAAATTTCGCGGACACCTGCTTTAGCCAGAATGTTGCCGATATCCAGGCTGCTGCCGACTGGCTAGCACACAACTATTCCGCACCACAGCTACTCATGGGCCATTCACTGGGCGGGGCTGCCGCTCTGGCCGCGGCCAACAACATTCGCTCCCTCAAGGCTGTGGCCACCATCGGCGCCCCCTTCGATCCTGCACACTCCGTGCTGCACTACGCCGACAAGATCGGCGAGGTCGACGCCAACGGTGAAGTCGAGGTCACCCTTGGCGGCCGGGCGCTGACCATTTCGCGCCTCTTCCTCGAAGACCTTGCTGAGACCAACCCGGAGGACTATCTTCCGCGCCTGCGCAAGCCCCTCATGGTGCTGCATTCCCCCATTGATCAAACGGTGGGCATTGATAACGCACAAAATATTTTCCGGACCACGCGCTATCCCAAGTCCCTCGTCGCCTTGGATAAGGCCGATCACCTGGTGACTAAGCAGGGCGCGGCAGCCCGTGCCGCCGACCTCATCGGGGCTTGGGCGGAGCAGTTTATTGTTCCGGAGAACATTCCCACCCCAGTTGCTGAGGACTCCGCGCTTGCAACTCCGGCAGTTGGAACCAGGATGGGCGTCGTCGTGCGCCACAATGACCGATCGGTGAGCGCTGACCGCACGAAAAAGAACGGCGGCAAAGGCCAAGGTTTCACCGCGGAAGGCCTTCTTATGTCCGCCGTAGCTACGGCAAGCACTCAGGCCATCAAAGAAGCAGGCAAGGCGCAGAAAATCGACGCGAAGGTGCTCGAAGCGGTATCTGTCAGGGTTAACCAAGAATCCGAATCTCGTTTCACACGTACGGTGACGCTTCCTGGCTTTCTGAGCGCCGATCAACAACGCGCGCTTGCCGACGCCGCCGCTTCCACCACCATCGATTCCCTCCTCGCTGTGGACATCGCCACCACCGTGGCAACCACTGCAGAATAAGCCGCCCATGGTTGTTCTAAACCCACTTGACCCTGGCGCCCGCTGCCCCTGCGGTACTGGCCTAAGCTTCGGCGAGTGCTGCTCGCGCTACCATGCCGGCACACCCGCCCCCTCAGCGGAGGCCCTAATGCGCTCGCGTTTCAGCGCTTTCGTCACCGGCGACGAGGACTATTTGCTGCGCACTTGGGACCCCGAGACTCGCCCGGAACGCCTCGACCTCGCCGAAACCGGCATTCGCTTTTACCGCCTCGACATTATCGACACCGTCGCGGGTGGCCCCTTGGACCAGACCGGAATCGTGGAATTCGAGGCTTTCTATAAGGGATCTGCCAAGGGCTCTCAACGTGAGCGCTCCTCTTTTCGCCGCCAAGGCGGGCAGTGGGTCTATTCCGCCGGAGAGTTTTAGCTGCCGCTAAAACAAGGGGTGGACTGGGATTTGTTGTGGCGAATACCCTTGGTGTAATCTGTAGCAGTTGCACCTAATGGTGCGGCGGCGGACTATGGCGCAGTTTGGTAGCGCACTACACTGGGGGTGTAGGGGTCGCAGGTTCAAATCCTGTTAGTCCGACAAAATTTAGGGACGGTTTTGCGAATCTAGCTTAAATCATTTGCGAAACTGCTCCGCATAGCTAAACCCACCGCTTCACCGCGGTGGGTTTAGTCGTTTTCGCTCTGTTCCAGTCGTTGACTAATAAGGAACACAACATGGTTCGTCCCCTCTAAAACGACTTCTAGCCCGGAACTTCTAGCCCGGAACCCCATATCGGTTTTCCGAGCTAGATGGATAAAAGTATTCAGTTGGTCTTAAGCGGCCTCGCGCGCAGGCGGCGCGTTCGGGCTTGCCTTCTCGCGCGCCGGATCGCGCGGCGGTACAGGTTTACCAGAGTCAGGAGGCGGAGTCTTTTCATCCCGATCCACCCGGCCAAGAAAACGCCGAATCATAGATACATTGGCCGCGACCACACCAAGAGCTGTATAGAAGAAGGCCGCAGCAAAACCGCGTACAGGTCTTCTCGTATGGTCACCAATAGCAGCACCACCACGATTGTTCTTTACATAGTCGTTGCGGGTTTCAATCACATTGCGCCACGTGCCATACACCTTCTTCCATTCCGGTGTCTTAAAAGCAGGGCCAGTTTGGCGGTAGCGCATTCCCTCCTTATTCGGGATGGTTACCGAGACCTTATTGGTACAGCACTTTCCTTTTGCCTTGCGCGCGGTAGATAGATTTGGCCCGGAGATGGAGGGTAGTCCTCTGTCTCTCGCGTCCTGGCGCTGACTCTTTTCCACCAAGGGACATGCCAGTGTCTTTCCTTTACCTCGTCCCGGACACATAAACATCTGGCTCTCACCGGAGAGCTTCTTGCCTTTTCTCCGCATGGCAAAGGCGCGGCGCTCGTTGATCCGCTGGTTGTAGGTGGCCTCATCAATACGTCCGGCATAGAAGTCTTCGGTGGCTTCCACCAGAGGTTTCGGCATGGCAGGACAATACCAGTGGCCTTCAACTAACCCCATGGTTTCATAGGATCCGCGCTTTCCCAGCTGATTGGTTCTGTAGTCTCCCACCAGGGTATAGCCGAGTTTGCGCAGTGGTTCATGGAAGTCTTTGGTCTTAGCCACCGCGAAGTAAGCACGATCGCCCACCACTGTGCCCTTAGGTGTCTCAGGATCATCCGTTAAATGCCGCATGGCTTCCAACCCACGGATCGCAGGGTTGTGGCTGGGCCGGTCGAAGGCCATGCCCATAATCAGGTGTGGCTGTGCATATGGGCCTTGGTCGCGGATGACTCCGGCAACAAGTGTGGCCTCCCAACCCCACACATGCTTGGCGTTTCGCTTTCGGTTTGATTCGCCATGTGTTTCTTGTCGCTCGTCACGGGAGTACCAGCCTGCCTCCGGCTCGGAGGACATGAGATCGTCCGGTCGGTTCGTCCATCGGTTGTTGCCACGGCGCACGCCTGGAATAAGTGTTCCGTCTAGGGTGAGGTCTCCCTGCCAGTTGGCTCGGTATTCTTCGGGCATGTCCTCGGTACTTGCCATAACTAGCTCATTGAACACGTAGGTGGCGCGCTGCCATTTTTCCTCGCGGCGCTCAGGGTCTTGTTCGTCCATCAGCCGGTTGAATTCAGCACGGGTAAGCCTGGCGCGGTGCGGGATGTTGTCGAATGGGTCAACGACATCAAGGAAGCTGTGCAGCGCACGCCACAGGCGGTAGTACCAGTTGCTGTGCTGGGTTGCGTAAAAGTCACCTACCCGTCGTGCCTTATCGCGGCTGGGCAGGTTAAGGAGTTCTAAAGCCTTGTCTGTCGTATCAGGCGAGGCCAGGAGCGTCGTCATGGTGGTCAAATGCATGGGTTGACCAGAACGCGCCAGAATCAGGTAGAGCGCAAGGATGGTGCGGTCGTTAACGGATTTAGGCCTGCCTCCTTTGGCGGGGTCGTAGCCGTCTACTCGCCTCCAGGTGTCAAGATGGTGGCAGATGTCGGTGCGGTCGATGATGGTCAATGCCCAGGAAACGCTGGCTCCATCCAGGCGAAGCAGCGGGGTGGGTGTGGTGTTGAAGTGGGCCACCTAGACTTCGCCTCCTGCTCTCGGTTCGACGACTCGAAGCGGCGGGTAGTCTGGTTCGTCCCTGTTGCCGCTGATCCACTCACGGTATTCGGTCTCGGTGAGCGCGCCAGATTCAACGATCATGTGGTGAAACGTGTCCTGGAAGGGCTGGATGCTTCCGGTGGCATAGACCAGATGGTTAAAGTCCACGCGCTCGGCGGCATGAGTAGCGATCCAGGTATAGCGCAGCCTGGGCAGTGTCGGGGCAAGGCCGGTACTCGATGGGTTCTGGCTGGTCTTGTGGATGAAGTCAGCAATCAGGTGTGGGCCTGTGGCATCGTTGCGGCGGCGCGCCGAGTTGGGTTTTACCAGTGGTTCGTCTCTACGGTCGTCGCCCACGCCATGCAGCACTTGGCGCATGAGGTCGTCGAAAGGTGCAGTCAGCGGAACGGTACGCGGCTTTAGCCCACGACCACCGCGTGCATGAACCGCCAGCACTGTGCCAAAGTCGGTGAAGTCGCCATAACGGCAGTGATAGATTTCCTCGGTGGACATGCCAGCACCTAAAGCCAGTGACACGATGATGCAGGCCACGCGCCGCGACTCGCGGCGGGGGCGGGAGTGAACCCAGTCGTCGATTCGGATAAGTTCGCTGGCGTTGTAGGCGCGGCGCGGAGCCGTAGCTGCCGGGTAAAAGACCTCCGGTAATTCTTCTGCCCACTCCAGCGCGCCTTCTTGGCCAATGACATGGCTTGCGCAGCGGTTGAGGATGCGGCGGGTGGCATTGAGGCTGGATTTGGATAAATCCGCTGTACGGGCTTGTAAATAGGTGCGGATCTTTCCGCCATCGCGCAGCAGGTAGATACAGCCGTCCACGGAGATGTCGTCGTACCAGCGGTCGCGCATGTAGCAAAAGTACGTGGCGAGCACGCGCTTGCGGTTGCGCTCAACGGTAGGAGTTGTAGGTGGCAGTAATCCGCGTGTCGTCAGTGTGTCGATCACAGCGTAGACCTCATTGTATTTAGACTTAGGTGGTTCGTCTTTTTCTTCTTGTTCAAAGGAAGTGGTCTCGTGGCTTCCGACCTTCCCGCCGAGGCTCCGGTCAGGCGTTACGCCAACTGGCCTAATGCCCATATCGAGGCCCACGATCCGGTCATGCGGAAATTGCAGGACTTTGCCCGCAACGTCCAGAAACTCACCCTGGACGGGAGCTACCCCAGTGCCAAAGACTTGGCCGAGGCCTGCGGTATCCCCACCTCCACCATCACCCGAATCATCCGCGGCGAGATGATCCCGACGGGACGTGTCATTGCCAATATCGAGGTCACCACAGGCAAGCCCTTGTGGCCGCGCCATCGCAGCAACCGATACGGCAGTCAGTGACCCGAGGGTTGGAAACTGCATGTTTCCGACACTGGTAAGGCGGGTGTGAGTTACATGGGTGTCGTTCATGGCTCACGAGGTGAGCACACCTACACCACGAAATAGGTGGCGGTGCCTTCTTACCTCAGACCATGAGTAAACCCGCAGGTCACAGGGTGGTTCGTCCCTGGTGCGGTCTGTGCGCCATGAGACGAGTTTTGCGTATCCGCAATCCAACTTTGCAGATGTGCAATCGCTAGGGATAGCTCAGGAAGTCTCCGTGAGCCGAGCTACAGCACGTACAGGCCTCCACCTGGGGTGCCATGAGTCGATCCTCCGGCCAAAAGAATCCGGTAGGCATGGCGGCGGTTAGCTCCGGCCTCGACCACGTAGTCCTCAAACTGGTGCAAGGACTTCAGTCCTGCCGCAGCACACAGCACATCAGCGGGAACTCCGGCTGCAATGCGGTCGATAATCCACGTATTGCGCAGCCTGCGGGTATCCGGCACCATATCCGGCGATGTACTAGGTGTTACCCGGCGGAGATACGCCGAGAGCTGGCTGACGTTCTCGTTGTCGCGGCCTGGCCTGAACAGGTAGTCCTCCGGGCCGGTAGCCATAATGACCGGCTGAAGTACCTCGATATGAGACTTGAGCAGTGGCACCTCGCGCGGGCCAGCCCCGCGGTAGCCGTGCGGAAACAGCAGCACCCCGTCGCCGTCAACACGCACGTCTTTGCCGCGCAGCGTGCAGATTTCTCCTGCGCGCAAGCCCGCACCAAGCGTGAGTGCTAGCACCGTAGTGAAGTTGCGGCGGCGGGCAGCTGTGGGTTGCGACTCGGCCCAATCCCACATCCTGTCACAGGCATAAGAGTCGTAGGGTTCAAGGGTTGGCTCGTAGCTAATCGGGT
The DNA here is from genome assembly GCF_001836065.1 of Corynebacterium sp. HMSC035E02. NCBI lineage: Bacteria > Bacillati > Actinomycetota > Actinomycetes > Mycobacteriales > Corynebacteriaceae > Corynebacterium > Corynebacterium sp. HMSC035E02. The sequence continues at coordinate 96,231 of NZ_KV827291.1, forward strand.
GCTGGTAGTCAGGGTTCCAGTCGTCGTTGATCACCTCCGCCACACGACACAGCAGCGAGCGCTGGGTTCCTGCGGTGGACGGGCTGAGCTTTGCACCACCTCCGGCAAGGAAGTAGTTTCCGATGATGTCGGGGTGGAAGACGGTCTCGACAGTCACCACGCCGTAGCTCACCCAGACCCAGGCGGCGAGCTTGGACACGCAGTTGAGCGTGTTGCGCAGTGCGTCGCGGCTGGTGTTATCCGGGGTGATGTTAAGTGCGCGCACGCACTCGCGGGTGAAGTCGGCAACGTGGCTCCACGGCTCAGAGCGCACGGCGTGTGGTGTGTAGTTGGCGATGATCGCCTCATAGTCGGCGGTGGTGTAGTTACTGGACATGGGCCTTTCCTTCGTCGGCACGATCGCAGTGGAATGGGGCGGTGTAGTGGATGCTACGTAGCTAGGCCACGCAGTGCACTCCGCTACACATAGTCTTGTTTGCCGATCTGCAATCTGGCAAGCAGGTGGCCCCACACCGCCAACTTCGCAGGAATTTCTTATATGGCCTGCATGTTTGCGGTTCCGCAAACATCTACCAGACGAACCACCACATCATGTTGTGGAGATCAAAAAAGGGACATGCCATATTTAGTACCCCCGCGCGAGCCTCGGACACGGCCTTAATCCTACCCACCAAGTCCTTCAAGGCCCCGCTTTGTGGCCCACAGCTATGTCCACCACAACATGTAGATCCGCTGCCCCCGGTTGTGGCTAACCGATACGTGCGCGACCTGCGCGGAGCCTCAACCACACCCCGCACCGACTAGCGTGACCACCGTCGAGCGCGATTGCGTATCCGCAATTTTGTCTTAACTCACGCGGCTTGTTGCCATACCTCGCACATCGGCAACCCACCGCGCGGACAGTTTGCGTATCCGCAAATTTCTACCTGTTACCGTGCCCGACACTTGACATTTCCACTGCTCACACCCTCAAAGGAAAGGGACGAACCATGTCCACACTCGACATGAGCACACCACTGTACTGCCAGTACTTCACCGCCGAGCTTGAGGTAGACGACCTCGCCCAAGTCACCGAAACCCTGAAACAGGGAAAACAGGTGGCCGACACCATCTTGTCCATGTCCACCGCCGCGCTCTACAACCACGTCATTAGCTTCACAGGCCCGCAGGGGCTTATCACCGAGCGCGAAATCAACGTCCTCACCGCGTTTAACTCCATGTCGGTGGCCACTGCCCCGGTGCGCGTCACGTTTGTCACCCTGGCCGACACTTACGGAAACCGTGCGGGACTCACCCGCATCCAAGGCGGTGAGTCCGCCCGCGGCCTAATCCCGCTTACCCGGTCTGTAAACGAGGCCACGGTTGCAGACATGTCTGCCACCACACCAGGACTCACCATCAATCTGCCCAATAATGTCCACGACGACCTGATCATTCGCTGCACGACTTTTGACCCGGACGGGTGCGTTCCCGAAGCAAAGGACGAGTTTCCCGGCGTGGACTACTGCCCTAGCCTGTACCACCTTTTGCGGGACGAACCATCTCCAGGCATCGACATCACCCACGACATTATCCGCGCACTACTTCCCTACCGCGGGATCCACATGGAGGTAGAGCCGAGGATTCTCGATGGCGATGTAGACATCGAGCGGCTGTAGCTGCTGGCTACGCTGTAAGCCATGAAGGAACCCAGCTGTGGTGTGTGCTGCGGCTGGGTTTCTTCTTGGGGAGGGTGAAGAGGGGACGTGATGGGACACCGGCCACGTCTTAAGTCGGGCAGCGTCTCCGCCAGACCCGGCAGAACTTGCGCACCGCTGACTGTAAGCATATACTTACACCTGACATCGTTCGATTACGATACGGAGGGATGATGGACGCAGCACGGCTCGCTCAGATGCTCAGTGCTCTTGGAAGTGAGCCTCGGTTGCGAATTATCGCCTCCCTAGAGACGGATTCGACCCATGTCAGTGAGCTGGCCCGCCGACTCGGGATGTCTCGGCCACTGCTCTACCAGCACCTCAACCGCTTGGAAGCTGCTGGACTCATCGAGAGTGGCCTGGAACAGCTCGGAGAGAGCCGAGTGAGGAAGCACTACTGGGTCGCTCCGTTTCAGCTTGAAGTAACTCCAGACCACATTAGGCACCTGATTAATCAAGAACAGAAAAGGGAATCTTCGTGACACTTACCGCTACCGTATTTCTTGTCATCCTCGCCGCCGCATTACCACTCGCGATCTTCGTTGCTCTTACCGTCTGGGTGGTACGCACCGTCACCAGCGCACGACGCGAAACGGCGACGGCGATCGATGGTTCCAACCAACTCATCGTGGAGCATCTACGCAACATCACCGAGCGGTTGGATCGGATTGAGGCCCAACTCAGCGAGATCCCCGAGTAATCAGGCTCTTCCTTAAACAAGGGGCGCGGTGGTTTTGGCTCCGCGCTATGGGCTGTCACAGCGTATGCGCTAAGCACGTCGCGTAGACCTCCAGCAACATAAACTTGCTTGTGACTTTGGCGGCGGGGTGTGTCTCCGGTCGTGGCGTTATCCTGTCCCTCTCGCGGATAGGGGCTAGGACTGGGGACGAACCACGTGGTGTGCCCCCACCTCCGACACCGCCCCGGCCCACCTGCCGACGGAACCGGGAACGGAAACCGACGGAAACCATAGCTGTGGTTCGGGTCGTTGCAGGTGGGTGGGTAGTTTCGCAAAAGACTCTTAGGCTGGCCAGAAAACTCTGACCAGCCTTTTCTTCTGGAACGAGTCGACGGGTTAAGACTTAAGCCTTGAGTTACTACGCCCACGGTAAATAGAGTTCAAATAATTCAGTTTTTTAGCGCTTATTTACCGTGAACGACATGTATCGCCAAGCAAGGCCACTCCATGTTTCTCACCCTCATGGGGTAGATAGTGTTTCAAACTCTGGCCAAAGCTCGGGTTAGGGCACTATTACAATCCATGGAATTGTTATTGATCTACCTCGCAGTGGTGTTTGGCTGCGGCCTCGTTGCGTGGGCGGTGCGATTGCCGCCTCTCATCGGGTTTCTCGTCGCTGGCTTCGCGCTCAATGCCGGGGGTATCGAGCACGTTGAAGCGTTAGATCTTTTCGCCGACATCGGTGTCACGCTGATGCTTTTTGCAATCGGGTTGCGCCTCGATCTGAGGGCCTTGACCGACAAGGCTGTCTGGCTTACCGCCACCGCCCACGTGCTCGTGATGACCCTCCTCGGCATGGGTTTTATCACGGCTCTCGGCGCACTCGGCGCATTCGGTCCGACCAGTTTTTCGATAGCGGTCAACGTCGCCCTCGTGCTGAGTTTTTCCAGCACCATCGTGGTCGTCAAAATCTTGCAAGACCGCGGCGATGAACAAGCCCTCTACGGCAATATCTGCATCGGCGTCCTCATCATGCAGGACATCATCGCTGTCGTCTTCATGAGCATCCTGCGGGGAGAGCCGCCAAGCTTAGCGGCCGTGTTGCTTGTCCTCATCGTCCCGCTGCTAGCGCTGACTACTCGCCGCTGGTACAAGCTCGGGCACGGTGAGCTGGGCGCGCTCTTTGGCATCGTCATGGCGCTGCTGCCTGGTTATGCTCTCTTCGAGTGGGTCGGCCTCTCCGGAAGCCTCGGCGCGCTCATCATGGGCGTGGTGCTCTCCCGCTCCCCTGGCGCAGAACAGCTCAGCCATTCACTGTTTACCCTCAAAGAACTGCTGCTGGTTGGCTTTTTCGTCAACATCGGTTTCCTGGGCCTACCAACGTGGCACAACATCGTCGACGCCGGGTTGCTCCTGCTGCTTTTGCCCATCCAGGGCCTCGCTTACTGGGCAATCCTGTGGATGTTGGGACTGCGCAACCGCACTTCTGTCCTTGCTTCCCTGTTGCTGGCGAATTACTCTGAGTTCGCCCTTATCATTGCCGCTGTGGGAGTACAGGACGGCTGGCTCAACCAGCGCTGGCTGCTGTCACTCGTGCTCGCTGTTTCGTTGAGCTTTGTCATCTCGGCAATCCTCAACCCACAAAACGTCTCGCGAGCTACACACCTAGCCAAGCGACTGCCGGCCCGCCCACCGCACAAGATTCACCCGGAGGATCGCCCCATCGAGCTTGGCGACGCCCATGCGCTCGTCCTCGGCGTAGGACGGCTCGGCCTTTCCTGTTACAAGGAGCTCGTCGACGTCTACGGCGCCAATGTTTTGGGAGTGGAACACGATCCAGCACGAGTTCGCCATCTCCAAGAGAGTGGCTACAACGTCGTGGAGGGCGATGCAACAGATATCGACTTCTGGGAGCGCGTCAAGGACAGCCACCAGATCGATATGATTATGCTCGCCATGCCGGCCCAGCACGCGAACGTAGACGCCGTCAAGGAAATCTACGCTTCCCGCATCAATACCGAAGAATGCACCATCAGCTCGGTGGCCATGTACCGTGAAGACGTCGAGGACCTGCAGGAGCTCGGGCTCAGTGTCGTTGTGCACTTGCAGGACGGTGCCGGCGAATCCCTAGCGGAGCGAACTTTTACGGAGAATCAGCTACGGCACTTGCGCAACGAGGGCGAGCTTTAGAAAACGTCCTCCGCGGCATCCAGCCCGCTCCCTGCTGAGACCGGCTCCTGTGTCCGGACTCAGCGTCCAATGGGAGCTTAGCTGTTAGCACGCCACGGGATCCCCTCCTTGGGCAGGTAGCCCAAAAGGTAGAGGTAATCCATCGCGCCCAGAATAGAAACGACGAGACCGCCACCGAGGATAGCTGCGAGGAATGTGTAGCCAGCCATGGAGGAGGAATCGACGTCCTTTCCGTCTTGACCGTCTTTGCCATCCTTCCCGTCAGCGCCGTCGCGGCCATTTAGACCGTTAAGACCGTCGCGCCCGTCCTGGCCATCGACGCCATCGCGGCCGGGTGCGCCCGGTGCACCGTTGGCACCGTCGCGGCCATCCTTGCCGTCGATACCATCCTTACCGTCTTTTCCATCGCGGCCTGGTTCACCGTCCTTACCGTCTTTGCCGTCCTGAGCCGCAGCACCGTCGGTGGTAGAAGTCGAGGGTTCGGTAGTCGTAGGCGTCTCAGACTCCGATTCCTCGGGCTCGGTGGTCTCAGAAGGGCTCGGCGTTACTAAGCTAGACGGCTCAGAAGACTCGGGGGATTCTGAAGGCTCAGTGGTATTAGACGTCGAAGGAGAAGCGGGCTTGTCGTTGCTTACCTTCTTGCCATTGAGCATATCCGCACACTTCTGACCAGCTGGTGCATTGATTTCTGCGAGCGCGGAGGCAGAAGCCGAAATATCTGAGAGAGTAGACTCAATTTCCTTTCGCTGGGTCTTGCTCAACTTCAAATCCTTGGCTGCGCTGGCGCCTGGGAAGAGACCTGCGATGGTGACAGCGGCATTGAAGATCTTCAGAACGGTGGCCACACCGGTGCCAAAAGCACCGTCAGCAAACTTGATGAGGCCAGAAACGGTCTTCTTGGCGGCATCTGGATTCTTTAAGTCCACCTCTGCATCAGCGTTATCAATCTTGGCGATGGCCATGCCTTGCGCGCGTGCGAGATCCCAGGTGACGTCCTTGTCTGCCTCACCATCACGAACAAGTTTGGCAATTCCCTCCCACGAGCTTGCGCCAATCTTCTTGATGAAGTCAGAAGGCACAAGTTCACCGACGACTGGGATTACTTCCCACACCGTCTGGAGCAGCTTGTTTCCACCGTCGTAGAAAGCCCGTGCAAGGTCCAGCTTGCGCTCGAGAATCTCGCCTTCTTTACCTGGGGCATCGGTGATCTCACACACCAATTTGCCGTTCTTCTCTACGACCTTGATAGTCGCGTCAGCCGTCGATGCCTCGGCGGTTTCCAGCTCATCGCGTGTCTTTGGCTTGCCGGTTTCCGCGCCGTAGAAGCCAAAGTCGTTGTCTCGGGATTCACGCTCCAACTCCTCGATGGTGTTGTCGCCAGCGTTGTTTGAATCGATCAGGTTGCCGTCTGCGTCGAAGGCGGTGCCATTGACGTCGACAGTGTCAGCGCCGGACTGTTCGTGGACAAAAGACGTATCGCTCGGCTCCTCAACGGCGAAGGTCTGCGGGGCGACAATAACGGAAGAAAAGGTTGCTACGGCCACTGCGGTGGCAACGATGCGAGAGTGTAGGGAACGCATGCGAAGTCTTTCTTGCAAGTTGATGAGCACACACTTAACACAGTGAGCTAAGTGCTTAAGGTTCGGACGTGGTCACCATACAACCGTCGAAATATATTTTCTACATTTGAGTAACTATTCGTTACCCCCGTTTGGAAACCCCCAGTTCAGCATCAGTGCAGTTCACAGCGTCAACATCGTTGACAATACGATTATCTTACCCCCATCACCAACGGGTAACTTGCGGATAGACGCCGAGTTTAGCCGCCGACACCCCGGCCCTCCCCAGGTGCCAATAGAAAGAACTTCCCGCTTTCACATTAAGAAAGCGGGTAGAGAAACGGCGACAATGACGCGCCAAGAGGCAATCCTCAGTTACGTTGCTGCATTAGTCAGTCGTTCCACTAAGACTGCGCATGATGCCACCAAATTCAATGTCCATATAGTGGGTGAGAATCTCGAAAATATAGTCAGAATCAAACCCACGCAAGGGACCCTTGGTACTCAGCATGGCTAGACCATGAGCGCCCGCCCACACGGAAATTACCAAGGTGAAAAGAACCCACGGAGTGCGCGGCCCGTCAACTTCATCGATTGCCTCACGCATGAGAGACATAATGAAGCCAAAAGCCCGTCCAAATTCGCTAAAGTCACGTTGGAGCTCAACCGCTTTGTTCGCGTTCGGCAAAAAGTCGTCCTCGAAGGACATGGGAACAATCGGCCCGGACGCGATCTTGATGAGAGCTTCAAAGCCCTTCGGATCAGCCAACGCATGGGAGACGTAGCCGTACCCGGTGGCCTTAATCTTGGACATTACTTTAGCGTCTTCCGGAAGCGCAGCTACCTGCCGGAAAATGAACTCATAGTTGACCTTGTCCAAATACCGCTCAAGGAAGCTGGCCAGCTCTTGATCGCTTTCAATCAGATGCTCAGCTTCCTGCACACTAAGGCCCGCCCGCTTCGCAGCACCACCGATATGAAGGCCGGTAACGCCGTGGTCAAGCGCCTCCTCAATAGCACCACGCAGCAACGCCGTACGCTGTTCATCCTCGGTTCCCCGTGGGTAATCCTTGGCCTTTGCTACCAACGCTTCCGGCTGCTCTCCCACCAAGCCATAAGGAATAGTGCGCTCGACGCGCTCTCCCCTAAAGAATGGGTAGAGGCCGACACTCAGGGTGTCCATAACAGCGCCAAATGTCTGCTTTTTCGCTGCCGGCGACAGGTAACGCAGGATTCCTTCAGCTGCCAGTTGCGTCACGCCGTGTAGGTGGGAAAAAATCGACAGCGCCGACAACAAAGTCCCATCAACATCGGGATCCACTCCGCCAGATTCCTTGATAGCCTCCTCGGTCAACTCAAAAAGAATCTGCATGATAGGACATTTTTCGACATCCCCATCAGGATTAACAAAGTCCTCTGCGGTAACGCCTACCCGAGGAGTAGCGTGAACCGCAGAAAATGCCGCAAAGGCAGAAGGATCCTCCACTGCGAAGGAGAAATACGCCAGCGCCGTGGCGCGAAGCTTATCCACGGCCGTCGCATTCTCAGGCAAACGCTGGAGATGCAGATCAACGAGTGAGGTAAGCGCCTCGTTCAGGGTGCGCTTGGTTTCCTTTACAAGCTCAGCTTCAGAGGCAAAGAGCTCTTGGGCTTCCGCTAGCGGAACATCCACTTGATCGGCCACCTCCCGGAGGCGCACCTCATCAATGCCCGCTTTGGCAATAACCCGGCCGGCCTGCTCAATAAGGAGCTGGCGCGAGGGTTGGTTACCTTGTTCCACACCTACTGAAGTAATCACAGAATTCAGCTTACCTAGGAAACAATCACTTTTAGGCCCATAAACAAAGGATAGGAATATGCACAGGTTTTCTTAAGCTTTCGCCCGCACTGTAAGACAATCCACCCCGTCACCCCAAATTCAAAGTATACGTTGCTGTAAAACTTATACAGTCCCGCCCGCTATGCGGACGGGACCCCTGAGCGTTCAGGCTACGTGTCGCACAATGCCGGAACCTTGATGTGGCTCGGAACCAAGCGCGACAATCGCTTTACTTCTGCTCATCCCCCTGAGGAGCCTCAGCGCCCTGGTTGCCAATGCGCTCATCGAGCTGGTCGCGAGCGGAGTCAATCTTATCCGCCTTATCCTCGCCCAGCTTGCCCTTAGCAAGATCTGCACCCTTATCCAGTGCGCTATCCGAAATCTGCTCGCCCTTATCGGAGTTCAGAGCATCCTTTGCCTTGTCAAAAATACCCATTACTTTGTTCCTTCCTTAAGTAAATGCTGTCCTAACAGTGGTGACCCTCACGGCCCGAGTGTGCCGGATACTGCGCAATGCCAGCGACAGTGGGAGGCGTTAGCCGACTCCCCGAGCGACAAGCACGCGCACCATGGTCGGCACATTCAAGCTGAGCGCCATCACGTCACCCCACCGTACCGACTCGCCGTGCTCTTCGCCACAAACGTTATAAATCGTTATACATCTAGAGCACGAGTTAAAGGAAGACTTTCACACACTGAGAGTTCTCAGAATCGCTCTTAAAGTCTACCCCCTCCGGTTACCCCTTTTCGTTCAACAACTTGGTGCGTGCCGCCACTCTCTCATTTGTGAACCCTTGTACTCTGGGACACAATTCACATGTGCTCATTCTTGCCGCGTCGCGCGGCACGTACTGCACAACGTCATTGACCGCTCACTTACCTTTAAAGATCGAAGTCGAAACCTCGGCGCACCACAATGCCTTCCTTTCATTCTCATTCCGCACACCAATCCGCTGCCCGGCACTCTGAAGAGCTGTCTTCCTCTGAGCTACACATTCCTTCAGTCCCACAAGGCAAATCGGTCTTTGGCCTTGTGTGGCCGGGTAAGGAACAGGCTGCGGCGCAGGCCACGAAGAAGGCCACTCGAACAAGAACACTGATGAGCGGTCCTCATTCGGCCCCCAACAGCGTGACGGTGGCAGATAATCTCGACGCCTTAAAGGATTTCATTGCACAGGGGATGAGAGCGGACATCATCTACATTGATCCGCCCTATAACACCGGCAAGGATTTTGTCTACCGCGATAATTTCCGTCAACGCCGAGAGATGCGCTCAGAGCACTTTGGACAGTGGCATGCCGAGTGGCTTTCTATGATGTTGCCACGCTTGATCCTGGCTCGTGAGGTGCTCGCCGATACCGGCTTCATCATCGTGTCCATCGGTGAGTCAGAAAGCGCTCACCTGCGCCTACTACTCAACGAGGTTTTCGGTGAGGACTGCTTCGCCGGGCAATTCATTTGGAAGAAGGGCGGGACCGGGAAGAATGATTCCAAATATGCGGTTCTCGAGCACGAGTACATCCTTTGCTATGCCAAGTCACCTTCAAATGCCGGATTCAACCTGGACTTGGAAGCGCACACTTCAACCCGCTATAACCACAGCGATGAGAAAGGGAATTATTCACTCGTGCGGTTGGATTCTAAGACCTTGGGATACTTACCAAGCCTCGACTTTCCCATCGTTGGCCCCAATGGCCACGAATATTGGCCGCACCAGCCGGAGGGCAAGTCGGGCGTCGCGCGGTGGCGTTGGGGTAAAGACAAGGTCGCTGAGCATTATGAGGAGCTGGTCTTTCGACGCGGCTTTGTCTACACCAAGAACTACGAAAAGAAGGGTGCGCGTCCCCGTTCCATTCTCGATGGAGAGCGTTTTGGGGTAACCCGAACAGGCCGTCGTGACGCCGAAGAAGCACTTGGTGTCACGGGAGTCTTCGACTTCCCCAAACCTGTGCGCCTCATCAAGCATCTACTGTCCATCACCGGCGGCACGGACGCGGTAGTCCTTGATTTCTTTGCAGGCTCAGGAACCACTGCCCAAGCCGTCGTTGAGCTCAACCGCGAGGATAACGGTCAACGCTCATTCCACTTGGTCCAAATACCCCACCCCACCGAGCCGTCTAGTGCCGCGCGCCACGCGGGTTTTGAAACGGTCGCGGATATCTGTCTAGCGCGGGTTCGCTCCCTCGATACTCCTTGTGCGCATTTCACCTTGAGGTGATAGCCCGGCTCTAGGCCACATTATGCTCTTCTGTGCCTTCGGGCCTGCCAGGGATTCCGAAGAAATCTAGCACCGCATCGGTGGCGAAGCCTTCGCCCACCTCAATTTTCGTGGAGTTGTTACCACCCGGCCACACGTGAGATCCCCCCTCAATGCGGATGTGCTGAAGCGGAGCCTGGCACCCAGTCCACGTCTCTCTGGTCGCACCGTTTGTGAGGCGCACCGACTCGACGTCGCCGCGGCACTTGTTGCGTTTCTGATGCTGCCCGAGCACCTCTGCAACGGAAGAATAAGCCGTGCCATGACGCACACCGCCTTCATAGTTGACCACGGGATCCTTAGTTCCGTGAATGTCCAAACGGCCTACCGGTCGATCAGAACAGTCCGTATGGATTCCTTCGTAGTATGCAGCTGACACGGTAGCTACTGAGCGAAAAGTCCCTGGCATCCGGCACGCCAAGAAGGCCGCAAACCCTCCGCCATTAGACAATCCAGCCGCGAAAATGGCGTTGTCGTCCACCTCATAAGTGGCCCGCAGGCTATCCACGATTGTGCGCACAAAGTCGAGGTCTTCTTCCGCGCTCGTCACTGCGTAAGGTGCTGGGGCCCACGCCGCCTTCTCCCCAGCAGGGTAAGCCACGATGGCATCAGCAGCATCAAACTGGCTGTACTTCTCCATATTCTCAGGCGAATCCGTATACCCGTGGAAAGAAAGCAGCACCGGCCACGCGCGCTCCGGGGTGTAGTTCTCAGGTACGTGAAGTAGGAAACTGCGCCCAGAGGCTAGCTTCATCTTCTTTGTGTGCCCCGGCTCAGGGCCGACGAGCATGGGCGCTACCGGGATACCGAGATCATTTGTCCATGCTGCTTCAGGTGTCGGGGATGTCGGGGCTTCCTGGGATGTTCCACACGACGCCAACGCTAGCGCGCAGACAGCGCTGGCCGCTAGACCGACGAGCGTGTGCACTGGGCGCGGCCATGCTGTAGACGTTTTACCCATTGTTCCCCCTCACCACTCTCACTTCTGCGCGCCAATAAATCCTCGTCCACCTTAAAACATCGCACCGACATCTACGAACCCGCAGCGCCACGGTAGATTTGAGAGCATCATGTGCTCCTCGCCTTCCGAACCATCTGTTTCCTCCAGCGCCTCTCCCGCTCACCCTCTGCCCGAGCACTACCCCAGCTACCGTCGGGCTTCGGGGAAGGAGGCGCCCAGCTTCGGCACTGCCCAACAACGCAGGCATTCCGCGCAAGCTTTTAGCGAAGGCGCGGAGACCTACCATGACGTGCGCCCGGGTTACCCACGCGAAGTGTCGCAGCTCATAGCTTTTGCGCACACAGTTCTCGATGTTGGTGCAGGAACCGGCAAACTTACTGAATCCCTGACCAATTCCGTCGTCTATGCCAGCGATCCATCCCCCGACATGACGCGTGTCCTGCGCCGGCTCGGGGTGCCGTGCTGGCGCGCCACCGCCGAGAACACAGCGCTCGCCAGCTCCTCCCTTGATGCCCTCACCTGCGCGCAAACCTGGCATTGGGTCGACGTCGACAAGGCATGTGCAGAATTCGACCGAATTCTTCGGCCGGGTGGCAAGGTCCTTTTGGTATGGAACACCCTTGACGTCAATGCAGACCCGTGGATCCTGCGCCTTTCCCGCATCATGCACTCCGGTGATGTCCACCGTCCCGGCTTTTACCCATCCTTTACCGCGCCGTGGACACTTCGTGAGGAGCTGCGCCTTACGTGGGAACACGAACTCACCCCTGAGGACCTGCATGAGCTAATGCATACTCGCTCGTATTGGCTTCGCAATGGAGAAAGAATCCACGAGCGCATGACCTACAACCTCAACTGGTATCTCTATGAGCACATGGGTTTTAAGCCCGGCCAGGCCCTGCGTATTCCGTACCGAACTGATGCTTTCGTGCTGGCGCGCTCAAGTGAGTAGCCACCTCCGTCAACCATGACAACTGTCATCCCGGATTCGTGACACCCTGTCTACGCTGTGAAAACCTTCGCACCATAGCGTGAAGGTATGAGCACGACACGTACCACCCCACCGGCAATCGAGGTCAACGGTGTAAGCAAAACCTTCAACGCCTCCTCCCGCAATCCTGTGCGCGCGCTTCACGACGTCTCTCTGAGCATTGAGCAAGGTGAAATCGTCGGCCTCTTAGGCACTAATGGCGCCGGCAAGACCACGCTGCTTGACCTCATCCTGGGACTGACCACCCCAACCTCAGGGTCTATTAGTGTACTTGGCGCCTCTCCATCTCATGCCTCTAAAAGTGGGCGTATCGGTGCCGTCATGCAAACTGGCGGCTTATTACCGGAGATAACCGTGAAGGAAACCCTTGAGCTTCTCGGTGCCGCGTTTCCCGTCCACCGCCCCTATAAGGAGATCATCGAGCGCGCCAACTTGGGCTCTATCCTCTCGCGTCGGGTAGGCAAGTGCTCTGGCGGCGAGCAACAACGTCTGCGCTTCGGGCTGGCCTTGTTGGGAGATCCGGAAGTGCTGCTTCTCGACGAACCAACCGCAGGCATGGACGCCGGCGCCCGCCGTCATTTTTGGGAGGCCATGCACGAGGAGGCAAGCGCTGGGCGAACGATTCTTCTCACCACTCACTATCTCGAAGAGGCCGATACGTTTGCCCAACGCATCATCATGCTCAACAGGGGCGAGATTCAAGCTGATGGATCTACCGAGGAGATCCGCAATGCAAACGCCACCCGTACCATCCGTGCCAGCTTCCCCAACGGCATCCCAGACAACCTCGAGACCGAGTCTTTCCCAGGAGTGCTGTATCAAGAGCACACAGACACCGGCCTGTCCATCACGACCCGAGACTCTGATGCACTTGCTCGCTACTTACTCACCGAAACCACGGCCCGGGACATCACAATTTCTGGCCATAGCCTCGAAGACTCCTTTATGGAGCTCTCTAACGCTTCCCCCGACACGACTACCCCATAAGGAGACCCCACGATGAGCATCAACAATGCCGTAACTCCCACGCTCGGGACAACCCTCAACTACGCGGCCCACGACCTTAAACGTCTGCGCCGAGACCTGCCCACGCTCTTTTTCAGCATCGGCCTGCCAATCATTTTCTATATCCTCTTTGGCGCGATGCAAGAGTACGGCGACATCGAATTCAACGGTGGGAATGTCGCCGCACTGGTCATGATCGGCATGGCGCTCTATGCAGGAGCCACTGGCGCTGTGGGTGCAGCCGGATCTATGGTCGCAGAGAATCGCGCGGGTTGGGGCCGCCAACTAGCGTTGACTCCCCTTCGGTCTTCCCAGCTAGCCGTTGCCAACTTTCTCAACATCTCGGTTCGTGCCATCCTGCCCATTGCCGCTGTCTTCATTACCGGTGGGCTGACCAAGGCGTCCATGCAGCCGGACCAGTGGACGCTAGCTTTTCTCATAACTGTTGTCTGCGCCATTCCCTTCGGCTTCTACGGCATGGCCTGCGCTATGCTCATTCCCTCGGAAAACACCGTCTCCGTAGCGACCTCGACCATCGTCATACTTGCGTTTGCCGGGAACGTATTCATGCCGCTGAAGGAATCGCTGTTGGAGGTAGGTCGCTTCACCCCAATGTATGGCGCGCAAGCGCTTGCCCGTTGGCCCCTTTCTGAAGGCTCCCAGATGATCAATGGCGAACGCCTCTTCATTGAGGACCCGCTCTGGTACGCATACGTTAATATCGCTGTATGGACGGTGGTGTTCGTCGGGCTATGCCTGCTTTTGCACAAGCGCGACAAGGAGCGAGCATGATGCGGAACTTCAGACCACATGACGCTGCTTTCGCCGCTGTCTGGCTCATCTTTCTCCTACCGGTGCTGCTGCAGATCCTCCTCCAGCCCAGCTATTCCACCGTCCAGCGAACCTGGGCGGTTATTATCACCGCGGTGTTTTGTGCTGCTTACCTTGTCTCTTTCGGTACGGTGCACGACTATCCACGTGGGTGGTCCCATAACCATCGAGTAGCTATCCGGTGGATTATTCTCGCGCTGATCGCGCTTGCCGCCGTCCCTTCTCACGGCGCCTGGATTGTGGTCTTCGTGCCCTACCTCGGAGCCTTGATCGCTTTCACACTGCCGCTCAAAACTGCTGCCACCATCATTGCGCTCACCGGAATCGTAGCTAGCATTCCCGCCTGGGTGTACGACCGCCCACGCTTTGTTGACCTCGCAATAATCCTCTTCGGCTGGCCCCTCCTTATCTTGGCCCTCGGTACTCTGTCCCAGCGCGAAGACACCGAGACAGCTTTACGCCACGACCTAGATCTGTCTCAGCAACGAGAGGACATTGCCTCCGATATCCACGATCTTCTTGGCCATACCCTGACGGCTATCAATCTCAAGGCCGAAGTGGCCCGCCGGCTCATCGACCGCGACCCTACCAAGGCCGCTGCCGAGCTCGAGGAGATTAGTTCGCTGTCTCGGTTATCCCTTGCCGAGGTCCGCTCCACTGTTACTCGCATGAAGAACCCCACCTTTGCTGGCGAAATTCAAGCCGCGCGGCGCATTCTGGAAACCGCCGGAATCCAAGCTCACCTTCCTGAGACTCTCACCCAGCCACGGGCTCATGAAGATCTGTTCTCGTGGGCACTGCGCGAGCTCACCACCAACGTTGTACGTCATTCGGGTGCCACGCAGTGCTGGGTGATTCTCACTGAGGATTCCCTCCAGGTCACGGACAACGGCAACGGCTTCACGGAGGATGCCACGCAGGCGCTTGCCGACGGCCTCACGGGTCTCGCCGGCCTTCGCCACCGTGCAGAAGCTGTCGGTGGCGAGGTCATTACTCAGCGTGCCGAAGGTGTGACCACGGTCCTCCTCGCCTTGGGCAGCCACCGGCAGATTCAACAGGTGCGATAGTTATGAGCGAACACATCCGCGTACTCATCGCCGAAGACCAATCCCTGGTCCGGGGCGCTCTCACCGCTTTACTGAGTACCGAACCTGACATCGACGTCGTTGCCGAGTGTTCCACCGGAGCCGAGGTCGCCGCACTCGTTGCTGAGCATCAGGTAGACGTCGCTCTACTCGACATTGAGATGCCTGGAATGAACGGTATCGATGCCGCAAAGTCGATCGCCGGCACTCACTGCCGCAGCCTCATCGTCACCACGTTTGGCCGTCCCGGTTACGTCAAACGCGCCCTCAACGCGGGCGTCGATGGCTTCCTCGTCAAAGACACTCCCCCGGAGGAACTCGCCGATGCCATCCGCCGCGTCCACTCGGGTCTGCGTGTCATCGATCCGCAGCTTGCTCAGGACATACTCTTTACTCCCGACAACCCGCTGAGCGAACGGGAAGTCGAGGTGTGCCGCCTACTGGTTCGCGGCTTCGGCTCCGCCGATATCGCAGCACACCTCCATCTCAGTGGAGGTACGGTGCGCAACCACGTTTCGGCCATCATGACGAAGACACAGGCAAGTAACCGCTTTGAGGCCGCGCGGCGCGCCGAGGCAAACGGCTGGATCTAGACGCTTGCGTGCTCTCAGCCCACACTAGCTATCGGCGTTGACGGCGCTCGCGCACGCGCACCGCGATGCGCACGGGCGAGCCATGGAAACCGAAGCGCTCACGGAATTTGCGCTCCAGGTAACGGCGGTAGCCCGCATCCAAAAAGCCGGTGGTAAACAGCACGATGGTCGGCGGCTGTGTCGAGGCCTGGGTAGCGAACAGCACGCGCGGGAGGCGATTGTTGTTCATCGGCGGCGGGTTCGCAGCAATCGCCTCACGCATCCAGTTGTTGAGCTGACCAGTAGACACGCGCTGGTCCCAGCTCTCGAGAGCCTCAATCATGGCAGGCTCTAGCTTCTGCAGGGCGCGGCCAGTCTCCGCCGAGATATTCACGCGGGTCACCCACGGCAGGTGACGCAGGTTCTCATCGATTTCGCGCTCCAAGTAGTAGCGGCGATCCTCGTCCACAAGGTCCCACTTATTGAAGGCGATGACCAGGGCCTTACCGGCTTCCAGAATCATGTTGAGGACGCGCTGGTCTTGCTCGGAGACTTCCTGGGAAGCGTCGATAAGCATGATGCATACCTCGGCAGCATCAATCACGCCGCGCGTGCGCAGCGAAGCGTAGTACTCATGGCCCTGCGCGTTCTTGACCTTCTTGCGTAGGCCCGCGGTATCAATGAATTTCCATAGGCGCTGATCTAGCTGCACCAAGGAGTCGACTGGGTCGACCGTCGTGCCGGCGGCATTGTCCACGACGGAGCGTTCCTCCGCCGTCAGCTTATTCAGAAGCGAGGACTTGCCCACGTTCGGCTTGCCCACCAGCGCCACGCGGCGAGGCCCGGAGGTAATCGAAGAATGGCGCGGTTCTTCCGGGAACAAACGCAGGATCTCATCCAAGACGTCGGCGCCGCCCCGGCCATGCTGGGCGGAGACGGGCCACGGATCGCCCAAGCCCAGCGCGTAGAACTCGGCCATGTCTGCGTACATGGTTTCCGAATCGAACTTGTTGGAGACGAGGATGACGGGCACCTCAGAGCGCTGCAGCTTTCGGGCCATGACCGCATCGGTTTCGGTGATGCCCACCTTGGTGTCCACCACGAACACGATAACGTCGGCAGTCTCCATGGCCTGTTCTGCCTGGCGCGCGATAGCGGCGTGGATGCCCTTGACGTTCGGATCCCAGCCACCGGTGTCCTGAACGAAGAAGCGCTGGCCGTTCCAATCCGCCACGTAGGAGACGCGATCACGCGTTACGCCCGGGTGGTCCTCCACCACCGCTTCACGGCGACCGAGGAACCGGTTCACCAGGGAGGATTTGCCCACGTTCGGGCGGCCGACCACGGCCACCGTGCAGAGGTTTTCCTCCGTGTGCTCCTCGCCCACGCCAAAGGCGTGAGATAGCGCCTCCCACTCTTCTTCGCTGAGCGGGCTCTCACCTTCGGCGATATCTTCTTCCTCGCCGAAATCGGCTTCGCCGAACTCGGAGTCGTCGAATTCCGACTCATCGAATTCATAGTCGAAGTCCTCAGAATCGAAATCCTTCTGCGCCCACCCGCCATGCGGATCACGCACGACCTCTTCCTCGAGTTTGCCTACCGGGTAATGAAATTCCGTTTCGAATTCTTCCGGCTGCTGTTCGGGGTTCACGTTTGGGTTCTGCGGTCCATTAGTCATGTGAGGCCTCCTTTGCGGCCGATTCTTCGACGACGGCGATGAGGGCATCGAGGACCTCGTCTGGGGTCATCTCAGAGGTATCCACGAGTACGGCGTCCTCGGCTGGGCGCAGCGGCGAGGTGGCGCGGGAGGAGTCCGCAGCGTCGCGCCGCTCGACGTCGGCAAGCACGGTGTCAAAATCCGAGTCGATGCCCGCCGCACGGTTCTGATCGTGGCGGCGCTGCGCGCGGACCTCGGCGCTGGCCGTCATGAAGGCCTTAGCGGGAGCATCAGCGAGCACCACGGTGCCGATATCGCGGCCCTCCACAATGGCACGGTGTGCCTTCGCGGCAAGGTTCCGCTGCAGCTCCACGAGGTTCTGGCGTACCTCCGGGATGGCGGAGACTGCCGACACGTTGCGGGTTACCTCGTCCTCGCGGATCACCCGGGAGACATCCTCGCCGGCAAAGATGACCTGAGTGGAATCCGGATCATCGGAGACCTCCAGAGGCAGGTTTGCGGTTGCGGCGATGACAGCGTCGGTATCCGCTGGGTCCACGCCCGCGCGCAGCACGGCAAGGGTAGCCACGCGGTACATGGCGCCGGTATCGACATACTTCGCGTCGAGGCGCTTGGCCAACGCGCGGCAGGTCGTGGACTTTCCGGTGCCCGACGGGCCATCCACGGCCAGAACGAGTCCCTGGTTTGGCATGTTTGAAATCATTACATCCCCACCGCCTTGTACAGGCTGGTTAATTCGTTGGAGTTCAATGCGCGCAAGGAGCCGGGCTTCATATCGCCCAGCTGCACGGTGTGGAGCTTGGTGCGCACAAGACGCTGGACCGGAAAGCCGGCCTCCTTCAGCATGCGGCGCACGATGTGCTTGCGGCCTTCGTGCAGCTCAAGACGCACCAGCGAATAGCCCTGGTTCTTGTCCACGATCTGCACATAATCCGCCTTCGCCGGGCCGTCTTCTAGTTCAACGCCCTCGCGCAGCTGGCGAACCAGCCTCTTATCGGCCTCACCCAAAACGGTGGCCAGGTAGGTCTTGGTGACCTCGTACTTAGGATGCATGAGGCGATTGGCCAGCTCACCGTCGTTGGTGAGCAAAAGAAGGCCCTCGGTATCCGCATCGAGGCGCCCGACGTGAAACAGGCGCTGGCCTGCCACGACCCGATCCGCTACGACATCGCCCACGCACGGACGACCCATGTCATCCGACATAGTGGACTGCATGCCGCGGGGCTTGTTGAGTACGAAGTACTGAGTTTCTTCGTTGACGTTGATGCGTGTGCCATCGACGCGGATCACGTCCGTGTTGGGGTTAACTCGGGTGCCTTGGGTGATGATGACCTGACCGTTGACCTCAACGCGGCCCTCATCGATGAGAATCTCTGCATGGCGGCGGGAGGCAACGCCGGCCTTGGCCAGCACCTTCTGGAGGCGTTCGCCTTGGTTCTGGGAATTCTTCTTAGCTTTACCGTCTACCAGCCAGTCCGCGCCCAAGTCGCGGGCGACGGAATCGGCGGTGGCCTTCTTCTTTACATGCTGATGGCGGGCCGGCTTAGCGTTCGAGACAATCATGTCGCTGTCTCGCTTTTTCTTGTCCGGTGTGCCATCGCGGCGAGCGGGTGGAGTCACGGATGTGTCCTCTCAATAGTTCTTCAATTTGCGGCGCGCGGAATCACGCCGTTGTCCGGCCGCAATCCTACCGCACGGTGGGCCTTTATGAGTAGTCCTCATCGATCTGCTCGATGTCTGGCAGCAGCGGCGCGAGGTCTGGAAGACGCTCGAGGGAATCGATTCCCAGAAGCTCCAGGAAAAGCTCAGTGGTTTCATACTGGTGTGCGTTGCCGACTGTCGGCTCGGGGCTTTCGATCTCTCGAATGAGCCCGCGCAGAAGCAGCGTGCGGACAACGCCATCGACGTTGACACCGCGAACACCAGCGACTTGGGCGCGGGTGACCGGCTGGCGGTAGGCGATGACCGCGAGGGTTTCGAGTGCGGCGCGCGAAAGCTTGGTTTGGGTCCCATCAAGCACGAACTGCTCGACGGCGTCCGCATTTTCTTTGCGGGTATAAAAACGCCATCCTTCCGGTGTCTCACGCAGGTCGATGCCAGAACCACGCTCGGTGAGCTCACGCTCCACTGCCCGCAAAGTATCTCTGACAACGGAGACCTCCGCATCTACCACGCGCGCCAGCTCTTCCGCGCTGGCGGGCGAATCGATGACCAGAAGGATCGATTCGAGGCGTGAGCGCAATTGCGGGATCAGCGGAAGAGCCGCCGGTGCGCTCGGCACTGGGGCCTCACTGTGTACTGCGGGTGACGTGTCCTCCATGAGTCGGTAGCGTACCTTAATCCCAGTTCGCCGCCGCAACAACGGCCGGATCCACGTCGAGCCCTGTCCACGACAATTCCAACGGGCCTAAGGATTCGGGTTGGGACGCATCCACAGCCTTGGCTTTGTACAGCTCCAGCAACGCCAAGAAGCGGCCCACGATTTCCATGGAAATGGTGCAGTCCCGCGTTAACGCATCAAAGCTCATCCACTGCCCTGTGCCTAACAGCTTGAGAGTGGTGAGGATTTTTCCAGCCTGTTCCGGCACAGAGACCGCGACCTGGTGGATGTGACCGGTCGCGACTTCCTCGGGAGGCTTGGGGCGGAATACCCCGGCGGCGAGCTCCGCGAACGTGGCTGGGGTGTGTCCAAGTTTGACAGGTGGAAGAAGCTCGCTGAAGCGCTCCTCCATCGCCACCGCACGTGGATAGCGGCGCTGGGCGCCGCGCTGCCACTGCGCAAACTGGTCAGCGACCTGCTTATAAGCCTTATACTGCAGCAACCGCGCGAAAAGCAGATCTCGGGTCTCCAGCAGTTCGAGGTCCTCAAGGTCATCGACCTCGCCGCGCGGCAATAGACGCGCCGCCTTCAGATCCAACAGCGTAGCGGCGATGAGCAGAAATTCCGTCGTCTCGTCCAGGTCCGCGGTCTCCCCCAACGCTCGGGTATAGGCCACGAACTCATCGGTAACCTCAGACAGCGCCACCTCGGTGACATCTAGCTTTTTCGCTTGAATGAGCTGGAGCAGCAGATCGAACGGACCCTCAAAATTGCCCAGCGCGATGCGAAAGCCGGTGATCTCCGGTTGGGTCATAATAGGCGGCTAGCCGTTGGCCCGCTCAATGACCTCTTTAGCTAGGTCGCGGTATTGCTTGGCAGCCTGCGAGCTCGGTGCCCAAGTGGTAATCGGCTCACCGGCTACCGAGGTCTCTGGGAAACGCACGGTCCGCGTAATCACCGTGTCGAAGACCTTGTCCCCGAAGTACTCGACTACCCGGTCCATGACTTCGCGGGCGTGGCGGGTGCGACGGTCAAACATGGTGACCAGAATGCCCATGATCTCTAGGTCGAAATTGATGCGGTCAGCAACCTTCTCCACGGTGTCGGTCAACAGCGCGAGACCGCGCAGGGAGAAGAACTCGCATTCCATCGGGATAATGACGCCTTGCGAACAGGCCAACGCATTGACGGTAAGCAGGCCCAGGGAAGGCTGGCAGTCGATGATGATGAAGTCATAGTCCTTGCGTACCGGGCGCAGCGCTCTGGCCAAGGTGTGCTCGCGGCCCACCTCGTTGACCATCTGAATCTCTGCGGCGGAAAGATCAATGTTGGCCGGAACCAGGTCGAGCCCTGCCACGCCGGTGTGCACGATGGCAGAATGCACCGAGACCTCACTATCGAGCATGACGTCGTAGATAGTGTCCTGAATCTGGTCATGAGTCAGACCCAATCCGGCAGACAGAGCGCCCTGCGGGTCCAAGTCAACGAGGAGGACTTTACGCCCCAACTCCGCCAAGCATGCTCCCATGTTGATCGTGGATGTGGTTTTCCCCACTCCACCTTTCTGGTTGCACATGGAGATAATCGTGGCGGGGCCATGCTTTTCCAATGGCTCTGGTTCCGGAAGCTCCCGCAGTGGCCGGCCGGTCAACCCGACCTGTGTTTCGGAGGCCTCAAACAGTCCCTCGTCGCTCACAGTCACACCTGCTTCCTTGACCTGTACGGCTCTAGTTAGGCCATCTTCGCGTTAGCCCTGCGGCACTCACCGGCGCCGCACTCTTACATCCTTGTGATTATAGGGTACCCCCTTGAGCACCCGCATCGCGATTATAGCCAGCAAAAGCCGCCACATAAAGCCTGGAAGCTAGACGACGAGAGCTTTTACTTCCGGTTCGAACGGAACCAACGGAGTGCGAACCCAGCGACCAAAGCGATGATGCCGAGTGCCGCAATCCCCGCTACAACCGCACCGGCGCCAAGGCCCGTATCGGTATCTGATTCTTCGCTAGCTGTCGTGGCGCTGTCGCTGTCAAGCTGCTGCTCTGGAGGCACCTCGGTGGTGTGCTCCCGGGTTGGGTCTGTGAGTGTCACCACCAGCTCTGCCGACTGGGTGTCCTCGTTGATGAACTGCATGATGAAGGGGTTGTCGGGTTCCATGCCCTCTGGGTAGGTCAGGGTCATGGTGCGCGAGCCCTTATCAATGTCGCGTTTCACGCCCTCGATAAACTCCCCTTCCGCGTTGAGATAACGCAGCGTGACGCCTTCATCCTCAAGATGCTTGAAACGGTTGTAAAGGTCCAGTGCTTGTTTCAAACCTAGCTTGGCGTGAATGGTCTGGCCTTCGATGGTGGATTCTAGGTTGACATAGGACGTGTGGGAATCATCCACGCCTTCCCAGCCACGGCCCGTACGGTGCGGTTGCGCGTGGCCGGTGCTGGAACTATCCGCACCGGTCGCCGCTCCGCCATCGCTTGCATCGTCTGTGACGTCGCCGTTTCCACCCAGTTCTTCGTTACCTTGTTGGTTCTCTGCGTCGTTACCTTGTTGGTTCTCTGCGTCCTCCGGCCCCGGCTGGCCACCACCAAGGCGCCCCGGATCGACGCTTTCGGCAGCGTCGTTGAGTTCCTCGGCGGTGACATCGGCGTCAGCAACGAGCACGATGGTCATGGTCACGCCCTGATAGGTCACCGGAACGGTAATCTGTCCACCTGCTGGCGGGGCCGTCACCGTAGCAGTGCCACCTGAGGCGCTCACATTCCACCCATCGGCAGCCACGGAGACGTCGACAGGCACCGGCAGGGAAACCGTCGTGGTTTGTCCAGCCGGCACGGGGATGGTGGCATCCTGAGCATGGGCAACTGCCGCGCCGAGCCCGGGGATCCCGCCCTTCGCGCTCACCGGGTTGGCCGCAACACCGGCAAGTGGAAATACGGTGAGCGCGAGAGCAATCGCAGCCCCGCGAAAGGTCCGGGAAGCGCGAGCAGATGAAGTCATAGAAATCCTTTTCATTGATGTAAATCGAACTGAGTCTAGGCGCCTTTAGGCGCGTGGATGAGCAGTACGCCACACCTCGCGAAGCGAATCCGCAGTCACGTGCGTGTAAATCTGCGTCGTCGTCACGGAAGAATGACCCAGCAGTTCCTGAACTGTACGCACATCCGCACCACCCTCCAGCAGGTGGGTAGCAAAGGAGTGACGCAGGGTGTGCGGAGAGATGTTGGCGCTCAAGTGCGCGCGCTGTGCAGCGGACTTGATGGCGGCCCATGCGCTTTGCCGTGACAGGGCCTTGCCCCGGGTGTTGAGGAATAGCGCGTGAGAGGCTCCAGTTGCTAAGACCGGCCGTGCCCGCACGAGGTAATGCTCGACCGCTCTTACCGCGTGCGAACCCAACGGAACGAGGCGTTGCTTATCGCCCTTGCCGCTCAGCAGCAGAATATCGCGCACGGTCGTCGGCCCCTCAGCCGTTACGTCATCCACGCTCAAGGAGATCACTTCGGAGATGCGCGCGCCCGTGCCGTAGAGAACCTCCAGCAAAGCGCGATCGCGGATGTCTATGGGGGTTGCGGATTCATCAGTGGGAATGGCGGTGAGCAAAGTCTCGACGTCCTCCACGCTGAGGGTCTCCGGTAGCGCTTGGGCCCGCTTGGGCGGCGAAACCTCCGCCGCGACGTCTTCTTCAATCATCCCCTCCGCGAGCGCAAATTTATGCAGCCCACGCGCGACGATCAGCGCTCGACTGGCCGAGGACTGGGCGAGGGATTCACGCAGGTACATGAGGTAGTTCTCCACGTGCGCGCGAGAAACCTGGCGCAAATCCGTGATCCCAGATTCCGCTAGCCACGACACGTAGCGATTGATGTCACGCCGGTAATTACTCACCGTGTTCTTCGAGGCACCTTTTTCCACCATGAGGTGCATCAGCCACGCTTGCCCAGCGGCAGCAGCAGGAGTCGTGCTGCTCACAGCTTCTTCAAATCCGGTCCGGTACGCCGGCTAGCCAGCGACTGCGGCCGCAACTCGAAAGGTGAATCAACCGGCCGCGGTGTGCGTCCTTCACGCACACAGGCATAGGCGGCGAGAATTCCGGCCACTGCAATAGAGTTCACAATCTCGCCGGCGAGGATACGATCGACGGCCTCCGCTAGCGGCACCCACGAAAACCCCATGTCGGCTTCTTCATCACCTGTGGCCTCGAACTTGGCGACGTCCCGCAGCCCACGCGCCACGAACACCCGTACGGCTTCTTCACAAAAGCCCGGGGAGGTCACCAGATCGGTCAACACACCCCAGTCCTCGGCGGCCAGTCCGGCCTCCTCTTGGAGTTCGCGTTGTGCGCCACTGAGTTCATCTTCACCTTTGACGTCGAGCAAACCGGCTGGCAGCTCCCACAGGCGTTTGCTCACACTGTGGCGGTACTGCTCCACCATGGCGACTCGGTTGTCCTCATCCAAAGCCACAACGGCCACGGCACCGAGGTGCTCGACGATCTCCCGCTGCGCCACGACATCTCCCGGCATCACAACGTCATCACGGCGGACGGCGATGATGGGGGCGTCGACAAGCAGCTCGCTTCCCACCGTACGAAACTCGTGTGGCATTTAGAGATCCTTCGGCAGCGCCGGTGCTGCGCCCTCGGCATTCGCTGCAGAACCGTACACGCCGCGGCCGCCATCGAGCTGCTCCTTGACGGCCAAAACGCTGGCCATCTGGGAGACCGGGTGGTCGATGGAGTCCACGGTGCTAATCCCAGTCTTGGCCGCCCGGAGCTTTTCCAACACTCCGCCATCCCCTGCAGACTGCACACGCCCGGCATACACCATGGCGGCGTCCGCGGACTCGAAACCTTCCAGGAACTTGACGGTGGTGTCGATAGCGTACTTCTTGCCAGCGCTGTCTTCGTCTTCTCCCGGTGTCAGGCCGCCGCCGACGATTACGACCGCCTGAGCGGGCAGGATCGTGCCATCCTTGTAGTCGATGTAGCCGGCATCGCGCAAGGCACGCAGCAAGGTCGCCCGATCGTCGACGGTGGCAAGCGGTTGGGTGGTCTTAGCATCCATCATCAGCCCGGCAGCAAGCGCTTGGCCGGCATGAGTACCGGCATCGATCTTCTTCTTATCGAGCTTCGCCCCTGCCGGCAGCGTGGTGGTGACGAGGGACAACAGCTTGTCTGCGGATTCCTGGGCCAGGAATTTTTCGGTCAGCTTGATGCTTCCCGCGTCGGTGGAATCGGCGGAGCCGAGAAGATCCTTCACAGCCGTGACATCGGCATCATTGGCGTCGGGCATGCTGAGTACCATGACCGGACGCTGGACTAGAGTGCCGTCGACGACGTAACGGCCGAGGTCCCCCATCACGGAATCAGCGGAATCCAGCTGGGCCTTCGCAATGTTGTGGTCAAGCACCAGCTTGCTGTATTTTTCTCGGACCTCGTCGTTGGACTCCCCACCGCGCCCCGGGGTGGAGTCCATGTTCGGTGCGATGACCAACGTGCCCAACGCAACACCAATGGCTGCACCGAAGCCAAGGCCGGTGACAATCAGGGATTTAGGCGAACCCATTATTTAAACCACCCCTGCACGCTCAACGCGAAGTTGTTCCACGTATCGATCAGGTTCTGCAGGAATGATTCATCGCCACCCAGGCCCACGATGAGGATGACCACTGCCAGCGCCACGAGGATGCCCAGCAGCGCCCACAGCCATCCCATTGCGCCGGAATTCGGCGCGGCGTAGAGGTTGATGACGGCGTCCGCGTCCACGAGGCGCGTACCTGCCTTCATATGGCATAACAGGGCTGCGGGCGTGGCAGTTGGCTCGTTGGCAAAGATGTCATCGAGATCGAGGGCGCCCCCAACCTGCACAATCATCTGCGCTTCGTGGTAGTCCGCGAGCAGGAGTGCAAGATCCGTTGCTGAGTCTGTCGCAGCCGGGAATGTCATCGCGCCGATTCCCAGATCCTGAATGCGCTCGAGTCCTTCCGCAGTGCCGTCCGGCTCAGCTGGGAGAATAACTTGGGCACCACTGCGCAGGGTTTCAGAGCTCACTTCCGAAGGATTTCCCACGATGAAGTTAGGCTGATAGCCCAGCTCAACCAACGTATCTGCGGCAGAGTCGACACCGATGATGACGGGTTCATACTCGCGGATGAAGTTGCGCAGCAGCGTGAGCTTTTTGCGGTGCTCCTCAGAGGGCGACACCACGAGGACCTTGCGTCCCGCCATGACGGAACCAGCATCCGGAACGCCAAGGCCATCGATGAGGAGCGGGCCTTCGGAGTGGATGAACTCGATGGAATTGCCAAAGTAGGCTTCCATATGGTCGATAAGTTCGCGTTGCGCGGAGGAGAAGTTCTTCTCCGCGCGGTCCCGGGTAACCACCGTTCCAGAAGACAGCTGGGTATCCCCCACATACACCGTCCCGTCCTCGGTAAGACGCGCCTTCTTCCCGTCCTTGAAGTTGCTGACGAAATCTTGGCCCACGCCCTCGATAAGGGTGACGTCGGCGTCGAGAAGCATGTGCGGGCCATAGTTCGGAATGGAGCCGGTAGAAAACTCCGCCACGTTAATCACAGCAGCTGGTTTCATATCCACGAGGGTCTGGGCCTCTTGGCGGGAGATGTTGGCGGCGTTGATGACTGCGAAGTCACCGGCGCTGAACTTCTTCATGCCCTTGCCACCCGGGGTGCAATCACGCAGCGCGCCGTGTTCTCCAGGCAGATCGGTGTTACGGGAAAACAGACTCATGCCTGACAGTTTCCCCTGTTAGGCACTCAATGTGTGGAAGGCGCGCGGAAACTCTCTACTTCTGCTTGAGCCCGGTCGAAGAGCTCCTGGGCATGCGCGCGGCCAGTCGCGGTGTCATCAAGACCAGCGAGCATGCGGGCGAGTTCCTCGACGCGTTCCTCGGCGCTCAAATCCGCCACGCCTGAGGTGAATTTCTCCTTGGACACGTGCAGGTGCGAATCCGCATAGGCAGCCACTTGGGGCAGGTGGGTCACGCAAATGACCTGGTTGGTGATGGACAGGCGCGCTAACCGACGCCCAATCTCCACCGCCGCGCGACCACCCACGCCGGCGTCCACTTCGTCGAAGACCAAGGTGGTGCCGTCGCCGCTGGCGAGTACCACTTCCATCGCCAGCATGACGCGGGAGAGCTCACCGCCGGAGGCGGCCGAGGCCAAGGGCTTTCCGTTGAGTTGGAATTCCACTTCATCCGCGCCCGTCTTGGAGTACTTCGCCTTGTGCACGGCGACCGTCAGTGTGGAATGAGGCATGGCCAAGCCGTGAATCTCCTCGGTGACCTGCGAGCCCAGCTTCTTCGCTGCCTTGGTGCGCGCAGCAGTGAGCTTCTCGGCCTTAGCCACCATTGTCTTTTCGGCCGCCATTACCTCCTTCTTCAATGCTTCGAGGGCCTCGGTAGAGGTGTCCAACGTCGCGAGTTTCGCTTCTGCCGCGTCACGCCAGGCCAACACCCCATCGATGTCTGCGGCATACTTACGTGTCAGGCGCTTGAGCTCCTGTTGGCGCTGCAGGGATTCCTCGAGGAGGTTGGGATCCGCGGGGAGATTTCCCAGATACGTGGTGAGCTCAGCGGCAATATCGGTCAATTGCGCGGTGACCTCGCTCAATCGCTCCCCGAGCCGCGCGAGTTCGACGTCGCTGGCCCCAGCCAGCGCGGTTTCAGCGGCGCCGACGAGGTTGACGGCGGTGTCCTCATCACCGAAACCTTCCCCGCCGTCGAGAGCGCTCAGCGCGGTGGCTGCTCCCTCGCGCAGGGCATCAACATCCTGCAGGCGCTTAATGAGGGTCACGAGCTCTGCGTCCTCGCCCGGTTCCGGGTCAAGGTCCGAAATCTCCGTTATCGCGAACTGGAGCCGGTCGACTTCCTGTGCCATCTCACGCCGTGATTCTGTACGGCGCTGGTAGTCCTTGGCCAACGCGCGCCAGCGGCTAAATGCCTGGGTATATGCCTCGCGGACCGCGTCAACTGCAGGGTCGAAGCGGTCAATGGCCGCCAGCTGTTGATCAGTAGACAACAGCCTCAGCTGATCGTTTTGCCCGTGGACGGTAATGAGATGGGAAGCGAACTCCCCCAGCGTCGCCGCTGGCACCGCTCGCCCACCCAGGTAGGCCCGCGAGCGTCCCGCAGCCGACACCGTGCGGGAGGCGATGTATTCGCCGTTCTCATCGGGCTCTCCCCCGGCTTCCTCGACTAGTTCCGCCACGGCCTTCGAGTCAGAAGAAAAGTGCCCTTCGACGGCAGCTTTGGAGGCTCCTTCGCGCACGCGCGAGGCATCAGCGCGCCCTCCCGCGAGCAGGCGCAGTCCGGTCACCACCATGGTCTTGCCAGCACCGGTTTCACCAGTGAGCACGGTGAGCCCCTGCGAAAGCTCCGCGGTGGAGCTTTCAATTACACCGAGATCAGAAATGCTGATATCAACGAGCACGGAGAGTTATCTTCCTTCCTGGTTACGCGCTAGAGCAGGTTAATGCCGCGGTCCGCGCCAGCCTTCCACGGGAAGGCGCAGCTTGGACACAAGCCGGTCAGTGAAAGGCTGGTGGTCAAGGCGAACCCACCGCACCGGCCGTTCACCGCGCACGATTTCCACGCGTGAGCCTGGGGGCATGGAGATTTCCCGAAAACCATCGAGGATCACCACGGCGGGAGTCGTTGCCGATGCCGATTCCACCGCTACCTGTGAATCCGGAGACACCACGAGCGGCTTGGTAAACAATGCGTGCGCGTTATTCGGCACCACCAGGATGGCATCGAGCGAAGGCCACAGCACAGGGCCGCCGGCGGAGAAGGCATAAGCCGTGGAGCCCGTAGGGGTAGAAATAAGTACACCGTCGCACCCAAAAGCGGATACTGGGCGGCCATCCACTTCGAGGATGGCATCAAGCACTCCGGACCTGTTGAGGTTTTCAATCGACGCCTCATTCAGCGCCCAGCTGCGCTCACGCAACGCGCCTTCCGAATCGAAGACGCTCACGTCGATGGTCAGGCGGTCTTCGACGTCATAGGACTGCTCGATGACGCGCACGAGCGCACGGTCTAGGGACTCCGCTTCCCATTCTGCGAGGAAGCCCACGTGCCCCAAGTTGATGCCCAACACCGGAACGTCCACGGCGCGGGCCATATCCGCAGCGCGCAAGAACGTGCCATCGCCTCCGAGCACCAACACCAGTTCGCAGCCCTCTGCTGCCGCTGGTGTATGCCGGACGTGCTGCAGCCCGGGAAGCACAGTATCCGCAGCACAGACGCGCACCTTAATGCCTGCCTCCTGCAGCAGCTCCGCGGCCCGGTGGGTGGCGGCAAGGTTTTCCTCGCGACTGGCGTGCGGGACAAGAAGAATTTCACGGCGCATGGTGCCATCCGCGGCGCTGGTAGTGCTCACTGAGGTCCTTCCTTAATTGCCGTTTCGATGAGTACGTCCAGCCTATCCTCCGGGGTGGACATCCCGTCCTTGACCAGCCAGAGGAAATACTCGACGTTACCGCTCGGTCCCGGTAGCGGGGAGGCAGCCACACCTTTTACGCTTAGGCCGAGCTCCTGAGCGAAGACCGCCACGTCCTTGGTTACTTCCGCGCGAAGCTCGGGTGACCGCACCACGCCGCCGGCGCCAATACGGTCCTTACCTACTTCAAACTGTGGCTTGACCATGGGCAGTAACCACGCGCCATCGACCATGCATTCCACGATGGCCGGAAGCACCAATTTCAAGGAGATAAAAGATAAGTCACCCACCATGGCATCGCACGGCCCACCGGTCTGCTCTAGGGTCAGATTACGAATATTCGTGCGGTCTAACACGGTAACGCGCTCATCGTTTTGCAGGCGCCACAACAGCTGCCCGTAGCCCACGTCAACCGATAACACCTCCGCGGCACCGCGGCGCAAACAGACATCGGTAAACCCACCGGTCGACGCTCCTGCGTCCAACACGCGCTTGCCCTTCAGATCCACGTCAAAGGCTTCAAGTGCGCCCAAGAGCTTGTGTGCGCCTCGCGACGCCCAGTCATCCCCCTCACTGGCCTCCACCTTGATGGATACCTCTGGTTCCACCACCGTGGCGGGTTTGGTGGCCTTGAAACCACCAACCGTCACGCGGCCGGCCTTGATCATCTCAACAGCGTGCTCACGTGAGCGCGCGATCTTTCGGCGTACCAACTCCGCGTCAAGACGGCGACGTTGCGGTGGCATAGATAGGTCCTCTTTCCCCTACATTCCTTGGTGTAAAGCGCTAGTTGTCTTGAAGCGCATCCCGCAGCACGGTGTGGGCACGGTCCAGCTGGACCAGCTCCTGCTCAAGAGATTCCGATGGCTCGTTAAGAATCGCGGCGATGGACGCATCCAGCTTTTCTGGGGCAAGCACCGCCCGCGGGTCATGGGGCTTTACCGCCATGTGGATACTACTCTTTCAGCGGCCTCGCTCCGCGGCTGAATATAGCGAGGAGGCTCAGCGCCCGCCCAGGCTACTTCCAAAACCGTGCGCAGCGCCTCGACCGAAGTCGACTTCTCATCGCCTCCTTGAAGGACAATGTCATAGCCGTCATACCGAGCCCGGAATCCGCCCTGGGCTCCTGGCCGTGCCTGTGCTTCCGAGAGTGAGAGCTCGTGGAAGCCCGCGCCGATGAAATTGGGACGTGCCTCCGGAATGGCTTCAATAAGCGCCAGCTCACGAGACACACCGGTCAACACGTGGAACGTATCCATCGCTGCGTTATTACCACCGACGATATCGGTGTCCAGACGGTCGCCGACAGCAAGGGGTTTGGTCGACCCCACCAGCTTGGCCGCCTGCGTAAACATAGCGGGCTCCGGTTTGCCTGCAGTAATAGGTTCAACGCCCGTGGTCGAAACAACAGCCGCGACGAGCGAGCCATTGCCCACGGCCATTCCTCGCTCCGTCGGCAGCGACGTATCGAGGTTGGAGGCGTAGTATTTCGCACCTTGATTGATAGCAAATGCCCCCTCGGAAAGCTGTTCCCAACCGACCGACTTATCCATGCCTTGCAACACTGCCGCAGGCTTATCATCGGCGCTGTCGACTACTTCGAACCCTGCCTCACGGGCCAGAGTGCGGAATGAGTCAGCGCCGATAACGAGAACCTTGGTTCCTGCCGGGAAGTCCTCACGGGCAATCTTGACTGCGGCTTGCGCGGAGGTAACAACTCGGTTGGCATCCGTTTTCAGTCCAATTTCTCCGAGCATGCCAGCCACGGTCTGGGGGCTGCGGGAAGCATTGTTCGTCACATACACCGCGGGAACACCACAGGAGTTAATAACGTCAACGACGCACTGGAGGGCCTGTCCTCCCTCCCACACGGTTCCGTCAAGATCTAGCAGCAGCGAATCGTGGGTCTTGAGAATACTCATTATTTACATTCGGTCAGACGCTCCGCGGCGTCGGTCCAGTCTCCTTCATCGATGTCAACCGCGTGCTGGAACCATTCCTGTGCCTCCTCCTTACGGCCGGCCTCCAGCAGGGCATTGGCGTAAGCATAAGAAAGGCGGCAGGCAGACACGCCTGTGGCGTCCTTGTTCGGCTGCGCGCGCTGAATCGTGACCACAGCAGAATCTGCTTGACCCATGTCTAAGCGTGCACCTGCAGCCACGATTGCCAACTCGATGGCATCCTCCGGTGCCAGCTCCTTCGCCTCTTCGCTGCGCCACAATTCCACGGCCTTCTCTGGGCGACCAAGGCCGCGTTCACAATCCGCCATCACGGCAAGCAATCCAGGGCCACCGGAAATGCGGCGCGCAGCACGCAACTCCGCCAGAGCTTCCTTCCACTCCCCAGCACGGTAGGCGGCGATTCCATTCATTTCACGCGCAACCGATACGCGTCCAGCACGATCCTTTGCTGCGCGCGCGTGGCGAAGTGACAGCTGCGGGTCATCATCAAGCCACGTTGCCGCCATAATGAGATGCTTGGCCACTGCTTCGGAGTTTTCCTTCGATAGCGAGGAGAGGTCCTGCAGCACAGAAGGATCGAGGTCAGTGATATCAATATCAGATGGCAGATCCGGATCCGTCATGCGGCGATTGATCCGCTCCTCACGGTAGCCCGAACGCTGCGGATGCGAGGCCTTGTGCTTATCACGATCGTGGCCCTGACGATCGTTGCGGCGATCCCCACGACGAGGTTTAGCACCAGCGCGACCGCCACGGCGGTCATCGCGGCGATCGCCGCGACGCTCTTCTCGACGCCCCGATGCGCCGCCACGCTTCTCAAACTTCCGGCCACCAGAGCGGTTGTTTCCCCGGTTGCTTTCCGAGGAACCTTCGCGGCCACGCTCGTGGTCGCGGGAGTTAGATTCAGACATTAAATCCATGCACTTTCTGCGGTAGACGCGTCCGTATGTACCGAACCAGTGTACAGGTCAGCGGCCCGAAACCGGCAATGCACCGACTGGTGAGTGAAATGGCCCACACCCATGGCTAATAGTCAAAATTCACGGGCCATCAGGCAAGGAATCAAGCCGATCCAATGGCCAACCATGCCGAACGCGATCCAAGCCCGCAGCCACCTGTGAAGCGGACAGCCCATGTTCCACGCTTCCGTCGTCCAACGGCCGACCACGAACGACTGCCCAGAATGTCCACCCGTTATTGCGGATT
This sequence comes from Corynebacterium sp. HMSC035E02, assembly GCF_001836065.1. Lineage (NCBI taxonomy): Bacteria > Bacillati > Actinomycetota > Actinomycetes > Mycobacteriales > Corynebacteriaceae > Corynebacterium > Corynebacterium sp. HMSC035E02. The sequence continues at coordinate 128,498 of NZ_KV827291.1, forward strand.
GCATCAAGGCGGATCCCCTGGCGGTCACGCGCCATGACAGCGCCTTCCTTAATCATTCGGTCCAGCCTCAGCCCTTCCACGGACACCTCGAGCATCCGGGACTCGCCGTTTGGCGCCACGACCAAGGCCTTCGTGGCATAAAAATGCCCCTTCTTCCCACGCTTGGCATTCTCTTCATCGTGAAAAAGACTGCCGAGGAGAACCGGATAAAAATCGATCCAGCCATTCTTCCAGGCCCTACTAATTCGTCGCGCAAACAACGCATGCTTAGCGATGAGAAACAAAAAATAAAGGAGCAACGCGCCAAGAAGAAACGCCAAGAGACCCGGAACCTTGAAGCTGTTAAGAAGTAAGCCCACAAAGAAGATCAATCCTGCTGCCAAGACCATCGCTCCGAAAAACACAAGACCACCACGGATATCGCGCACTTGCGGAACACGCTCTACTGATTCAAAGACCGGACAAAGGTTGTAGGGAGAGGGGTTCTCGTTTTTTCTCCCGTAGGGAACAGCCTTCAGTTCCTTCAGGAAGACCGGGTTATAAGAATGAGTAAAAGAAGCCGAAGTCTGCGGGAACCTCATCGCGTTCTCCTTCGCTATCCCGCCAAGAGTTGATACCGACTACATTCTAGTTGTAAAGCACGAAAAGGAAACGACATCCCGCTATCAATACAGTGCTGGTGGCCGACGATTTACGGGAGCGCTAAAGACTTAAAACGTCAGGCATGTAGTCCCTTAAATGACGAGGTTATGGGGTTCAGGAACCCGTGTGATTGCTTGTCCTCAGGGCTATGAACGCAGACTTAGAAGTGCACTCATGAAGGTCACCAATGATTCCAGATCGAGGAGGAGTACAAGCTGATTTGAAAGACCTGCCCCCCCTTAGCCGCCGCATTCATTCACGTGTTCTAAAACGCTGGTCGCAAATAAACCATTCCAATAGACGGCCACCGACACTGCCAATTGACTAATTCACTCGACCAGACGGACTACTAAGGCTCGCGCATGGGTACGTCGAAGTTCGCGCTCGTGCGCACTGCATCCAAGATTCATGTCATAGGCACCACCGCACACGTCTATTCCTACTGTTAATTCTCGGGCTTTCGAAGATATCCTTCACTATAAATTTACACACCTACTACTTCGTAAATTTTTGCACCTATTAAATTTGCAAACCCGATACCAAAAGCTGACGCCATCGAAAATATAGCTACTACAAATGTCCGATCTTTATCATCACCTTTGTCATACTGAAACTGCCAAGCCATAATAGTTGCGAGCGTCCGGGCGGTATGAATTAAGCAGAATACCGCCATCAAGGCTAATGAAAAGACAATCATTGATTGTAAGAGCACAGCACTGCTAACTAAGAGAATCCCGCCGAACACCCCCAAAGCAACTGCCAGCAAGAGTAAGGCGAAATTTGAAGCCCTACCTCCTTTCTTGAAGCGAGAGTTCTTCTGGATAACATAATTGATCGCAATTTCTATAAATACAGAGCACAATAGCAACCAACTAAGCTTACTTCCCTTGGACGCCAGTATGTACGGCACTAGAACGGAACCGGTTGTGATAATTGCGAATGTAACAAAGACTTTTAGACAAGAAATCCATACATCTGTTGCCAATGAAAATCTGACGGGAAATGAAGCTCGGCGTACAACGTCGACCCCTTGATTTTGCTTCAATACGTGCGTCGCGGCGATACAAATAAAATATCCAAAACTCCCAAGCAACGAAGCTAAGGTTCGAATCGAGACATCAAAAAGCAGAACGCATGATACGGTGGCTGTCCCAAGTAGAACGACAGTCAACGTAGCTGTTCGTAATGCAATTTTGAAACTAACTAGCTCCTCTTTTTGCAGGTAGCGTGGAGGAAGAGCACCTCTCAGAGGCGAAACAAACCTTCCAAGCAAAAAGATTCCAACCAAAGCACCCATCAATGGGATTTGACCAGGGATTATTCCAAGAACAACATATGCGACCACCTGAAAAATCTGCACACAGCCGAGAACCCTAGCTTCGCCCACGACATCTCCGAGACGTGCAAGCGGCAACGACAGAATTGTCCCAATAACAATGCCCGTGCCCACCGCATGCAAAGCACCTTGACCATCAAGACCAGATTCTACTGTCAGGTAACCTACAGAAGCTGCAAGAAATGAAGTCACGTATGCATCCACAAGAACATTCACTCTGATTACAGTTGCAGGAGAGAGCATTTTCCTTAAGAGCACCTCAAGACACCTCCAACTGGACTTCTACGAATGACCACTCAATGCTCGTGACATTAGAAAACTGAGCGACGAATCCGTCCACCGAATCTCGTAGCCCGGGGTAGACCCGCAAAAAGCAACGCCGAACGCTAATTCAACCATTTTGATTAGTGTAGCTGAAATACGTTCCTCGAAAGTATCAGCGCGAGGAGAAAGCACCGAAAGTGACGAAAAGATAGTGCCAAAGCGTTATGGACCTAGGTGTGGTACTCAAGGAGATTTGAGGTCGCTCCCCCAGTGTCGTTGGGGGCGGACCTTGAAAACGAAGAAAGAGACCGTTGAAGCGGTAGTAATGCTTCAACGGTCTCTCTTTGTTGTGTATTGAGTTATGGTTTGTTGTTTGGTGTCGGCGGTTTCTTACTCTCC
>NZ_KV827292.1:0-229 GCF_001836065.1 Corynebacterium sp. HMSC035E02
AGTGCGTAGAGCACCTTTTGGGAAAACGTCCATGTGTCGAATGCGGGATCGTTGGCGATGTCGATGACGCTTCTGCCAAAGGCTGTCATCCGCAGCGCGGTGAAGTCGGGCAGGACGGATTCGTCAAGGAAGCGATCTGTTGGCGGGGTTGGTGATGACAAGGGGTTTAGTTTCCTTTCTTTGCGAGGTTGTCCATGTTGAACTGGTCTGCACCGCCGAGAAACGCGCC
>NZ_KV827293.1:0-78717 GCF_001836065.1 Corynebacterium sp. HMSC035E02
AAATCAACGCACTCTAAAACCGGAAGGGCCTGTTTGCCTCTTAGAGAAGCTTAATCCGTGGTTTGCTCGAAATAAATAAAGAAAATCTCGCGTAATGGAAGACACTGACAGTAATGCACTGTAAGGTATCTCACTATTGAAGATTAGATGAGTGAGCTGGGGAGAATGCCTTATGGCGTTAGCATCAAAAGTCAGCGCACTGTTGAAGCAATCATCTGTGGCTGGGCTTTCCGCTGATAGTTGTCGGCTACCTGAATCCTTGGGCGATCGGATAACAAATGGTTGTTGACGCACGTGTGACGCGGCTGGCTCGATATAGTTTTGTGTTTGACTATTTTCTGTCGCATCTCGGATACTTCGCTGTGATGCCGATTCTGGCGCTCTGGCTTCCCGATAAGGTTTCTCCGTTCATCGCTGGTTGTGCGATGGCTGCCTTTGGTATTTCGGTAAGAGCATCAACCTTGGTGATGGGGAGACTCCTACGGTTGCTTCCCTTCGCTGCGGCCATGCAGATCGGCCTAGTTGCGGCGTCGGTTTCTTTCTTTGTTATCGGTCTCCAACCTAATGCGCCACTGCTGGTCGTTGCCTTGCTCTTGGCCGGAGCAGGGATAAACATGAATGGATCGAGTATTCGGCACTACCTTGTTGAATCCGAAGCTTCTGAGACGACTAAGTTAGAGATTTTTGGATCGATCAATATTGCGGTGAACGTCTCGGCAGCGGTTGGGCCAGTCATCGGCAATGTCTTGTTCTCATCGACGTCGAATGTGATCTTTTTTTATACTGCTGCGTGTTACTTGGCAGCCGCAGTTGTCCCTGCGTTGGCACTGTCGTACAAGATCAGACCTCGGAAAGCTGATGTCCGAGGTTCCTTTGCACTTAGGGTAATTCAGCCGCTAGGTAAGGCACCTGTGCGTTGGGTTGTTCTCGGCGTGGTGGTTGGGTACATGCTTTATAGTCAGCTCTTTTCTTCCATAGCAGTAGCGGTCAGTGCGCATTACACGTCGCCGGTCATCCGAGGAGCGGTATTTGCGGTAAATGCCCTTTCGGTGGTACTGCTTCAGCCTCTGGGTACGCGATTGATTAAGAAAGCACGAGATAGCGGACTATCGAATCAGACGTTGGTGCTGGTTTCTCCTTTAGTTTTTGTAATTGCCCTGGTCGCGGTGAAAATTAATCCATTTCTTGGGATCATCATTTTTTCTTTCGCGGAGACTCTTTTTATTCCGCTAGTGGATGCAGCGCTTCTTTCGTTACCAATGACTGGTTCTTTAGAAGCGGTTCAGGCGCGACAGTTAGTGGTTGCCACTGGGGAAGGAATCGGACTGGGGCTCGGTGTCATTATTGCTCCTCAATGGATTGCGCTTTCTGCTGCCGTGCTTATTGTCTGCTGCTTTGTTGTGCGCTCCTTAATGAGCGGAGAACATGACGCTAAACAATGCGACAAGGTTCCATCCTCGGCTAAGCATTGAGAGCGCGGCTATTGACACTGAAACTGACAAACCAACAAACAGATCAATGAAAAGGCGATGAATATGAAATTGAACGAACGCTTTGCAGATGGTTCCGGCAGTTCTCCTCGAACGCTGACGCTAGTGATGTTTGGCTATAATCACGAGGCCCTTTGCGCTCTTGCCGAGGCAGACACAGAATTCTTCGTCATCGTGGTGGAGGAGCGTTCACTGTATGAAAAGAAGGGACTCGAAAAGCGATCTGCTGATCCTCGAATTCGATCTGTTCTTTCGCGGTGGGAGTGGTGCGAATACCAGAACAATTCTCCTGCAGCCATCGAGTGTATCCGTGAGATTCTAAAGGATACGCATGTCGATGGCGTCGTCCCGGGCTTGGAGTATGCCGTGGGCGCCGCTAATGCTGCAGCTCGCGCCGTCGGCCTGCCGCATGCAGGGGAAGATGCTCCCTTGCGAGATAAAATTGCGTTCCGCCGCTGTGTGGGCGGAGTTCAATGGACTGAGGTTAAGAGCGAAAGCGACATCTTCGAGCCTCCCTGTGTGATTAAGCCAGCGAACCGTCAAGCCTCACTTGGTGTCTCAATCATTCGTTCATCAGAAGAAATTTCGTCGGCGTGGACTCATACGTCGACCGCACGCGAACCTCGCCAGGAAGCGGGCCGACCATGGGATACTCGCTACATTTGCGAGAGCTTGATAGAGGGAGAAGAGACGTCGGCCGAATGCCTCGTAGTCGATGGTGATGTGGTGTTTCTGAACATTACGAGCAAAGAGACTAGCGGTGCCGTGGAATTAGGACACGAAGTAGGACAGCACAATCCTGGGGTGGAGGAGGCCATGCGGGACTTGGTGTCGAAGTTGGGGGTGCAGACCGCTCTACTGCATGCCGAATTCAAGGGCACCACACCCATCGAATGCGCAGGCCGCCCACCAGGCGACCGAATCATGCTTCTCATTGATCGGGCGTGGGGAGTAAATCTCTATGAGCAGTGGGCACGTGCTATGTGCCAATATGCGGTTTCAGTGCCACAACAACCTAGTTCTTCAGCAGCTATTCGCTTCATTCATGCGCCGCGGGGTTTGGTACGGAGCATTGAAGATCCAACGGGACATTGCGTTATCACAGTTGAACCGAATACCTGGGTCTCCGAACTAGCATGTTCGTGGGACAGAGTAGGTTTCGTGGAAGCTGATACGCATGCGGAAGCAGTTCGCCGCGCATCGCAGGTTCGTTTCAAGATGGCCAACGATGTAGTTCTCTATCTCAACCACCGGAGGACTGCCGCGGAATGGACACCAGCGTTCGAAGCATCTGATGGTGCGGTGCTTCTCACTGACAAGGAAGTTCGACCTGCCGGCATCGTAGAGACAGTGCAGCTCGATACCAATGACCAAGATGCTGTCATTGCAGCAGTGGATGAATTGTCATCCCGCTACGACATCCGTGGAGTTGTCACTTTCAGCGACCGTGATGTAGAGACGGTGTCCTTGCTTGCCGATAAACTCGGCCTTCCTGCACCATCGCAGGCCGCTGCTCTGAAGGCACGGAACAAGTTTGAGATGCGAAAGGCCGTACAGAGTATCGCACCGCAGATGATTCCTTCATTTTCGTTTATTGAGCCGGGGGATGATGCGCAATCGGTAATGGAGGGTGCAGGAATCACGGTCCCGTGTGTGGTTAAGCCAGTGGATGCTTCTGGATCTCGAGGGTTTTCCCTGTGTCATACGGCGGAGGAAGTTTCGGCTGCAGTGTCCCGATGGGGCGGCCCGATGGTAGTGGAGGAGTTACTGACCGGAAGTGAACACAGCGCTGAGGGATATGTGTACGAAGGGGAAGTTCATCTCATAGGCGTGACAGATAAAACGACTACACCTGAGTTTCGATTGGAAATTGGACAGGTTTTTCCATCGGCCGTAGAGGGAATTCAGGATGCGGTGAAGCCGCTTCTACAGGCGACAATTAAAGCCCTCGGAATCAATAATTGTGCGTTCCACATGGAATTCTTCTTTGACGCTAGAACATCAACAGTTAAATTGGTCGAGATTGCTGCTCGACCAGGTGGAGACTACATTGCCTCCCACTTGGTACCGCAGGTAACCGGTGTATCCTTCGCTCGCGATTTGGTACGCATTGCAACGGGGCAGAGACCTTCATTTGCGGTGCCCCGCGATGGCTATGTGGCGGCAACATTCAAGCTACATACTGAAAAAGAGGGAGTGCTTAAATCTATGGGTCAGCTTCCTACTGCTCCTATTGTCGTAGAATCCCAACAACACGTGCATGTCGGCGATGTGATTAGGCAACCCCCTGCTGACACCTTGAGTTCAATCCTTGCGGAAGTTGTAGTAGTTGCGGCGTCCCGGAGAGAGATTGAAGCTTTTGAATCGAGGCTTCGGGAAGTGGAGGTAGTCGTTGAATAAGCAACGAATAGGCTTGGTCGGGGCATTCCCACGGATGCCGCACGGTCATCATCAGCTAGGCATGTTTCGAGATGCCGCTGCTCGCCAAGGTGTAGAGCTCATCGAATTAGACGGGAAGAATCTCGACGAAGCGCTCGCTCGGAAGGAATCAACTGGATACAGTGACTGTGAAGGTTACGTATGCTTCCGCGAAGACTACACATATCAGACCGCTCTTCTCGACGATTGTGGCAACGCTCCAGAGTATGTAGCTAGATTGAAGCGGAAGGATGAGGCTCGTCAATGCTTGCGTGATGCTGGCTTCGAACAACCTGCGACGGCAGAGGAACCGCGAGATATACCAGGTCCTTGGGTCGTGAAGCCACGCAGTGGGTCAGGCAGCGCTGGAGTGAGTGTTCACACTGATCTCGAGAGTGCGAGGGAGGCACTCCGAACACTGTCGGACGGCTTCGTCGAAACATTCGTCCAAGGCACTGAGTTTTCAGCGGAGGGATTTTTCTATGCTTCCGAACCTGTCGTGGTTGGTATCACTGATAAGAGGCTTGAGGGCGTGGTGGAAATCGGCCACCGTTACCCTAGCGTCCTTCTCTCCGATCATGAAGAAGAGATAGCCGCATCTGTCGTTTCTGCCCTAAACGCATGGGGACTGAGCGCGGGGCTCTTTCATGTCGAGGGCTGGTGGGTGGACGGCCAGGGGGTGGTCTTAGGTGAAGGGCATGTGCGCCCAGGCGGCGACTTCATTCACCTACTTGTCAGTTCTGTACATGGTGCAAACATTTTTGATCCTCTCATTGCAGATGCTGTGCGCCAGCACGGTAGAAAAAACGCTCTTAACGATGGATTTGTCTTTCCTCAACGGCGCGATGGTCACAGTAGCGCTGTCCGCTATATCCAAGTCCCTCCTGGAACTATCACAGCCGTTAGTGGGGTCGATGAAGCGCTATCGGAGCCAGGAATCCTTGCCGGCTATTGCACAGCGGAACCTGGTGTAAGGGTGGAGACTGCGAGCTCTTCAACAGAGCGACTTGGTTGCCTCGTAGCGCATGCCTGCGGTGGAGAAGATCCGGAAGATATTCTGGATCGCGCAATGGGTAAGTTGCGGATTACCGTGAGCGATTAGGAACGCTGGGACGCAAAGGCCGCGATGGCGCGCCAGCCAAAGAAGAATAGCGCCGACATCACGGTGGCCACGATGAGGAAGGACCAGTGCGGCAGGCGCCCGTTGACCAGCATCCACAAAGCCATGCCGCCGATGACGGCGCTGAGCCACACGACGGCGCCCTCCTTCCACAGGCCGCTTAGCTTCGTGGCCATGATGATGACCCAGCCCACGAGCGCGCCCACGGTCCACGGCCAGAAGGCATCAACCCAGGAGCTAAAGCTCAGGCCACCATGCGCCAGGCGGGCGAGGATGGCGAAGAGGGCGAGGGCGAGGACGTCGATAAGCGGGGCAACGCGCATTTAGGATTCCTTCCGGTTCAACGCCGCGTAAGAAAAGCCATCGCGGGCGTAGTGAGCGAAGTAGATGACCCATCCAATGATAGTGATGAGCGCAAAGGAAATAAGCCGGTAGATGATGGCCGCGGAGGTGGCGTGCACCACGGTCAGGCCCGTGGCCACTAGTGGAGCGATAAGGGCGGCCTCCACCGTGCCCACGCCACCCGGGGTGACCTGCGCGGAGCCAGCCAGCTTCGCCGCCAGGAAGGCCAGTGCGACGCCCGCCAGGGTGGTGTGATCGGCGCCGGCACGCAGCCACGGAATCTCGCCGGTTACCGCCCACACCGAAGCCCACAGGGCGGCCATATCGGCCAGGCGGTGCACAAGGGAGGCCCCGGCAACCACAGCGAAGGGGCCACGCGAAAGGTGGACCTCGCCGAGGTTGCGCACCTCCTGGATCGCGCGGTCCCGCTTGGGGCCGGGCCGCAGCTTGCGCAGCCAGCGCTCAAGGGTCACCGGGTGCGAGGTCAGCCAGAAGATGCCGCCGAGCGCCGCGAGCATGAGGACAATAGTTGTGATCAACGAGCCCAAAGCCATGTCGGCGTTGAGGAAAAACACTCCGCCGAGCCCAATGAGCGCGAGGAACATCGAGCTAATAATCGAGGATAAAAACAGGAAGTAGCTGCACAGCGCCACCGACGCGCCCCAGCGGCGCTGCACCTGGAAGGTGAGCACGGCCGAAAAAGCAGGGCCCGCCGGCAGAGTCGTGGACCACGCATTCGAGGCGAGCGTAATGGCGTAGGTCTCGCGCAGCGGGACCTCAACGCCGCCCGCACCGATGAGCCGCTTCATCACTTCCGCCATGCCCGCGATGGACAGCAGCGCGAAGAACACCACCAGCACCACGGGGAATGGTTCGGCGTGGCGCAGGCGGCGCAATCCCTCGGAGATGAAGTCCAGCTGGTCGCGGAAGAACCACGCCAGCGCGGCCAGAATCAGCAGGGAGATTATCCAGGTCAGCCAGTTCTTCTTCATCGAGCATCCGTGGAATTGAGGCGCTTGACCAGCTCGGAGAAGGGGATGAGCTCCTCGTCAGTATCGGCACTGCGGTCACCGCGTACGGCGGCTTCGTTCGCGGTGCTTGCCGACGCCCCCTCCTCCGCGAGTACCTGGCTGGCCGCGGGGGCCGGGGCTGCGGCCATAGCAGGATGCTGCGCAGCGGCGGGCTCGGGGGAGTCGCCGCCGAGGCGGTGGGTCAGGCGCGTGAGGAAGCGCGGCGCCCACCAGTTATCTTCGCGCAGCAGGTGCATGACGGCGGGGACGAGGAGCATGCGGACGATGGTGGCGTCGATAAGCAGGGCAAAAATCATGCCGAAGGCGATGTACTTCATCATGACGATATCGGAGAAGCCGAAGGCCCCTGCGACCACAATCATGATGAGCGCAGCCGCCGTAATGATGCCGCCGGTGTGCGCGGTGCCTGCTGCAATGGCCTCGTCCGTGGACGCACCCCGGCGGCGGGCTTCCACCATGCGCGAGACCAGAAAGACCTCATAGTCCGTGGACAGGCCAAAGACGATGGCGATGATGAGCACCAGAATCGGGCTCATGAGCGGACCGGCGGTGAAGTTGAGCAGGCCGGAACCGAGGCCATCGACGAACATGAGCGTCAAAATGCCCAGCGTGGCACCCAAGGAAAGCAGCGTCATGATGATGGCCTTCAGCGGCAGGATGAACGAGCCGAACACCAGCGCCATGAGGATGAAGGTGGCCAGCACCACGTAGAGGGCCATCCAGGGCAGCGTGTCGAAGAGCGCGTCGAGGGACTCGACCTCCATGGCCGGGGTGCCGCCGACATAAAGCTCCACGCCTTCCGGCGCCTCGATGTTTTCGAGCTCGTGGACGATCCGCGCGTAGTCCTCGCGGTCTTGGATGCCGGCGCCGAGGACGGTGGTGCCGTCGACGGTCGCGGTCTTCGGGCCCATCGGCTCGGTCAGACCCTGGATGGATCGGGCTTGCATGACGACGTCGACAAGCTGCTCATTAGTCGCATTCTTCACCACGAGCTTGACCGGTTCGGTGCGGAAGGAAGGGAACTGCTCGTTGAACTGGTCTTGCGCCACGCGCGCGTCCTGGTTGGGCGGCAGGTAGGTCTCGTTGATGCCGCCGAATTTCACGCCCAGCACCGGCAGGGTCAGCGCGATGAGCAGCGCGCAGATAGCGGTGGTCATCAGACCCGCGCGGCCCATGGCCCAGCGCGGCATCCGGTACCACCACGTGTCCTCGATGCGGCGTCCGCGGCGCGAGGTCTTGCGTACGGTCCACTTGTCGATGTTGTGGCCCAGCATGCCAAACAACGACGGCAGCACCATCACCGACAGGAGTGCGGCGAGGCCGACGGCGGAGATGGAGCCGTAGGCCACGGATTTGAGGAAGGCCTGTGGGAAGAGGAAAAGCCCGGAGAGGGATACGGCCACCATCGCGGCGGAAAAGACCACGGTCTGCCCCGCGGTGGCGGTGGTGATCGCCACGGCCTCTTGGGTACTGCGGCCCTTGTCCAGTTCCTCGCGGAAGCGGGAGACCATGAACAGGCCGTAGTCGATGGCCAGGCCCAAGCCCAGCAGCGTCACGACGGCCTGCGCGAACACGTTGACCTGCTGGAAGCCGGCCAGGATTGAGAGGATTCCCAGCGAGCCCAGGATGGACAGCCCGCCCACGACGAGCGGCATGAAGGCCGCGACGACGGAGCCGAAGACCACGAGGAGCAGCAGGCCGACAAGCGGCAGGGCGGCCTTCTCCGCGCGGGAGATGTCCTTGGCCATACCCTCGTCCAGCGCATCGGCCACGGCAGTGGCACCCGCTACCTGCACGGGCAGCCCGCTGGAGTGCAGGGAATCCTCGATGGCGCGGAAGTCCTTGAGCGTTTGCTCGCCGTCACCCTTGAGCCCGATGGCGGCGAAGGCCGTGGAGTGATCCTGCGTGATGAGGTTCGGGTTGCGCTTATCAAAGTAGCTGGTGACGGAGTCGATCTGCTCCGGATACTGGGTCTGGAGCTCATCCAGGAAGGCCTTGGCCTCGGCGGCGTGGGCATCGGGGTCGTCGAAAAGCAGGATGACGTCGCCGGAATTGTCGCGGCCGAAGGTCTCCAACTCGATCTGTGCCGCGCTTGTCGACGCCGCCCCCGGGTCCTCCCAGCCCTCCTGGCTCATGCGCTCCTCCAGGCGCGTGCCGAAGCCAAAGAAGAGGCCCAGGATGAGCCCGACGATGAGGAGCGGGATGACCTTGCGTTGGGCGTAGGAAAAACGGCCCCAAGAATAAAACATGCGGCTCCTAATTGTGCTCGGGCGCGCGGTCCGGCAGCAGCGCGGACAGCGGGCGGAAAGGCTGCAGCCAGGCGCCGCCTGGAGGCAGATTATCCAGGTTAACGCGCGGCAGCGGTTCGCGGAAAACGCCCTCGATGTCTTCGAGGTCGACGAATTCGATGTCGGGGTGAGTCAGCGCCCACGAAGCGTGCTCGTGGAAACCGAGGACGCAGGTGGGCAGGCCGGAAGCAGAGAGCTGTTCCAGCAGGTGCTGGAAGTTCTGGCCATCAGCCGAGGCCACGATGACACCGGAGAGGTTCTCGCGGTTGGCCTTGATGTACTCGACCATGTCGGGGTCGACGTCATCGTCCTCGTGCAGTTTTGGCTTGGCAAAGACGGCGAAGCCGACGTTGCGGATGGCCTCGACCCAGGGGCGGATGACGTCGGCGCCGCCGGGAGTGACGTTGGTGAAGACGGCGGCCTCGGGAGTGGCGTCGTTATCAAAGGCCAGCTCCACCAGCCAGCGGCCGATGGCATCAAAACGCGGGCGGTAGGCGGCGGTGGGGCGCCCACCGAGGATGGCGCCAAGCCCCATGTCCATGTTGGGCGCATCCCACACCAGAAGGTAGGTGCCGGCCATTACTTCTTCTCCCAGAGGTACTCGGTGATGACGTGTTCCTTATCCAGGCCCTTGCCCTCGAACTTGGTGATGACCTGGCGGTCGGTGAGGATGGGGCATTCCGGCCAGGGCCAGCCCTTGTAATCGAGGGAGGGCTCGACCTCTACGAGCTCGTCGATCCACTCGGCGTAGCCGGCGTGGTCAGTGGCCACGTGGAGCACGCCGCCCGGCTTGAGGCGGGAAGCGAAGAGGTTGAGCGTGCCGGATTGGATGATGCGGCGCTTGTGGTGGCGGGCCTTGGGCCACGGATCCGGGAAGAAGATGCGGATGCCGTCGAGGGACTCAGGCGCGAACATGCGCATGAGAACTTCGATGCCATCGCCGCGGACCATGCGGATGTTCTCGATATCGTTGCGGATGATGGAGCCCAGCAGCTTGGCTAGGCCCGGCTTGTAGAGCTCGACGGCAACAATGTTGGTGTCCTTTTCCAACGGGGCCATCGCGGCAGTGGAGGTTCCAGTGCCGGAGCCGATCTCCACGATGGTCTTGGCGCCCTCGCGGCCGAACCAGGCGGGGATGTCGAGGGGTTCGTCGGCAAGCAGGCGTCCCAACTGAGGCCAGTGCTCCTCGAAGAGGGCGTTCTGGTTGTCGGTGAGGGTACCGCGACGGAAGGTCACGTTGCCGAGGCGCGGGTAGTCCAAATCATTGTTGAACTCGGCGTTGAAATCCGTCTGGAGGCCGCGGCCGTGAGGCATCTGCGCGGCGGGATTCTGGGAGGAGTCTGCACTATTCATCAGTTGACATTGTTCCCTTAAGCAGGGGTGAGGGGCAACGTGCCGCGCCGTGGAGGGCGGAGGGGCGTCCAGGTGGAGGCCACACAGGACGCCGTGGGGGTAGCGGGACGGGCGTACGGGATGGACAACCCAAAGAAAATCCACCCCTGTGCGGGGGTATCTTTGGTGGTTGCGTGCCCTATTTCACACTTCGTTGTCCTTGGGTTAGTCGGGTTAACCAGGGTGGATATAACCGGGGTGGGCTGTATTACACATTCTGTTATCGCCAGTATCCGTACTCTGGTTGGTGAAACGTCGATAGGGGAAACCTTCGGCGATATAAAGCACCCTGGCCACACCGACCACAGGAGAATGTGAGATGACCGCAACCATTAAGGGCCTTGTAGGTGAACTGCCCACGAAGAACGAGAAGCTTATTTCGTGGATCAGTGAGAGCGTCGAGCTCTTCCAGCCGGAAGAGGTCGTCTTCGTAGATGGCTCCCAGGAGGAGGCTGACCGTCTCGCCGCTGAGCTCGTGGAGAAGGGCACCCTGATTAAGCTCAACGAGGAGAAGCGCCCGAACTCCTACCTGGCGCGCTCGAACCCGTCGGATGTCGCGCGCGTGGAGTCCCGCACCTTCATCTGCACCGAGACCGCCGAGGACGCCGGCCCGACCAATAACTGGGCCCCGCCGGCAGCCATGAAGGAAGAGATGACCGAGGCCTTCCGTGGCTCCATGAAGGGCCGCACCATGTATGTGGTGCCTTTCTGCATGGGCCCCATCAGCGACCCGGACCCGAAGCTCGGCGTGCAGCTTACTGATTCCGCTTATGTCGTGCTCTCCATGCGCATCATGACCCGCATGGGTCAGCAGGCTCTGGACAAGATTGGTGAGAACGGCGATTTTGTCCACGCCCTGCACTCCGTTGGTGCTCCGCTGGAGCCGGGCCAGGAGGATGTCGCGTGGCCGTGCAACGAGAAGAAGTACATCACGCAGTTCCCGGCGACCAAGGAGATTTGGTCCTACGGCTCCGGCTACGGCGGCAATGCCATCCTGGCCAAGAAGTGCTACGCGCTGCGTATCGCTTCCGTCATGGCGAAGGAAGAGGGCTGGATGGCAGAGCACATGCTCATCCTCAAGCTCACCAACCCGGAGGGTAAGAAGTACCACATCGCGGCCGCCTTCCCGTCTGCCTGCGGTAAGACCAACCTGGCCATGATCGCCCCGACCATCCCGGGCTGGAAGGCTGAGGTTGTGGGCGATGACATCGCCTGGATGAAGCTGCGCGAGGACGGCCTGTACGCAGTCAACCCGGAGAACGGCTTCTTCGGTGTGGCGCCGGGCACCAACTACGACTCCAACCCGATTGCCATGAAGACGATGGAGCCGGGCAACACCCTGTTCACCAACGTCGCGCTGACCGACGACGGCGATGTCTGGTGGGAGGAAATGGGCGAGGCCCCGGAGCACCTCATCGATTGGCGCGGCAACGATTGGACCCCGGCTTCCACCACCAAGGCGGCGCACCCGAACTCCCGCTACTGCGTGCCGATTACGCAGTGCCCGTCTGCTGCTCCGGAGTTTGATGACTGGAAGGGCGTCAAGATTGACGCCATCCTCTTCGGTGGCCGCCGCGCGGATACCGTCCCGCTGGTGACCCAGGCCTTCGACTGGAACCACGGCACCATGATCGGCGCCCTGCTCTCCTCTGGCCAGACCGCTGCCGCTGAGGGCAAGGTCGGCGCCCTGCGCCATGACCCGATGGCCATGCTGCCGTTCATGGGCTACAACGCCGGTGACTACCTGCAGCACTGGGTAGATATGGGCGAAAAGGGCGGCGACCGCATGCCGGAGATCTTCCTGGTCAACTGGTTCCGCCGTGGTGAGGACCGCCGCTTCCTGTGGCCGGGCTTCGGCGAGAACTCCCGCGTTCTCAAGTGGATTGTGGACCGCATCGAGGGCAACGTCGACGCTGTTGAGACCGTCGTGGGCCACACCGCCCGCCCGGAGGATATCGACCTCACCGGCCTGGACTTCGACATTGAAGACGTCCGCGAGGCACTTGCCGTGAACCCGGCCGATTGGGCTGGCGACATGGAAGACAACAAGGAGTACCTGACCTTCCTGGGCTCCCGCGTGCCGTCTGAGGTGTGGGACCAGTTCAAGGCCCTCAAGGAGCGCGTTGAGGCTGCCTCCTAACGCCGCTTTCCGCGCCGCTGCTTTCCGACGCCCCTCCACCCAGCGGTGGCGGGGCGTCGCCGCGTTCTGGCATGTTAGGTTGGCCACAATAAGGTTAGGGTAACCTTTTAAATGGAGAAAGTCTCGCATATTCTGGCTGTATGACAACTTCTTCTTTGCCCATGCACGATCGTCCCGACTCCGAGGTTGGTGGACACTGGCTCCTCGCCCGCCTGGGAAAGAAGGTGTTGCGCCCCGGCGGGCTGGAGATGACCACCACGCTAATCGACGCCGCCGAGCTGAAAAACAAGGACGTGGTGGAGCTGGCCCCTGGACTCGGGCTCACTGCCCGCCAGATCGTGGCGGAAGGCCCGCGCAGCTACACCGGTGTGGACGAGGATCCTGATGCCGTGGCGCGCACGAAGGCCAGCCTCGCCGGCGCTTCCTCGGCTACCGTGGTGGTCAATGACGCCAAGGCCACGGGTTTGCCGGATAACAGCACGGATGTCGTCTTTGGCGAAGCCATGCTCACCATGCACGGCGAGAAGGGGAAGGCCGCGATCATGGCGGAGGCGTTCCGTATCCTGCGCCCGGGCGGCAGGTATGTCATCCATGAGCTGTGCCTGGAGCCGGACACGCTTGACGACGCCCAGAAGCTCGAGATCCGCCGCGCGCTGGCCACGTCCATCCGCGTCAACGCCCGCCCGCTGACCACAAAGGAATGGGACGGCGTGGCACGGGAGGCTGGCTTCGAGGTGACTGAGCGCCACTATGCAGATATGGCGCTGCTGCGCGCCAAGCGCAACTTGCAGGACGAGGGTGTGCTGGGCGTGGCGCGTATCGCCTTTAACGTCTTGCGCATGCCCGACGCCCGCCGCCGCGTTTTCGCGATGCGTTCGGTGTTCAACAAATACAGCGACAACCTGCAGGCCATCGGCGTGGTGCTGACCAAGCCGGCCGCGGCTGCTCAATGAGTTTCGGTGAGAGCGGTGACGTTGCCGGCGGCGTGCCGGACGGCGTGATGGAGGCCCGCCCACGTGGGATCAGCTGGCCCACGGTTGGCGTATCTGTGGTGAGCAGTTGCGTCGCCGCTGCGCTGGTCTTGGGTTTCGGCGTGCAGCTCAGCCAAGGCAAGTGGGAACAGGCGGCAGCCCAGGGTGCCGCGATGACGCAGCCAGCCGAACCGAGCGTGCCCGTGAGCAGCGACTCCGCAGCGCCGGCGGCTGCGGCAACAACGGCACCAACAACGGCGGCGTCCGCGGCGTCGCCAAGCGTTGCGCAGGACGCCCCCGCTGTGGCGTTGGAACCGGCACCGCAGGAGAATCAAGCGGCAGACCCAGCGCCAGAGCAGGCGGTGGATGAGACGGTGGAGGACCCCAACACCGGCTGGTACCCCAGTGGGGATTTCAGCGCGAGCTTTGCGGCTACTAACCCGGAGCCGACGCTCGATGACCTTAACGGCGTCCTGCACGCGCTCGTGGCCACGCCGGGATCCGATGCGGACAAGGCACACAACCTCGAGGCTGGTCTGCCGGGGACGGTGGTGCCGAGAACCATTTACAACCTGGGGATATTCCGTCCGCCGCTGGGCTGGAAGCGGATTAGCGGGCCACTGACGGTGGAGGGGAACACCGCGAGTGCCACGCTCAACGCGAGCTCGGCCGGGCGTCCCACGCTCTCGTTGCGGGTGGAGTTCCGCTACCTCGACGGGCGCTGGAAGCTGGCCACGAACTCGCTGCGCAACGGCATCGATGCGGTGGGCCTGCCCATCGCGGGCGCGTTTTAAGGCGGCGGCGTGATTGACGTTGACAACCTGAGCCACTGGTATGGCTCGCGCCGCACAGCCGCGCCTGTGCGCGACCTTTCTTGCACCTTCGCTGATGGCCGCATCAATTACGTCGTGGGGCTTAACGGCACCGGAAAGTCGACGCTCCTCGGCTGCCTTTCCGGAAGCTTGCGCCCGCGCGGCGGCAGGGTCCTGGTGGACGGGCGGGAGCTGCGCGGTACCGACTATCCGTTGCGCCACGTGGGCAGCTACTTGAGCGCAGAAGATTTCTCACCGCAGCACACCGGCCTGCGCCACCTGCAGTGGATGTGCGCCCTCGCAGGCGCGCCGGTGGAAAAGGCGGAGGCGCTGGTGCGGGCCGTCGGGCTCGAGGAGGCCTCGCGGCGCCCCATCGGAGGTTACTCGTTGGGCATGCGCCAGCGCCTGGGGATCGCCAGCGTCTTGGCGGGAAACCCGCGCAACATTGTGCTGGATGAGCCGCTCAACGGCCTAGATATCCAGGGCGTGTGGTGGCTGCGTGAGTTGCTTGCCGCGTGGGCGGAGGAGGGTCGCTGCGTGATCGTGGCCTCGCATCATCTGCGCGAGGTGGAGGCCACGACCGAGGTTGCCGACGCCTCGGTAACCATCCTCAGCCAGGGCACGGCTCTTGCCCACGGCTCCCTTGAGGACGTCATCGCCTCCACCGGCGCCCCCGACCTCGAATCCGCCGTGGCGGCGCTGATCCCGGAGCTAGGGGCACGGGCATGAAGGCGTGGCAACGCTGGCGGATAAGCCTGCGCGCCGAGTCTGTGCGCCTGGGCGGGGCGCGCGGCCCGCTGGTGCGGGTCGCCGTGCCGCTGGGGTTTGCGCTGCCGCTGGCGGTGACCTTCGGGGTGGCAGCGGTGGCGGAGCACGTCCAGTCCGCGGGAGGCATCCTTCAGGCGCAGTCCGTGGACACTACTAATGCGGCGTATTGGCCCATCTACCTGGGCAGCATCGTGTTTGCGGCATTGGGGGCGTGGGCGCAGGCCACCGCCGGATCGCGGGCCTTGCGTGCGGCGGCGCCGTGGTCAGGGCTGGATCAGCTGGCCCGCTGGTGCTTCCTGGGCGCGCTCGCGGCGGCCGCGACACTGCTCAGCGTCAGCCTGTGCCTGCTGCTCCTGCCCACGTTCTTCCCGGTGCTCTATGGGCAGGTGAACTTCTTCGCGGGCCTGCGCATGGTGGCTCTCGGCCCGGTGTACGCGTGGTTGGCGGTGGGCTACGGTGTGGCGCTGGGCCGGCTGCTACGCTCCCCGGCGTTGAGCATCGCGGCGCTGACGGTCTGGGCGCTCTTGGTAGAAAACGCGCTGTGGCTCATCCCCGGCGGCGCGCGCCTCACCGGCTGGCTGCCCTTCCTCAACGGCGTCTTCGCTACCGGCCAGGACGTGGCGCTATTCCCGCCTTGGGGCCGTGACGGGGCGCTGGTGTACTTCGCGGCCGTGGGCGTGGCGCTCTGGCTGGCTTCTCTGCGCAGGCGCCTCGACTAAGTCTGACTCAGCCATCAGGCGCGCAGGACGATGACCAGGTTGGAGGTCACAAGCTCCCGCAGCACCGGCACCTTGGTCACCCACCAGGCCCAGGCAGGGTGGTAGCGAGGAAAGGCCGCGAGGAGCTGCGAGCCTTGCGACGTCACGCCGCGCGCCCAGTCCAGGCCTTCGCGTGCGGAAAGCGCAAAGAGCGAGGAGCCAAAGACGTTCTTCGGTGGGTGCCCATGGCGGCGGGTATAGCGGTCCCGGGCGAACTCGCCGCCCACGTAGTGCTCCCACAGGCCGGTCTCGTGCCCGCCGAAGGGTCCCAGCCACACCGTGTAGCTGAGGATAACCAGTCCGCCGGGCTTGGTCACGCGCAGCATTTCCTCGCCCATGTCCCACGGGTTGGGGATGTGCTCGGCCACGTTGGAGGAATACGTGATGTCGAAGGTGCTATCCGCAAAAGGCAGGCACGTGCCATCGCCGCGCACGGCCTGGGCCACTTCGATGCCGGCGGCGGCCATCTCACCCACGTCCGGCTCCAGCCCCACATAGCTGGCCCCGCGCTGGGCAAAGGCCGAAGCGAAATACCCGGGCCCGCCCCCGACGTCGAGCACGCGCGCGCCGGTGAGGGAGAGGGAATGGTCGCGGGAGAGGGCGTCGACAAGCGCGGCGGTGTCTTGGGCTAAGCCGCCGTAAAAGACCGCAGGCGCTGACTGCTCAAAGCGGAAGGAGCGCAGCAGCCGCCAGGAGCGGCGCAGTGTGGCCAAGGCACGAGTGCGTTTCATAACCCACTAGGCTAAAGCATCGTCATGAAAATCCTTCTTTTGTGCTGGCGCGATTCCACCCACCCGCAAGGTGGCGGTTCCGAGCGCTACCTCGAGCGCGTCGGGGAATACCTCGCTGCTCAGGGCCACGAGGTGGTCTTCCGCAGCGCGCGCCACATGAACGCCGCCAAGCGCGAGCGCCGCAACGGCGTGCTTTATTCGCGCGCCGGGGCCAAGTTCAGCGTGTATCCGCGTGCGTTGTTGTGGATGCTGTTTGGTGCGCGCGGCGCTGACGTCGTGGTGGATACCCACAACGGCATTCCCTTCTTCGCGCGCCTGGCCACCCGCGCGCCCGTGGTGATCCTGACGCATCACTGCCACCGCGAGCAGTGGCCGGTGGCCGGGCCCGTGCTGGCGCGGCTGGGGTGGTTCCTGGAATCCCGCGTGGTGCCCGCGCTGTATCGCCGCAACACGTGGGTGACGGTCTCGGAGGCCTCGAAGCGCGACTTGGAGAAGTTGGGGATTCACGGCGCGCACATCATTGAGAACGGCGTGGACCCCCTGCCGTCTCACGTGCCCACCTTGGAGCGCGAGGCTGACATCCACCTGGTGACGCTGTCACGCCTGGTGCCGCATAAGCAGATTGAGCACGCGATGGACACCGTGGCGCGGATTCCGGGCGCGCTTCTCGACGTCATCGGTTCCGGCTGGTGGGAATCCCACCTGCGCGAGTATGCGCGCGCCCACGGGGTGGAGGACCGCGTGCGCTTCCGCGGCCAGGTCACCGAGGACTATAAACATGCACTGCTCGCCCGGGCCGACGTTCACCTCATGCCGTCTCGCAAGGAAGGCTGGGGGTTGGCAGTCATGGAGGCGGCCCAACATGGAGTTCCCACGGTGGGTTATGCATTTGGCCTGCAAGACAGCGTCATCGACGGCAAGACGGGCGTGCTGGTCCACCACGAGTCCGAGTTCGCTCCGGCGGTGCGCATGCTTGTCGACGACCCCCTCCTCCGCACCCGCCTCGGCCAGGCTGCCCGCGAATTGGCGGCTACTTTTTCGTGGGAGAAGACCGGCGCGCGCTTCGAAGAATTACTAGAAGCGGAAGTGCGCACCAAGCGGCGCTAAGCCCCCACGGGGCGGATGCCGGTTGCGCGTTAGTGGTGGCGGCGATGCGGCCGTCCTCGACGACCGCGCCCACACCGAGCTCTTCCAGCCGGTCGAGGTCGCGGTTGGTCCAGGCCTCGGCGGCTGCGAGGTAACGCGGCGATGGCTCATCCACTGTCACACCGTCGACGGTGAGCTCGCCGGAGTCGAGTTTGTTGGCGGCTTTGGAGTAGGGGTCGAGGGCGATGCCGCCGTCAAGCGGCACCATGGCGGGGCGGTCGGCGAAGAAGGTGAGGCGCCCGTCGAGGTCTTCGACGAGCTTGCGGTCGATGCCCGTTTCGCGTGGGCGTAACACGGCGAGTTCCCGCGGTGCATCGGGTGCCTGGAGCAAGCAGGCGCACAGGGCGAGCGCTGCGGGAAGCTGGTGCAGGGCTCCGATTCCCGCGACGGCCAGCGGCAGGGCGAGAAAGGTGAGCTTGGAGGAATCACGCACCAGGCCCGCGCCTGGGATGTGCTCGACGGCGAAGGCGATGAGACCGGGGGCGAGTGCGCCGAGGATGGCCAGGCCCATGCCAAGAACCGCCAGGACTGCCAGCGGGCGCAGCTCGCGCCGGGGAAGGCGGGTGGCGCCAAGAATGGCGAGCGCGGCGACGGCAAGTCCCGCTAGGGCGAAGCCCTGCTCGCGGGACGCCGGCACGGCTGCAGCATTCCAGATGCCGCCGAAACCGAGAAGCGAACCGACCGTTCCCACGTAGGCCTCCGCGCGCGGGGCGAAGGCCGCGGCTTGGGCGGCGGGGTCGCCGGGAGCGGCAGGGGCGGTGAGAACACCGCCCACGAGGCTTGGAACCAGCCACGGCAACCACAGCAAGACTGAGCCGCCAGCGAAGAGCCACCTTCTTCGCCCCTCGCGCTCACAGACAACCGCGATGAGGCCCCCGAAGAGCCCGCCGGTGGGCGTCAAGGACGCGGCCCACAGCGCTAGCCACGCCACGCGCGGGTGCGCAGCGAGGCAACCCCATGCGATCACGGGCGCCAGCCAGGCCGCGACCGCCAGCGACCACTGGCCCTGCAAGAGGCGCTCGATGACGAAAGGATTGGCCACCGCGCACGCCATCGCCGCGGCTGCTGCCCACGGGCTGAACTGTGTGCGCTGGCACGCCCATCGACCCGCCACCCACGCCGAGGCACTCGCAGCAGCAAGGATAAAAACCCGGGCCAGCCACGCCCCGCCGAACAGGGCCAGCACCCCGTCTTGCGGAGCATTGCGTGCGGGCAGGTCGCCGGCGCCGAAGGCAGAGGCGCTCAGAGCTGGGTTATCAATCAGCACCATGTCGCGCCACAGGAACTCGCCGGGCAGCACAAAAGGCCAGCACACCGCGAGCACGAGCACCACGCCCCACGCGCCGAGGGCGGCGCGCGTCGCAAGGGAGGTAGTCACGGGCGCCTACGCGCTCTGGGCGGCATGACGGCGCATGAACATCGCGGCCGCCACCGCCAACAATGCCACGCCGATGGCCTTGCCCAGCCAGCCGACGAGGCTCAAGACCTTGACCGTATCGATGACCCTGCGAACCGAGTCGAGGCGTTCGGTGCGGGTGGAATCGGACCAGGAGAGGGGGACGTCGAGAAGCGCGCGTTCTTGTGTGTCATCGGCGTCGACCATGGCCTGGGCCTGGCTCGCATCCGTGGCCCAGAAGATGCGCGGGTGTTCCTCCTCGTTGACGATGGTGCCGGTCGTGGGTTCGACCCACACGGTGCGGCTCACCGCGTAGAAGGGCTCGAGGATGACGTGCGATTTCGGCTTGAGGTTGTAGCGTTCCAGGGATTCGGGCGAGTAGAAATCACCCGCCGGGCCGGAGCGACGAGCATCGAGGTCGAAGACCTCCGCGAGCGAAACCGGCGCGACATCCTGGCGGAAGACGTAGGTGGGGATGCCGTCGAGCTTCTCGTCGCGCAGAAAGTCGATGGGCTCCGCGTCCTGGGTGAGTGGGTCGAAGAAAGGGTAGGAGCGCTGTTCCGCCCCGGCGGGGAAGAAGTAGCTGATGCCGTCGCGCTCGACCTGGTCTTCCACCTGCAGGTCAAGGGCGGGAAGCTCGATATTCTGCGTCGTGTTCGGGCCCGCCACCGGGTAGGTGGACTCGCGGTTGAGCAGGGATTCCTCGGTGATGTGCACGACGGTGTCGCTGTCCAAGGTGAGCGTGGTGGTGGATTGTGCGCGGGCCACGGAATCCTTCTCCGCAGAGGCAGTCGTGGTGTGGCGGGTGAACTCGACCCCGTCCTGTTCCGCGCGGACCGTGATGTCGAGGTCCCTGGGCAGCGGGCGGGCCTGGTTGTTATACAGCGGCGGAAGGATGGACCCGAGTATGAGGAACACCGCGGCGGCAATCGTCACCTGCGCTAGGCGGGAGCGAAGGAACACGTCAGCTCCGATCGGTCGAGGGATTCACTGCAGAAATAGTATCGTAGTGGGCCATGCGCTTTCTCCCTGAGCTCGAAGGCGTGCGTGCGCTGGCAGCGTTGGCGGTCGTGATCACGCACGTGTCTTTCCAGACGGCAACCGGCTGGGCCTGGGCTGAGAGGCTGGATTATGGGGTGGCGGTCTTCTTCGTGCTCAGTGGTTTCTTGCTGTGGCGCCGGCGGCACGCGCACACGGCGGGGCAGTATCTTCTTTCCCGCGTGGCGCGCTTGGCACCGCTGTATGTGGTGTGCGTGGTGGCGGCACTCGCCTTGCTTCCCGACGCCTCCCCCTTAACCCTCCCGCAAGTCATCACCAACCTGACTGGTACGCAGCTCTATATTGCCGATGGCCTGGTTCCCGGGCTTACGCAATTGTGGTCGCTGTGCGTGGAGTTCGCCTTCTATGCGGTGTTGCCGCTGTTGGCGTGGGGATTGGATAGGTTTTCTGTGCGTTGGCGGGTTGTGCTCATTGCGGTTGCTAGCGTGCTGAGTCTGTTGTGGGGCTTCCTACCCTTTGTCGCCGGTTATGAATCCGGCGATATCAACACGCAGATTTGGCCGCCGGCGTACTTTTCGTGGTTCGCGGTGGGAATGTTGGCCGCGGAGGCTGAGGCGGCTGGGGTGCGCCTGCGCGCTGGGCGCATTGTGCGGCTCGCTTGTTGGGTGGTGGCCGCGGGCTGCGTGTGGCTGGCCAGCCGCGAGTGGTTCGGCCCGCAGGGCTTGGTGCATCCAGAACCGGGTGAGTTTGCGCGGCGCATTGCGGCGGGGGCGGTGTGCGGGGCTTGCATCGTGGTGCCGGTAGCGCTGGCACCGCGCGAAAGCTGGCTCTCCTCCGCTGTGATGCGGGCGCTGGGCCGCTGGTCTTATGGGGTTTTCATGTGGCATGTGGCGGTGCTGGCCATCGCTTTCCCGCTGTTGGGCGTGTCTGCCTTCTCGGGTGCTGCCTGGGATTTCGCGGTGGTACTGGTCTTTACGGTGGTGGTCAGCTGTGTGCTGTCCGCTGCGACCTACGTGCTTGTGGAGGTCCCCGGCCGCGACCTCATCCGCTCTCTCGCCTTTACTCGCGGCCGCATCGCCGTCCCGCGTTCGTTACCGCGCCAGGCAGATAGCCCTGCCGGCTCCGCTTCTGCGAGCTCTGCCAGTTCCGGATCCCATTCCGCTACCGTGGGCTCCGGATCCCTCGCCAGCGCCGCTGGCTCGACTGATTCCGCCGGTTCGGTGGGGTCGTAGACGCCACTTCACACATGGCATTTTCCAGAAGGCATTAGTCAAACGGTTTCCTTGCCCCCAAACAAACCTTTTACATCGCCGCAGATGGTTTCCTTGACCCCAAAGACACCTTCTGACTAATGCCTTTTGAGGGGAACCATCTGGGGCGGGGCCGCGTATCTAGGACGTGCGGCGGGGCGGGAGGCAGGCACACGTGATAGCCGCGACGCACAGCAGTTGCACGAGCAGCGAATCGCCGGCGTAGCCCTCCGCGGGCCAGGGGGCGCGGGCGAGCATCGCGCCCGCGGCCAAGGTGAGCGCGCCCGCTAAGTAGTCGGGGCGCAGCGTGGTCCAGCGGGTAACGCCCCACGCCGCGGCAGCGGCGGCCACACCGGGCAACCCCGCGACGAGTGTCATGGTTAAGACAATGAGCACGATAAGTAGGAGCGAAGCCGAGGGAGAAACACGGCCAGGGGAGAGCGTACGAGAAGCAACGGAAGTGGTGGAGCTGGCTGGGCTGGTCGAGGCTGCGTCGTGAGCTGCGTAAGACGCAGCCGCGACAGAGGTAGCGGAATGGCGGGGGCGACGGGCCATGACGAGCAGGCACAGTGCGGTGGTCAGCGCGGCGAGCGCGCCGCCGAGGCCGAGGCCCACGCGGTAGGCGCGGTCAGCCACGAAGGACATGTGGAAGGTCCCGCTAGCGCCGGCGGGGATGAGGAAGGCTTGCGTGTCGGCATCGATGGAGCGCGGTTCGAGGGCCTGCGGTTCCGAGCTGGAGGCCGGCGTTGAGTCCGGCGCTGAGTCTTGTGCCGAACCTGACGTCGAGACCGCGGCTGTGCTGCGGGAGCGCAGCTCGCCGCGCAGGCCCTCGTTGAAGGCGCGGCCGGTGATAAGGAGGCGGTCGTGGTCGGCGGGCTCGATGGGCTCGCCGGAAGCGAGCGGGGTATAGCCGGTGTCGGATGGGTCGGCAGCGGCGGCGGCCGGGTCCGCGGAGGAACCGGTTTTGTCCTCGGAAGCTGCACGCGAGGAGGCGGGGAGGGGATCGGGCAGGGAGGACGCGGTATCGGTCAGGGCCGCCCAGTCGCCGGTGGTGCGCAGGAGGTGCTGCCCGGCGGACAGATTGAGGGTGGAGTTGGGGGCGTGGGGGGAGCCGTCGATAAGCACTGTCTTCTCACCGGAGACCCGCACTGTCATGTCGCGCGGGGTAGTAAAGGAGCGGATGAGGATGTGCTCGTTGTCTTGCTGGAAGAGGAACTGCTCGGCATCGGGCGAGGTATCGGGCACGGTGATGAGGCGCCGCGGGGTGGGCTGGTCCACGATGGACGCCTCCGCAATCCCGGTGCGGCGCTGCGGCTCGATGCGGATGGTGGAGGCCTTCGCGCCGGGCACGCGAATATCGCGGGCGCGGTAGGCCTCCATGGTGACCGTCACCTTGGAATCGCCGTTGTGGATGGTCACCTCAGTCGTGCCGGTGGTCATTAGACGCAGCGTGGGCGAGGTCCACGTGGAGTCGGAGTGCAGCTCCAACCAGCCGGAATCGCCGGGCGCTGGCCACCACGCGGTGGAGTTCTCGCCGTCAACGGCCGCGGTGAGAGCGCGCGCCGGGTTCGCCCCGCCGAAGGAAGAGGCATCCGCGGAAGACGAGGACGCGGTGACGCGACCATCGTGCTCCACCACTTGGGTCAGAGGGCCGGCGGAGGGGTAATCGCGCAGGCGATTGCGCACGGTGGAGGGGTCATCAGGGGCTAGCGGCGCGGAGACCGGGCCGGTAAGCGTGCCGTAGTTGCGGTCGCGCAAGGTGGGTGTGTCGGTCACGATGTCGGCGTTGGCGGAGACGAGTTCATGGGGACCGGAGAGGAGCGCGAGCGATTCCCCACCGCCCGCCACGCGTGGCGGATCCGCAGGCGCCAGGTTCATGGAGAGGTCGCGGTCGAAGACAACGACATCGACCTCCCCGAAGGTGTGGACCTCGCCTGGAATATGGACCGAAGAACCAGAAATCAGGTCGTGGCGTACCGCGACGGCCCCGATGCCCAGGCGCTGCAACACATAAGGCGCGGACGCGGGATCACGGGAAATCTGCGCCATCGCACCGTCCAGGCCACGGATAGCCTCGGGCGGGATGAGGGGAACGGCGTCGCGGACGGCCCAGGGGACGTCGAGAAGCGGCTGCGCCGGCTCGTCACGCGTCCAGCCCCAGTCCTGCCGCGCAAAGGAGGCCGGGGGGTAGATGAGCACGCGCGTATCCAGCGAGTTCATGAAAGAGGCGGCTTCGTGCCAATAGGCGGGAACCTCCTCGTAGGCGCCCTTCGGCAGCAGCCGGCCTGCCCAGGCGGGGGCGGTCGCGCCCACCACCACGAGGCACACCAGAAGGCCCGCTGCTTCACGACGCCCCGGGGACAACGTCCGCGGCAACCTCACCCGGGCGGCAATCGCGGCCACGCCGAGCAGCAGCGGGAGGCGCACCAGCGGGTCGAACTTGTGCACGTTGCGCAGCGCGGCCAGCGGGCCGTCGAGCGCGTCGAGGTACCAGGCGGCATGCGTGCCCAGTACGGCCACGCCCACGAGCAACATCGCAGACCAGAGTCGCGGCAGGCGGGACAGGCCCACCAGGCCTAAGGTGGCAACGCTCACGGTGACGAGCACGAAGACCGGCTCGGTGGCCAGCTCATTGCCGGCGACGCGCTCGGTATCCACAAACGGCGCCCAGCTGGTGGTGCCGCGCAGGATTTCTGCCAGGTTAAGCCAGCGAGTGGTTACGCCGGCGGACTCGATGAATTCCGTAAAGGGCGGGGCATAGCGGCCCAAGATGAGCAGCGGGATAATCCACCACGCGGATACCGCCGCGCAACCGGCCAACCAGGCCAGGCCAGTCTTGCCCGCGCGCCGCCACAACAGAATCACACCCGCCGGCAAGCAGGCAGCCAGCGTGGCCGTGGCGTTGACCGCGCCCATGTACGCCACTGCGACGACCGAGGGCGCGGCATCCCGCCAGCCCAGTGTGCCCGGCCGCAGGAAGGGCAGCAGCACCCAGGGTGCTAGCATGACCGGCCAGGTCTCCGAGGAAATCGCGCCCAGCGTGGTCAGCGTGCGCGGGGAGAGCGCGTAGAGGAGGCTGCCCATCAGCGCGGCATAGCCCGGCGCGGCGGGAAGTACTGTGCGGACCACGCGGAAGAAACCCAGAAAGCCCACCGCCAGGACTAAGAACCACCAGGCGCGCTGCGCTATCCAATCCGGAAGTGGATCCGCCAGCAAGAAGAACAAGCCCTGCGGGAAGAGATAGCCATAGGCCTGGTTCTGTAGCTGGCCCAGCGTGAAAGTATCGGTATAAGCATGCAGCGCGCCGGCCAAAAACCCAGCCGGGTTGGCCACCAGATCGTGCTTGGTATCGGCGGCGGTCAGCCCCCACGGCTGCACCAGAACCACGAGGGCTAAAAAGAAAAGCCCCCCGATGCGTGCGCGCACGCTACTCGCGGGAGCCGTACTCCGGCCCGCCCATCACGGCGTCGGAGGCCTTGACGGAGTTATCGTTCGGTACGGCATCTGCCTGCGAGAATTGGGCAATGCCCAGGATGGTTACGACTCCCAGCGCCACGCCGACGACCGCGCTGCCCAGGGCCGGGCCCAGGGTGCGCTTGTTGAGGGAATCGCTGTCGAATGCCATGGCGCCAGATTCTAGCAGCTAAAAGCTGCCTTTAGGAGTCGCTTTCTTCCGCGTCGTCCTCTTCATCGTTCTCCGGCGGCACGATGAAGACCGGCAGGCCCGCATTGCGCACGATGTACTCCGCCGTGGAATTGGTCCACAGCGAGCGGAAGCCGGTGAGCGCGCGGGTGCCGGTGACGATGACGTCGATGTCGAGTTCGTGGGCGGCGTCGACAATCGCGCTCTGAATCGTCGTTACGGATTCCACCAGGTGGGCATGGCCCCGCAAACCCAAGGTCTCCGCCTTGGCGATTCCCTGGCGGCAGATAGCCAAGGCCTCCTCATAGGCCGGATCATCTTCTACGCTGTCCGGCGAGACCGTGGACTGGTGCAGCCCAGTCCGGCTGACCGCGCGGGCGGCTTGGCGCGCAGAGGGCTCCCAGGCGGTGAGGATTTCGACGTCGGTGGGGCGTAGAAGCCGCGCGGCGTACTCGAGGGCGCGGTCGGCGCGGTCGGAGCCGTCATAGGCAATGAGCATGGTCTCTCCGTTATTCATGTGGCCATCCTAACAACCAGGTGTTGCCCGCGCGGGTGCTTCAGGCACACTGGTGGGCATGAGAAAAGCAATGCCCGCCCTCTTGTTGAGTGCTAGCTGTGCGCTGAGCGCGTGTAGCGAGGAGCCCGTGCTTTCCGACGCCCCGCCCAGCGAAACCAGCGCCGCGCCCACTAGCGCCGCGTCGGGGGACTCGACACCACAGGAAGCCGCGCCCGAGGATGTTCGCGCCCGCGCCGCCGCCAAGCTCATGCCGCCGGCACTGAACTACGAGGATGCCCGGGCGAAGCTGGAAGCCGGTGTAGGTGGGCTCTTCATCCCGAGCTGGGCCGACCCCGAGCTGCTCAGCGATGGCCCGCGGGGAGTGAACGCTTTGCGCGAGGAAATGGGCCGCGACTTCGAGGTCTCCATCGACTTCGAGGGCGGGCGCGTGCAGCGCTTTTCCGAAATCTTGGGCGACTACCCCTCCCCGCAGGCCATGGCGGAGGGCCATAGCCCAGAAGAGGTCGAGGCCCTAGCCACGGAAATCGGGCACAGCCTGCGCGCCCACGGCGTGACGGTGGACTTCGCCCCGGTGCTCGACGTGGATGGGGGAGACCTGGAGGTCGTCGGCGACCGCGCCTTCTCCACCGACCCACAGGCCGCCGGCGAGTATGGCGCGGCCTTTGCCCGCGGGCTGCAGGCTGCCGGCGTGAAGGCCGTGTTCAAGCACTTCCCCGGCCACGGGCGCGCCTCCGGGGACACGCACCTGGGTGAGGCCGTTACCCCGCCCCTGGAAGACCTGTATGACCGCGAGTTCGTGCCATTCCACACGGCAATCCCGCAAGCTCCGGAAGCAGCGCTCATGATGGGCCACCTCGTGGTTCCTGGGCTGGGCGAGGAGCCGGCCTCCCTCAACCCGCGGGCCTACCAGCTAGCCCGCGAGGAGCTGGGCTTCGAGGGCACGATTTACACCGATGACCTGGGAGGTATGGCTTCCATCTCGGAGAATTTCAGCGTGCCGGAGGCCGTGGCCGCAGCCCTTGCCGCAGGTGCCGATATGCCGCTGTGGTCCACCGACGATGACATCAACGCGGTCATCGACGCGGCCGCCGACGTGGTGGCCCAGCACGAGGGCGACTAGTAAAAACCAGCTGGCAGCCGTTAATCTCGTACACGTGAAAAAGGCAATCGGACATAGGCAGCAGCGACGCAAGGGGCTCCATGTGACCCTTGGTGTGCTCGTCGGCCTCCTACTCATCGCCGGCATCGCCTACGCGTGGGACGTCATGGCCAACCAGCACAAGGTTCCGCGCGCGACGTCGGTCGGCGGCGTGGACATCTCCCGCATGGAGCGCACCGCTGCGGTGGAGAAGCTGGAGCAGGAACTCGGGGATGTCGCGGCCCAGCCCGTGGATATCCGCGCCGGGGAGAAAAGCTCGCAGCTTATCCCTCAAGATGCTGGCCTGAGCCTGAATTATCAGAAGGCCGTCGACGGCATTCCTGACGCCTCCCTGAACCCCTTCTCGCGCCTGTACAGCTTCATCAAGCCCACCCAGGAAATCCCTGTCGCCGTGGACATCGATGAAGGCCAGCTCTCCGGCCAGCTCGAGCGCGTGAGCAATGATCTGAAGATCGAACCGGAGGATGGAAACCTAGAGCTTATCGACGGCTCCCTCAAAGAGACCAAGCCCAAGCTCGGCCAGGCGGTGGAAGAAGGGGAGTTGCACGAGGGCGTCGTCAAGCACTGGCTCGACCCCGAGGGCGTTGAGGTTGAGCCGATGGTGGTGGAGCCACAGATTAATGATGAAGCGATTGAGGCCATGCGCACCGGGGATGCCGCCCGCGCGCTGGATAACCCGCTCACCCTGAAGGGCGAGAACAACACTGCCGGGACCCTGCGCAAGCCGGAGATTTCCCAATTTGTCTCCATCGCCGCCGAAGACGGCGAGCTGCGCCTCAAGGTGGATAAAGACCGCGCGCGCGAGCTCTTCCAAGAGCGCATGCAAGGCTCCGAGGTGCCCGGCACCAACGCCAAGATTTCCTTCAGCGGCAACGACAAACAGATTACGCCCTCAGTGGATGGCTCCGTCATCGATTGGGAGAAGACCCTCGACGGTTTCGAAGACCGCGTGAGCAGCGAAGATAACCGCGAGTGGGATGCCGACTACAAGCCGGACCCCGCGGATTTCACCACCGAGATGGCGGAGAAGGCCACCTTCGATGACACCGTATCGGAGTTCTCCACCGGTGGCTTCTCCGGGGCCTCCGGCACTAACATCCGGCTGGTGGCCCAGCAGGTCAACGGTGCCGTGGTCAACCCAGGCGAGACCTTCTCCCTCAACGGCTACACCGGCCCGCGCGGCACCGCGCAGGGCTACGTGGAATCCGGCATCATCATCGACGGCCACGCGGGCAAGGCCGTGGGTGGTGGCATTTCCCAGTTCGCCACCACCCTCTACAACGCCGCGTACTTCGCCGGCATGGAGGATACCGCGCACACCCCGCACTCCTATTACATTTCCCGCTACCCGGCCGGCCGCGAGGCCACCGTGTACGAAGGTGCGATTGACCTGCAGTTCACGAATACCTCTAACCATCCGGTGCGCATCGAAACCAGCTTTGGTAGCGACATCACCGTGCGCTTCAAGGGAGTGAAGACGGTTGAGGTCGAGTCCATCAACAACGGCCGCTGGGCCAAGACCGAGCCGCAGCGCAAGTCGGTGAGCGAGGACTGCTCGCCGTCGTCTGGCGCGCCGGGCTTCACGACGTCCGATACCCGCGTGATTAAGGACCTCTCCGGCAAGGAAATCTCTCGGGAGACCACCACCACGGTTTATGACCCGCAGCCCATCGTCACCTGCGGTTAAACTATGACGCGGCCGATGCATACCGCGGTGAAGGACCCAGCGGACGTCGATCAGCTGGCCCAGCACCCGGTGAAGTTTGCTCGCGTCGCCGGCCTGTTCGCCGCGCACCGCGGCACGCTGCTGCTGGTGGTAGCACTCATCGTGGCGACGTCTGGGCTGACTGTGGCGCAGCCTTTCCTCGTGCGCCGCACCGTGGACGAGGCCATTCCTGAACACGACACCGCGCTGCTGCTGTGGCTCGTCGGCGGCATGCTGGCCATCACCGTGGTCTCCCAGGCCATCGGCGTTATCCAGTCTTTCTTGTCCGCGCGGGTGGGGCACACCATCATGCACGAGCTGCGCACGCAGGTCTTTGCCAACCTCCAGCGCCAGTCGCTGCAGTTCTTTACCAACAACCGCGGCGGTGAGATTCAGTCGCGCCTGACCAATGACATCGCGGCGATGCGTGGCATGGTGACTACCACGGCGACGTCCGTGGCCAGCAACCTCACCATGACGGTGGCCACGTTGGTGGCAATGGTGGCGCTCTCGCCAACCCTGTCGCTGCTGTCCTTGCTGGTGCTGCCGCCTGCAGTGTGGCTCACCCGCCGCGCCGCCGTGCTGCGCCGCAGCCTCATGGAGAAAAACAGCCGCGCGCAGGCGACGCTGCAGCAGACCATTTCGGAGAACCTGTCGGTCTCCGGCATGCGACTGGCGGCCACGCTGGGCGCGCAGGAGCGGGTCTATGGCGCGTTTGAGAAGACCTCGCGCTCCCTCATCCGCTTGGAGCTGGAATCGCAGCTGGCCGGGCGCTGGCGCATGGCGCTGACCCAAATCGTTTTCGGGGTCATGCCGGCGCTGATCTACCTGGTGGCCGGCCTGCGCCCGGGGATTACGATTGGCACGCTTATCGCGTTTAGTACCCTGCAGACCCAGATTTTCCGCCCGATTACCGGCCTGCTTAACGTGGGCGCGCAGTGGGTGGCGTCGATGGCGCTGTTCAGCCGCATCTTCGAGTACCTCGACCTAGATCCCGATCTCACCGAGGCCACCCAGCCCGCCCAGCTTGCCGACTCCTCCCTCACCCTCCACCACGTCTCCTACCGCTACCCCGGCACTGACACAGACGCGCTTTCCGACGTCTCCCTTTCCATCCCCGCCCACACCACTACCGCCCTGGTGGGGCATACCGGTTCCGGCAAATCCACGGTGGCTTCCCTTCTGGTGCGCTTGGCCGACCCAACGGAAGGGGCCGTGCTCTTAGGTGGGGTAGACCTGCGTGACATTCCTGCCGAGCAACGCTCGGCAGTCATCGGCGTGGTCTCCCAGGAGACCTACCTGATTCACGGCACGGTGCGGGAGAACCTCCTCTTCGCACAGCCGGATGCCAGTGAGGAACAGATGTGGGCGGCGCTTAACGCCGCGCGCGTGGACGAGGTCATCGCCGCGCTTCCCGACGGGTTGGATACTCTCGTGGGATCGCGCGGCTACCGCTTCTCCGGCGGTGAGCAGCAGCGCCTCTCGTTGGCCCGCACGCTGCTGCGCCAACCCCAAGTGCTCATCCTGGATGAGGCCACCTCGGCCCTCGACAACGAAACGGAGCGCGCCATCCAGGACGCAGTGCTTGGCGCGGACGCCACCCGCCTGGTTATTGCGCACCGTTTGTCCACCATCCGCGATGCCGACCAAATCGTCGTCCTCGACGCCGGCCGCGTGGTCGAGCGCGGCACCCACGACGATCTCCTCGCACGCGACGGCGCGTACGCCGCGCTCCTTCGTGCTGCAGCTGACACTGACGGTTCTTAGCGAGCGCTTGCAAGGAATCTTAATGCTATCAACGCTTGGTCGTGTGCTCTGTTAGAAACTGAGAATATAAACTGTTTCGAGCGTGCCTAAGCTGTCCCCTTGACGCTTCCTTTTTGTTTGCGCGTCAAAGGTTTTGGCTCCCTGCCAATATTGGCGGGGCTAATGGTCAAGTTCTCTGCTATTGCGCGACACTCTGCTCGGAAGGCTTAGTCTGCGTATTGACTTTTCCGCATGTGACGGGCGTAAAGTTGGGTGGATTTACCCCCTTGAGGGGGTGGTGTGGTAGCTCTCACTCTACGGCGGGGTGGTGGCTGCGAAAACTGTAGTTTAACTGCGAAAATGATCTCTTGTACAAGAATGGACGTTGGGGATTATCAGGGGGGGCTAGCTGGTTTTATAGGGGGCAAGTATTTGCCGGGTATTTTGTTTTCGCCTCTGAGTATAAGATCTAGCTATGTAATCCACAGGCTGCCGTTAGTCAAAGCTGGAGGCCTGCGTAGATACCTCTTGCTCTCAGAATTGTTTCTCTCAACGGGCGAAAGATTCTTAGCGATGCGTCGGGCTGCGATCTGTGAACA
The DNA here is from genome assembly GCF_001836065.1 of Corynebacterium sp. HMSC035E02. Lineage (NCBI taxonomy): Bacteria > Bacillati > Actinomycetota > Actinomycetes > Mycobacteriales > Corynebacteriaceae > Corynebacterium > Corynebacterium sp. HMSC035E02. Next base: position 30,422 of record NZ_KV827293.1, read on the forward strand.
GTGCGGAGTGGATTGCGCATAGTCAATGAGGCGCGGTGTCTCATTTCAGAACTCGTGTAAAGGACCAGTTTCCGTGAACAAGATCTCTCGTACCGCTCGTTCGGTTACTTTCGCTGCCGTCATTGGCCTCTCTATGGGTATCTCCGCTCCGGGGGCCCTGGCGCAAGACGGTACTGTCGCTGAGCAGCCTGCTGCTGAGTCGGGTGCCGTAAACAAGGCAAACATCGATTTCTCCAAGAAGGGCTCGATCACTCTCTACAAGAAGAAGGGTGCTGAGTCCACCACGCCGGCTACCGGTGGGGAAATGGCAGACGTCCCAGGCAAGGCGCTAGCTGGCGTGACCTACAAGATCACCAAGCTGGATTACGACCTGCAGAATGGTGACTGGTCGAAGTTCCCGAAGACCGCTGCCGACGCCGCAGGCCACGAGACCGATAAGACGTTCGAGCGTACCACCGGTGCCGACGGCAAGGTTGCCTTCGAGAAACTGGACTTGGGTATCTACCTCGTTGAGGAGACCGATGCTCCGGCCGGCATCGTTACAGGAGCTCCGTTCATCGTGTCGGTACCAATGGTCAACCAGGATTCCAATGCGTGGAACTACGATGTCGTTGCGTACCCGAAGAACACTGAGACCAAGACCGAGAAGACCGTCAAGGACGCCGACAAGCACATCCAGGACGCATACACCTACACCATTAACGCCGACGCTCCGACCTGGGGCGAGGGCAAGAGCCCGACTGCCTTCCGCTTTGAGGATCAGCTGGACCAGCGTTTGGACTTCCAGAAGGTTACCGAGGTTAAGGCTGGTAACACCGCTCTGGGCGCCGGTGACTACGAGGTCAACAATCCGACTGAGAACGGAAACAAGCTCGTCGTTAAGCTGACCGAGCAGGGCCTTGGCAAGGTTAAGTCCGGTGACAAGATGTCCCTGACCTTCGAGGTCAAGCGCAAGGAAGTGGGCGACACCACTGAGCTGAAGAACCAGGCTGATGTCATCTTCAACAACCCGAATACCGGCAACGAGGTCAAGAACAAGACCAACGAGGTCGTGACCTACCACGGCAAGCTGAAGGTTGTGAAGAAGGACGGCAAGGAGGCCGGTAAGGTCCTGCAGGGCGCGGAGTTCGAGCTCTACCAGTGCACCAAGGCTTCCGATTTGGGCGAGAGCCCGCTGACCATTAACGGTGCAAGCAAGTGGACCACTGGTGAGGACGGCACCATCACCATCGACGGACTGCACGTCACCGACTTCGCAGATAACGCACCGGTCACCGACATCAAGAAGTTCTGTCTGAAGGAAACCAAGGCTCCGGCGGGCTACGCACTGCCGGAAAACCCTGTTACCGAGATTGAGTTCACCCGCGAGAACATCGCGAAGACTGGTGAGCTCGAGGGTGACGACGCCGTCACCCTTGTTTCTGAAATTGAAAACATCAAGCGCGACACCCCGAACCTGCCGATGACCGGTGGTGCCGGTGTGGGCATCCTGGCTGCTATTGGCGCAGCGATTGTTGCTGCTGGTGCTTGGTTCGCTCGTCGTACCGCGCGCAACTAATAACCGGGCGTAGTTCCGGTGGTGCAGACCATCCATGATGGTCTGCACTGCGGGTCGGGTAACCAACGTAGGGTGCTCGACCCAGTAAGGGGACTGGGCTAGGAATAGATTGCAGTTCCCTTCTTTCTCTCTCGTTGTTATCCCGGTCGCGCGGTGTTTGCGCGTGGGGCATTGATTTGGGTGGTGCGGGTCGTTGACTTCGGTGTTAGACCAAGATTCGAGCCGGCGGCACAGGCGCCGTGGAGGTCTAGTCCTTCCGGTGATAGTCGTTGTCGTCGGGTTGTTGGTGATGCTGTACCCAGTGGTCTCGACTGCCTGGAACAACTGGAATGCCTCACGGATAGCGCAGGAATATGCGAGACTGGATAAAGAGACACCGGCGCAGGTGCAAGACTCCGTATGGGATGCTGCGCATGCGTACAACGAGGAGCAGACTTCGGGTCCGATTCTGGATCCGTGGCTGAACCGTATCGGGGTAGATAATCCCGATTATGAGGCTTATCTGAATCAGTTGGGTGAGACCGAAGCGATGGCCCGCCTTGTATTCCCAGCAATAGACGTCGATCTGCCGGTGTTTCATGGCACCGCGGATAAGACACTGCAGCGGGGCCTGGGGCATTTGTATGGCTCTGATTTGCCGGTAGGTGGACTAGGAACCCATTCCGTCATTACAGGGCACACCGGCCTGGCGAATTCGACGATGTTTGATCATCTCGACTCTGCTTCTGAGGGGGATGTTTTCTACATCCAGGTGGCTGGCCACAAATTGAAATACGTCGTAGACGACATCCAAGTGGTGCTGCCAAGTGAAGTGGATAGTCTGCGTCCAGTCGCCGATCAGGACTACGTCACGCTGATTACGTGCACCCCGTACGGGATCAATACGCACCGCTTGTTGGTGCGCGGTCATCAGGTTCCTTTGGAGCCGGGAGAGGAGTCGGTGTTCGACGCCTCCCACGGACCGGGCTGGCAGTGGTGGATGTACGCACTGTTGGCTGCGGTGATTGTCATTGGTTGCTGGCTGGTGTGGTGGCTTCGACGCCAGAAGACGGTTGCTGGAGCACAAGAAGTTATTAATGAGGAAAGTAGCGTGCGGGAGTAAGGCGATGAAGAGGTTGACAAATGCGTGGTCGGCCCGAGTAGCTGCCGTGGGAGTAGCGTGTGCGATTGCGTTCGCAGGGCCGGGCATGGTTGCTGCAGAAGCGGTACAGGTTGCCGGGCAGCAGTCCACTGGTGCGGAGCGCACTATGGCTACGGATACGGTGACGGTTCGGCTTACGCAAGGCAATCCGAGTGATGATGGTCAGGCACCTTCGGGAAAGATTCAGGGAGTCACGATTCATCTGGCCCGGCTTGCCGGTTTGGACCCGACCAACGCTGACGACGCAGCTCGCGTACGGAACGCGAATCTCGACGAGGTTCGTGATTGGCGCACCGATGTGCACGTAGAGCAGATCACCAACGTCAACGGAGAGGTGACGTTTGATGGTCTAGCTCATGGCTTCTATGTGGTGACATCTTCGGCCCCGGATGATTCCTATCGGGAGATCAACCCGTTTGTGGTAGCGGTTCCATTCCACACGGTGGTAGATAACCCGAATCCGGTACCAGGAGTAATCGTGGCTAAGACCCACAAACCGGGTGAAACGCCGACGCCGCCGACGACTCCAACGGCCCCGACAACTTCACCGACAACCTCGAATACTCCATCGACAACCCCGAGTACCCCGCGGACAACGCCGAAGTTTCCACCGGTGTTCCCTCCGTTGATTCCCCCGGTACCACCGACGAAGCCAGGAGAGGCACCGCACGAGCCTGGGGCAACGCCACCTAACAACCCGGAATCTGGTACAACCACAACTCCAGATTCCCCGAACCGTTCGCAAGGGGATGGCGGCTTATTGGCAATGACCGGCGCAGAAGTACTTGGTGTGGTAGCCGCAGCGCTGGCGTTGATAGCCACTGGTTTTGTGATGATTGCCTCTAGCCGCAGGAAGAATTCAGAAAGCGAGGGACGCTAATGTCCTGGACAGATACTCACCCGGCCGAGCGGGTAGTGTACCGCTGGCGGGTTTTAGCGGCGTTCATTGCGGCGCTGGCCCTCATTTTTAGCGTTGCTGCACCGGCTGCTCTGCCCGGCATCATTGGTGCTGTCGCCGAAGCACAAACCACGGCCCTGCGCACCGAGCTCGATTCTGCCGACCAGCAAAGCCTGACTGCTGGCGACTCCGCAACATTTGAAGGCCACTTTGTTGACGCCGGAACCGTGGAGGAGTTGGAGTTCACTGTTGAGACTGCAGGACTGGAGTTCGAAGGCTCGGCCTACACGCTGACTTTCGACGGCGAAGAGATCCCTGTCCGCGAAGGAGACAACCTCGTTGTAAATTCGACCAGCTCTTCAGTGACTTTCCGCATCACTGGCCTTTCTACTGACGTGCCAGAGGGAGCAGCTTTCTCATTGAAGATCCCAGCGGTCGCAGAAGATTCCGAACTGAGCGGGATATCCGTCGATGCGCGTGGAGTAGCCGAGGAGACTACCAGCACGTCTTCAACGGAATCCAGCGAAACCTCAGAAGCTCCTTCGGAAGTGACTGAGCCGCTGGAAATTGCTGACGTAGACGAGGCTCCAGCTCGCCTGATGGCAGCACCGAACATTACCCCGTACGCTGCAGGCGACCGAACCATCACGATGCAAAACGATGGATACGTGCTTAAGGGAAGCCGCTATATCCCGAACTTTAAGATTCCGTCCGGTGAGCTTTTTGGCGGCCAGCTGTCCATTCCACAAGGCACGGTGGTTACCCTCAAATCCAGTGTTAACAGTTATTTATCGACCAACGATGAGGACCTGACGATCTATTACACAGGTGCCAACGGAAGTTGGTACGAGGCGAAGGTGACCTACAAAAAGATTAGCGCTAAAGAGTACCAGGTCACCCTTCCACAGATCACTATTGGCGGTAATGCACAGATACAATTCAAAGGCGTTCATCGCGGGCCGGCCAATACAGTGTTTACCGCTTCTTTTACTGTTCCTGCGAAGGAAGAATGCAAGGATCCGGTAACAAGCAGACAACCAAAGCGTGAACTTACCCCAGCTGAATTTGCCGACGGCAGCCCCATCTACGTGGTGACCAGTGAGCCCCTCGGCCTGAATCGAGATACCTCTGTCCTGCGCCGCCAGATCGACCAAGGGCGTGACTATCAGCAAGTCGGCGAGAAGACACCATGGGTCTATAACTCTTTGGCCTTCAACTCGAGCGATAACTGGCTCTATGCGGTGAGTCAGATTCGCGGCCTAAATGGTGATCCTTGCTATCCGGCAGGAAATCTCCTGCAGATTAATCCGGCGACCGGTAAGGTACATAACCTTGGGCCTATCCTTGCGGCCGGAAGTACCGGTACCCCGTTCGAAACGAGCGGCGACCGGGATGTGCTTAACGCGGGCGTGTATACCAGCGAGGGTTTCTTCGTGGGCAACACATCTACCTCTGGTACTCGGCACCTTTATAGAATCGATGTCGGTAACGTCAACGATGTCGGTAAGGCCACTGCTAAACGTGTGTTCGGAAACCAGCAGTCTTTTTCGGAGGACTGGGCGGTGCTCCCGCAAGCCCAGAAGTATATGTGGGGTTTCCAGAGTAAGTCTAAGGCAGGCGACAAGCTTATCCTTGAACGCATTGACACACAGACCGGCGAAATCACGACTTGGGATCTCACCGGTATCAAGACGTTGGATGGGCGTACGATCTCTAACCCTTCTGCTTCCTGGGGTAAGGCGTGGACCTATTCCAATGGAAACCTGGGTTTTGGCTCGGGTAGTGCGAATGCGAATCAGCTGGGCTTTGAGTTGAAAATCACTAACCCGGATCTCGATAGTCCGACGTTCGAGTTGGTCAACATAATGAACAACCTGCCTGCTTCATTTAACACGGACGCGGCCTCCGACCTAGTTCCGCCGCCGCCAGCGCTGCAATCAAACATTGCGGTGAAGAAGCAACGCTCTGAAACCAAAGTAGTAGACGGAGAGGTGCGTACTTTCTGGACCATCTCCGTGGAAAATACAACAAACAACCCAAGCTCAGGTGGTACGTTTTGGGAGTACCTGCCGACGGATACCCACTATGGTGTGAACGCTTCGGATCCTACTGCTAAGTTTGAAGGCTTCGGGCCGGGTTCCACACTCGTCAACGAACGTCCGCCAGGTCCCAAAGAGATTGGTTCGGGGACTGGTATCTATGCCGGAATGACCCTGCCGTCAGCTACAGCTGGTGAGTCGCCGTACATGATGGGCTACGTTGGTACTCTTCCCGGACGCGCAAAGGTAGAGTATGTCGTCTCGGCGCCTGTACGCAAAGATGAGAACGGCAATCTTAAGACGGTGTGTAGTCCGAACAAGGTGGCTTTCCAGGCCACGGACGGGGAGTCGAGCCCGGCTGAAGATGACAACGTCGCTACTGAAGCCTGCTTCAGCAAGGTTGCCGTCGACAGTGCACCGCAGCCGGTCCCGGGTGAGTCGAACGAATACACCGCGAAGTACAACGTCGTGGTGGAGGCACCGGACGCACCTGGTTTCGACACCAACGACGTGATCTACGGGAAGCTGACGGACACCCCGAAGTTCGTTGGCGCAGCCTCGGTTACTGGAGCCTCTGTGGTCTTCAAGGACGAGTTCAACAAGACCAGCGAGCCGCAGTCCTATCAGGGTGCCGGTCCGTACGAACTCAATAAAAATGAGACTCCGAAGATCATTAAGCCCGAGGGCACCAGGCAGCACGTCTACGAAGTGACGGTGCGCTTCAAGCTGGACCGTACAAAGCTGGATAGCACCTCCGTGCCGGATGGATACCCGAGCCAGCCTGCCGGTAACTCCCGCTGCTACACCAAGGGTGGCCTTTATGAGCCCAACTTTGGCCTCATGAACGAGGCGGAAATGGGTGGCTGGAAGGATACCGGCTGTATCCCGCTGGAGAGCAAACAGATGGATGTCCTGCTTGAAAAGGTAAGTTACAACCCGGACAAGCCGAAGGAGATCCAAACCGACGAGTTGCTCGACGACGCGCAGTTCACCGTCCACCGCGGTGACGCTGACGGCAACTTGAAGCTCAACGCGGATGGCACCGTCAATACTGATGCTAACCCCGTAGTGAAGCAGTCCACGACCACCACCAGAGGTCGCGTCAAGCTCGAAGGCTTGGACGCCCCTGGCGTGTACTACCTCATCGAGACTAAGGCGCCGGATGGCTTTAACCTGCTGCCCGCGCCGATCAAGTTCTCGACGGAATGGGATAAGGATGGCAATGCAGTCATTAAGGTGCTCTCCGGTGGTCCCGCGATCACCGGTAACAGCTGCGCTGAGTCCGACACTGCCGCGAACTGCGTGAAGAAGGTCGGCATCCTTCAGGTCGCTGACACCACCAAGGGCACACTGCCCAAGACCGGTGGTGAGGGCGTAGGCCTGTGGGCTCTCGCTGGGGCCGCGATTATCGCGGCAGGGTGCCTTGCCTTGCGACGTCGCCCGGCATAGAACCAGCGCTTGCAGCTACTTTTAGAAAAGGCCCGCTCTTCCAACAACCAGGGAAGGGCGGGCCTTATTGCATATTCATTGTCGGTTAGGAGTCCTGCGGGTCGTCGTCAAGCACGGCGTCCTTAGCGTTGCTGACATATTTGCGCCACCAGTAGATGAGTAGAAGCATGATGATGGCTGCGGCAGCCAGAATGGCCCACATCCACCACTGCCAGTGCACACCCGAGCTGTTGAATGCGGCCTCGTCTTTCGGATCCATCGGCACTCGGTGGCCGGTGACGAGCAAGCGGTGGGTGTTAACCCCGTAGGGGGTACAAGTAATGAGCGTAACGATGTCTTGGCCCGGTACGCGGTGGAGCGAGCTGGTGTCTGCTGGCTCGACGACCCGAATATCGTGCACCTCGTACTTGAGCTTCTCGCCGCCGGCGGCGATGTAGAAAGCATCACCCTTCTTGACCTTGGTGAGATTGTCCCACAGCGTGGCGTTCTGTAGACCTGTGTGGGCAGAGAGTGCTGCGTGCCGGCCCTCGCCGTCGCCTATTCCGCCGACGGGTAGGTCCGTGCCGTAGAGGTGGCCCGCACCGCGGGAGAGTGCCTTCTCCGACGTGCCGTGATAAATAGGCAGATCAGAATCGATGGAAGGGATGACGATGCGGCCCATGGCATCGGTCTCAGACAATACCGACAGGTACTGGCGGTATCGCTGGTACTCGGGGGAGTCTTCGTCATCGGTGGTGGTCCAAGCGTCGTCGATGCTGATCTGGCCCAACCCGGCGTTGTAGGCTTGTGCTTCCTCCCACGCGGTGTGCAGAACCTCAGGCGGGGCTTGTTTTTCGAGCTTCGCGTACTCTTCCGCGGCGCGGGACTGGTTGTAGTTGTTCCATTGCGTGGCTACGACGGGGTAGAGCAGGACGCCAAGGCCGACGAGAATCAGGATCAACGCGATGATGGCGTTGTGGTTGGTGCCTTTTTTCTTGGGTGCGTCGGTGATTCCCGCTGGTTCGTTCTTGCCCATTGTGTCCTGCCTGTGTGGAGTCTGTTGCCGCGCACCCTTGAGTTGACGTGGGGCGCTTGAAGAGATTTTTAGAAGCTCAGACTAGGGAAGGTGCAGTCCTGAGAGAAACCATATCTGTTCCTAGTCGCCGATAACGAAACACAGAGCTTCATACTGATTCAGAATGGCCTCATCGATAGTTAGGATTTGATCTATCGCACGAAGTTCGCGGAGTTCATCGATTGTGCGGGGCGCAAGATCTTGAAGTATATGCTCACGCTCAGAGCGAAGCTCCGCTGTGGTTTTCGGCGTGAAGATAGGGGCTGTCATGGTCCATCCTGCAGGTATGAAATTAGTCCATGAGCTGGAAAGATAAGTGGAGCCGACGACGGGAATCGAACCCGCGCCAGCAGCTTGGGAAGCTGCAGTTCTACCATTAAACTACGTCGGCGCAATGCAGATTGTGCATCGCTGTAAAGCTTAGCACCGCCGCCGTCCGAGGCCATAAAAGGCCCAGTGGGGAGGTAGACTATGAGCCGTGCTTCTTTCTGATCGTGATATCCGTGCCGCCATCGCCGCTGATGCTCCCGAGCGTTTGAGCATCGAGCCTTTCGACGCCGAGATGGTCCAGCCTTCCTCCATCGATGTGCGCTTGGACAAGTTCTTCCGCGTGTTCAATAACTCGCGCTACACGCATATCGACCCCAAGCGGGAAATGCCGGACCTCACCAGCGAGGTGGAGGTGGCCGAGGGCGATGCCTTCGTCCTGCACCCAGGCGAGTTCGTGCTGGGTGCCACGCTGGAGAAGTTCACTTTGCCGGCCAACCTCGCAGGCCGCTTGGAGGGCAAGTCTTCCCTGGGGCGCCTGGGTCTGCTGACGCACTCCACGGCGGGCTTCATCGATCCGGGCTTCTCCGGGCACATCACGCTCGAGCTGTCTAACACCGCGAACCTGCCCATTTCACTGTGGCCGGGGATGAAGGTGGGCCAGTTGGCAATCTTTAAGATGTCCTCGCCGGCGGAGGCGCCGTACGGCTCCGGCGCTCTGGGCTCGAAGTACCAAGGCCAGCGCGGGCCAACACCGTCGAAGTCCTATCTGAACTTCCGCTAAACATTCTGCACCTCGTCGGGCAAGCCGGCACAGGAGCGCCTAAAATAGCCGGTTATGCGTATGACTGTTATTGGTACCGGCTACCTAGGTGCGACACACGCCGCCTGTATGGCGGAGCTCGGCCACGAGGTACTCGGTGTAGATGTTGATGAAAAGAAAATTGAAGCCTTAAAGGGCGGCCGCGTGCCGTTCTACGAGCCTGGCCTGCCGGAGGTACTCGAGCGCAACATCGAGGCCGGCCGTTTGGATTTTTCCACCAGCTATGATGACGCCGCGGAATTCGCCAACGTGCATTTCCTCGGTGTCGGCACCCCGCAGGCCCACGGCTCCTATGCCGCGGATCTCACCTACGTGGAGTCCGTCATCACGGAGCTCGTGCCGCGTCTCAAGGGCGAGCACATCATCTTCGGCAAATCCACCGTCCCGGTAGGCACCGCGGCGCGGTTGCAGGAGATGGCCGATGAACTGGCCCCAGAGGGCACCAGCGTGGAGATTGCCTGGAACCCGGAGTTCTTGCGTGAGGGCTACGCCGTCAAGGACACCATCACCCCGGACCGCATCGTCCTCGGCGTTGGCGAACTCGCCGAAAGTCGAGCCGAAGAAATCGCCCGCGAGGTCTATGCCCAGCCGCTGGCACAGAACACCCCGTTCATCGTGACCGACTTGCAGACCGCCGAGCTGGTCAAGGTCTCCGCTAACGCCTTTTTGGCCACCAAGATTTCCTTCATCAACGCCGTGTCTGAAATCTGCGAGATTGCAGGGGCGGACGTGGTCAAGCTTGCCGACGCCATCGGCTACGACGAGCGCATCGGCCGCAAGTTCCTCGGCGCTGGCCTGGGCTTCGGCGGTGGTTGCCTGCCCAAGGATATCCGCGCCTTCATGGCGCGTGCCGGCGAGCTGGGTGCGGACCAGGCCCTGACCTTCCTGCGCGAGGTCGACGCCATCAATATGCGCCGCCGCGACCGGGTGGTGGACCTGGCCAAGCAGGCTTTCGATGGTTCCCTTTTGGGCCACCGCGTTACCGTGTTGGGCTGCGCTTTCAAGCCCAACTCGGACGACGTCCGCGATTCGCCAGCACTCTCCGTGGCCGGTTCGCTTTCCCTAGCAGGAGCCGCCGTGACGGTCTATGACCCGCAAGGTATGGAGAACGCTAAGAAGGTGTTCCCGACGTTGAACTACGTGGCGTCGGCAAGCGAGGCGCTCAAGGACACCGAGCTGGTCATCCTCGCTACTGAGTGGCAGGAATTCCGCGACCTCGACCCGGCTGAGGCCGGCGAGCTCGTGGCCCGCCGCCACATCATCGATGGGCGCAACGTGCTCAGCGTCGATGCTTGGCGCGAGGCTGGCTGGACCGTCGAGGCGCTTGGTCGCGTCCTTCCGGCACAGTAAACGCCGCAATCGCGGTGGTCAGCGGTACCGCAAGTGTCAAGGCCATCGCGCCCAGCAGGGAGCGCAGAACCTCCGTGGCGACGAGGTCACTGGAGAGGATCTGCAGGGCTGGGCGCTGCGCCGCCGTGATGAGCATGAGCAGGGGCAGGGCCGCGCCGGTATAGGTCAGCACGATGGTATACACCATGGAAGCGATATGGTCGCGGCCCACCTTCATGGCTGACATGAAAAGCGCGCCGGGCCCGGCTGCGGGGTCGGCGGCGTGGAGCTCGCGCACGGTGGAGGCCTGCGCCACCGCGATATCGTTGAGGCTGCCGAGCGCACCAATGATGAACCCGCACAGCAACACTCCCACGACGGAAACCCCTGGCATGTAGAGCAGTAACTTGAGGTTATCTTCCGAGCTCGAGCCTGTTAGCGCCGTGCTGCTTATCGACGCCCACCCCAACGCCCCCGACAACGCTAGCGCCACCAATGCGCCTCCCAGGGCGGAGGCTGATTTCCAGTTCACGCCGTGCACGAGAGGAACGGCGAGGAAAAGGATGGCCGCGCAGGTCACGAGCGCTAGTGGCAGCGCCGAATGGCCCTCAATGAGAGAGGGGATGAGGTAGAAGAAGACGATTGCCAAGCTGATTACAAGACCCACCAATGCGCGCAGTCCGTGCCAAGCGGCGAAGCCGACGATGACAAGGGCCGCGATGATAGCCCACAACGCAAGGTTTCCATTGCGCTGAAAATCAGCGAAGGCATAGGTGCCGTCGCTGGAAACTGTCAGAATTACCTCGTCACCGGGGTGGAGGGTCGGGTCACTGGCCACGCCATAGAATACGAGCTGCGTCTTGCGGCCTGCGTCTGCGCCGGAGGTCAGGTCAATGAGGGCGCGGGAGCAGGAGGTGTCGTCGCCCTCGGCGGGGATGAGCGGGGCTTCGTCGAAAGCCCGGCCGGCATGGGGATCGCTGCAAAGATGATGATCGATGCGGTCGACGGTTCCGGTCACCTGTGGCTGATTGAGCGCATAGGTAGCGAAGAAATCGGCGCTGGTGTGCTCGGATGGCGGGGTGGTGGGGCGTAGTAGAAACAAACCCGCAAGCGTTATCAGGGCGGAGAGGCTAAGAAAACTGATGAGCCCAGTACGCCACGGATTCAGGTTAGTCATGCCTATCATTGTGAATGAGTTTCATTAAAAAGAAAACTAATGATGACACGATCAACAAGTTATCCACAGGCTGGCGGCGGCGCCGTTGTGCGGTGCGGGTGGGGCGTTTAGCGTTGCTGGCATGAACCTTGTGGAAGCGCATCTTCGCAGCCAGGCGGCGGGCATCGAGCTCGTCGCCGGCGTTGCGGGGCTCAGCTTCGAGCAGCTTCGGGTGTGGGGTCCGGAGTCTGCGGCACGCTCTCTGCTGGCGCTTTTCGACGTCTACTTTGCCTCCACCTCCTTCACCCGCAAACAGGCGCGTGCCGTTTCGGCCGCCCGTGCCAATGGGCACGACCTGCCCACGCTGTTGCTCATTGAGCGCTTCGCAGGAAGGCTGAAGAAACAGCACCAGGCGTGGGATCTGCGCATTGAGCTGTGCGGAATCGCTGGCGATGAGAAGGCCGTGGCCCGCTATGCGCGCAAGCGCATTCGCGAGCTCAGCCCGCCGCCCGCGCCGAAGCCGGGAGTGACAATTCGCCGGGGAAAGGAGCTATCCAAGCTCACGCTCACGGCTCCGGCTGCACTCATCGAGGACCTGCGGCCCAATATCGATGAGGAGGATCCTGTGGGTTCCTTCACGGCCGCGTTTCGCGAGGGCCGCCTCGCCCGCCCCGTTGCCCAGACCCTCGCCGTCATGGAGCTTCCCGAGTACGCCACAATCTTGGGACGCTTGGGCGACCCGTCCACCCCGCGCCCCGATTCCGCGGATCCTGCTTCCGCCGCTCCAATAGCCCCAAATTCTCCTTCGGACCAGCCCACTATCAGTAGCTGCGCCGACGAGTCTCAGGACAACGCAGCCCCAGACCTCGGGGATATAGTGATTCAGCTATCCAACGGCGCCAAGATCACGGGCAAAGAGCTCATCGAGCGCGAGCTCGCCGAAGAAGGCCTCGTCATGATTGTTGACCGCGTCAAAGGCCCCGTGGAACTCCACCGCACCCAGCGCGTCGCCTCGGAGAAGCAGCGCATCATGGCCTGCGGTGAGCAACCCACCTGCGCCTGGGATCGCTGCCTGTGCGGCGCCGATTATTCCCAGATACACCACATCACAGAATGGAGACACGGCGGCGAAACGAACCCCGAGAACCTCACTCCGCTGTGCAAATACCACAACGCCATCAACGGCTTGCCGGGTCGCGGCCGCATTGTGCGCGAAAACGGCAAGATTAAATGGGTACCGGCCGGCCCCCGCGATCCGCGGGAACCGGCCCACCCGCATCGCGCGCCGCGCGCCCAGCGCATCCGCGAACACGAGACAGCCGGCACGGGCCATGGATTCGCCCCTCCCCGCAAACCCGCCACGCCGCCGACACGTTCCGAGCCGGGAAGCCCCGCTCCGCCCGACCGCTAGTGCTTGAGGCAAGGGGGCGCGCACGCTTTTGAACCGAGCGCGCCTCTTTGCTCCTGCCCGATTGTGGGAAGCCTAGTTGTCAGTAGTGTGCAGTGCTACTGGCGGTAGCTCACCAGGAAGTTGCCGAGCCGCTCAATCGCGTTCTCCAGCTGCGAAGCCCACGGCAGCGTGACCACGCGGAAGTGATCCGGCGTAGGCCAGTTGAAGCCGGTGCCCTGCACCATGAGGATCTTCTCGGCGCGCAGGATGTCGAGCATGAGCTTCGCGTCATCGTGAATCTCATACACCTCCGGGTCCAGGCGCGGGAAGCAATACAGCGCGCCCATCGGCTTCGTTACGGACACGCCCGGAATCTCATTGAGCTTCTCGTAGGCAATGTTGCGCTGCTTGAGCAAGCGCCCGCCCTCACCGGTGAGCTCATAAATCGACTGCCGCCCACCAAGCGCGACCTGAATTGCGTGCTGCGCCGGCACATTCGGGCATAGGCGCGTGCCCGCCAGCAAATCCAGACCCTCAATGAAACCGCGGGCATGGGACTTCGGGCCCGTCAGCACCATCCAGCCGGCGCGGTAGCCGGCCACGCGGTAGGCCTTCGACAGGCCATTAAACGTGATCGTCAGCAAGTCCGGCGCCAGGGAGGCAATCGAAATGTGCTTCGCGCCGTCATAAAGAATGCGGTCATAAATCTCATCCGCCAGAATCAGCAGATTGTATTCGCGTGCTACCTCAACGATTTTCTGCAGCGTTTCACGCGAGTACACAGCACCCGTCGGGTTATTCGGATTAATGACCACAATGGCCTTGGTCTTCTCCGTTACTTTCGCGCGAATATCTTCAATGGACGGATTCCAATCATCCTCCTCATCACACAAATAGTGCACAGGTGTGCCACCCGCCAGCGACGTCGCCGCCGTCCATAGGGGGTAGTCAGGGGCGGGGATGAGAACCTCGTCGCCGTCGTCAAGCAGCGCCTGTGTCACCATCGAAATCAGCTCGGAGACGCCGTTGCCCAAGTACACGTCATTGACGTCGAAGCTGGGGAAATCCTCCAGCTCATAGCGGGTCACAATCGCGCGCCGCGCCGGGATAATACCCTTCGACGTGGAGTAGCCCTGCGAGGTCGGCAGCGCCGCAATCATGTCGCGCATGATGACATCCGGCGCATCGAAACCAAACACCGCCGGGTTGCCGGTGTTGAGCTTCAGAATGCTGTGCCCGTCGAGCTCCATGCGCTCGGCTTCCGTGGAAACCTCGCCGCGAATATCGTAGGCAACGCCTTGTAGTTTGGTGGATTGATCAAAAATCCGGTTGTGTGTCATGCCGGATATGTTACTTCTGGTTCCACTGCTCCAGCTTGCGTTTGGCCAGATTCATCGCATCGCCGGTGATTTCGCTTGCTTGACGACGCCTCTCCGCCCACTGCGCCTGCTCCAACGCCCGCATCTGCGCGCGTTCCTCCGCGCCCGCGGCCTTGAGCTCGCGCATGCGCTGGCGCTCGATCTGGCGCGGCGACGGGCGATGCCAGGATTCCGGGCCCACCTTGGCCACGTACAGCATGATCCACAACGCGGGGATGAGGAAAAGCAGGCCGGTGCCGGTGAGTGCGGCGGTGGCCCCGGACAGGGTGGCGAAGGATGCGATCGCTCCGAACAGTAGCCCGAGGGAGCCAACCAATGCGGTGGCCAAGCGGGGTTTCCGGGTTGACTGGTAGGCGCGCGCGACGTCGCCCTGGGAGTAAATCTTCAGCTCGCTGCTGGCCTTGGTGGGAATGTCCATGAAGACTTCTGCCAGCTCGCGGCGGGTGGTGGCGCGCATGACGGCGTCGGTGCGGTCCTCAAACTCATCCATGGTCAGACGGCCTTCACCCAGCGCCTGGGCGAGGTCGTTGACGGCGTCGGTCCGTTCGGCGTCGGAAAGCCGCATGCTGAAGGGATTAGTCACGCCCTATATTCTATCAGCCCTTTTCTTCCGCCTTTTCGCGCACGAGGCCGGAGAGGAACGGGAAGATTGCGACGGTGAGGGCACCGCCGGCGATGAAGATCGAGGCCATTTCTGTATCGACGATGCCCGAACCCACCGCAAGCGTCATCACCGCCACGATGATGGGCAGGCCGGTCGCCGCGTAAAGGGCCACCTGGATGCGCTCGCGGGTGGTTTCGACGTCGGAGCCGGTCTGGTGGATGTTCTCGCGCAGGAACACCGGCAGGCCGCGGGTGACCAAGATGAGCAGCGGAATGCCGAGGACCTTGAGGGGTTCGTCCACGATGACTTTCCAGTCAATCGCCATGCCAGAGACCACGAAGAAGACGGGGATGAGCATGGAATAAAACACCACGTCGAGGCGGTTCTCCAAGCCCTTATGAAACTCGTCGGGCACGATGCGGTTCAAGATGATGCCCGCCGCGAAGGCACCCAGCACGATATCGAGCTCAAAGACCGCCGTGACCGCCATGAGAATCGCCAGAATCAAAATGATGAGGCGCATGATGGTTTGGTTAGTGGAGCCCGCCCCGGAGATGAATGCTTCCTTGAACCACGGCATGAGGGTGGTTATGGCAAAAGGCATGACAGCGACAGCCACGGCAATCGCGATGAAAGCGAGAAGAATCAGCATCGTTGCCCAGGTGGAGCGCGTTCCCAAAAGGAGCGCCATCGCGGTAATCGGCGCGACCTCACCGATGGCGCCGTGGATGACCACGGAATCGCCTACCCGCGTGCCAAGCAGCTTGTCCTGTTTGAGCATCGGCGTGATGGTGCCCAGGGCCGTCGACGTCAAAGCAATTGCCATGACGATGGCGCCGGGGATGTCGTCCATGAGGAAGTAGGCACCAACACCACACACCACCATGCAGATGAGCCAGGTGGAGAGCCCCGTCGCGGCTTCTTTCGACTTCAGGGTGGCGAGGTCAATTTCAAAGCCCGCAAGCAGGAACAGCGCGCCAACGCCGAGTTCCTTGAGCATCCCGATGCCGGGGTCCTCATTTGCTAGGTCCAACATCGATGGGCCGATGAGCATGCCGAAGAAAATCAGCAGCGCCACGGCCGGCATCTTCTTGCCCAGGGCATGAGACACCAACGGCGCCAGCAGCGCCACCGCCATAATCCATGCGAAGGACACCAGCGAGTTGGTGTAGTTGGTCTCGCCCGAGGCGAGGACGTAGGTCACGTCAGATTGCATGGAGTAGAGCGTACCTGTGCGATATAAAGCTCGCCTACCCTGCGCGGCGGTGGTGTGGCGGACGTCGCACTAGTCCTCGCTTTCCGACGCCCCCGGAGCCTTCGGCGGGGTAGTTGGCGCGGACGGGGCCTGCGGTACGGACCCCGTGTTTGGCGCACTCGGCGCCGCTGGAGCGCTGGGCGTAGGCGGTGCTGAAGGGGCGGCTGGTGCCTGAGGCGTCGTTGGCGTGCTCGGGGCGGCGGGAACGCTTGGTGCTGCGGGCGCTTGCGGTGCGTTTGGTGCAGCGGGAGCACCGAGAACGTTTGACGCTGGGGCCGCCGGTGCACCGGGAGCGCTTGGCGTTGTTGCAGCCTTGGGTGCCGCCGGTGCAGTCGGTACAGCTGCAGCGTTTGGCGACGATGGTGCACCGGGCGCCTGGGGCGCGGCTGGTGCCTGCGGTACAGAGGCTGCGTTCGGTGCCGGAGTGTGTGCAGATGGAGCTGCGGGTGCGTCTGGCGCGGACGGTGCCGTAGGTGCTTTGGGAGCACTCGGCGCTGTAGGAGCGGTTGGAGCTCCTGCGACATGCGGCGCAGCTGGTGCCTGCGGTGCACTGGGCACCGTTGGAGCAGATGGACTCTGTGGTGCACTGGGAGCAGAGGGCGCTTGTGGCGCAGATGGAGTCGAGGGTGCTGCAGGCGTGTTCGGCGCGCTGGGGGCAGCCGGCGTTGATGGTGCCTGCGGTGCAGCGGATGGCGCCGTAGGTGCGCTCGGCGCGGCAGGAGGCGTTGGCATTGCCTGTGGTGCGCTGGGCGCGGCGGGCGCTTGCGGTGCGCTCGGCGCAGACGGAGCTGCGGGCGCGCTGGGGGCAGTCGGAGGTGTCGGCGCCGCAGACGTACTTGGTGCAGCGGTGGGGGCCTGCGGAGAGCTTGTTGGGGCAGATTCCGCAGCGAGTGTTTCCGGGGAAGGCGCGGTGGAATCTTCCACGGGCAGGCGGCGGGGAGTGTCGAGGAAGGCCTTCTCGCGCGGGGCGGGAAGGTCGCCGGAGGGGGCAATGGCGTCGCGAAGCATGAGCGCCACATCGCTGACCTGTGTCTGCGGCGCGATGGACTTCACGCCACCCGTCAGCATGACATTGCAGAACGGGCAGCCCGTCGCAATCTGCTCGGCACCGGTCGCCACGGCCTGCTCCGAGCGGAACTCGTTAACTCGCTTGCCCTGGTTTTCTTCCATGAACATGCGCGCGCCACCGGCACCGCAGCAGAAGGCCTCGTCGCGGTTGTGGTCCATCTCCGCCAGCGTTGCGCCGGTCGCCTCGACGAGTTCACGCGGCGGGTCGAAGACCTTGTTGTGGCGGCCCAGGAAGCACGGGTCGTGATACGTAACGGGTCGGCGGTTCTCCGGCGACCGTGGCACGGGCACGAGCAGCTTCTCCCGCACCAAACGGTTGAGCAGCTGCGTGTGGTGCAGCACATCGAAATGGCCGTCGAAGTCCGGGTACTCGTTGCGAATCGTGTTGAAGCAGTGCGGGCACGTCGTGATGATTTTGCGTTGGCCTTTGGGGACGCCGGCGAAGGCGTCGTTAAGCGTGGCAACGTTCTGCTCCGCCATCACCTGGAACAGGAACTCATTGCCGGCACGGCGCGCCGGGTCACCGGTACAGGTCTCGCCCGTAGCCAACACACCGAACTTCACGCCCGCAGTGTGCAGCATGTCCACCACCGCGCGCGTTGTGGCGCGGCCCTTGTCGTCGTAGGCACCCGCGCAACCGACCCAGAACAGGTACTCCAGGTCCGAAAAATCCGCAGCGTCCTCGCCGATGATCGGCACCTCGATGCCGTCGGAACGCGCCTCATCGATCCACGCGCGGCGCTCCGAAGCGTTGCGCCCCCACGGGTTGCCCTTCGTCTCCATGTTCTTAAACAGCCCGGTCAGCTCCGACGGGAAGTCGGACTCCGCCAGCACCTTGAAGCGACGCAGGTCCGCCACGTGGTCGATGTGTTCGATATCCACCGGGCACTGGTCAACGCAAGCACCGCAGTTGGTGCAGGACCACAGGACGTCATCATCAATCGTGCCCGCCATCGCCAGCACGTTGAGCCCCTCATGCGGGTTGTAATTATCCAGCGCGCCCTGGCGCAGGTCCATCATGAGCTTCTTCGGGCTCAGCGGCTTCTCGGTGTTCCACGCGGGGCACAGGTCTTGGCAGCGGCCGCATTCGGTGCAGGAGGAGGCGTCGAGAAGCATTTTCCAGCTCCCCGGCTCGAGGTCCTCCAAGTCCGGCGTGGGTAGCGCGCCGAGCGCCTTCTCACCGTCCGCGTTGCGTTGGAAGAAGATGTTGAAGAACGCCAGGAAGCGGTGCCACATCACGCCCCATTGGAAGTAGTGGGCGATGCACGCGATGAACACCAGGCCCGTCAGCAGCTTCACCAGGGCAAAGAATTGCACCATGCTTGGCGACGCCTGCATCATCCCCGCCACATGCATCGTCAAGAAATCAGCCCACGGCGACCCACCGCCGTAGGTGGCGATGGCGGCGGCCTTGACGGCGAGCATACCGAGGCCTTCGAGGAAGACGATGGCCTCCACCAGGCGTGCGGGGAAGACTTGTGAGTTGTAAAAGCGGCTGCCGCGATCGGTGTGGCCGAGCTTCAGGCGCACGCCAATGAGGAAGCAGATGCCGAGCACGGTGCCGATGGCGAGGACCTCTTCGATGAAGTGGTACACCGGCCAGTCGCTGAGCCACGGCCAGCCCTTATCGGGCGCGAAGGTTTGGATATAGGCCTCGAACCACACGATGGCGCCGAAGAGGAAGCCCACCATGACGAGCCAGTGCGCGGCGTTGACCAGCGGCCGGCCTTTGAAGTGGGTATGGCCGAAGACTTCGATGAGCACGCGGCCAAGGCGCGCCAGGGGCCGGTCGGTACGGTTCAGCTGCGTGGGCCCGCCGGAGCGGATGAACCGAAACAGCGCCGTGAGGCGGTAGAAAAAGTACAGCCACACCGGGATCGATGCGGCGATGGCAACCCAGCCGAACATGCGCGCTCCTTTAATTGCTGCTGTGCGTGCCTCCTACCTTAAATCCCCCGGCCCCAAATCAGTGAGTCAGCATTCAGCTATCATCTTGAGGGCTAAGAATTCAGGAGGCGTTGTGGGCAGAATCAATGTTCCGAAGGCCGCGGTGGGCCTCGTTGCGGGCTTCGCAGCATTCGGAGTGGCCGGAGTTGCGGTTGCGCAGGGCGGTCTGACGGCGAATCTGGCGCTCTCGGGTACGTTCTTCAACGTCAACATTCGTCACTTGGAAGGCGATGGCTTTTCCTTGTTTGTGGATAGCGACAAGAAGGGCGAGGAGGATGTTCCCACCGCGCGGCTGAAGATGGAACACGCCGTGGCCTCGGATTTGTGTCTTTATGTCACCACTGACCTGCCTGCGGTGGGGGAGTCCACGCTCGCGCTCAAGGCGAAGGGCGATAACAGTGTGGAGGCCACTGGTCTCCTCGTTGGTGCGTCGAATATCGAGGGCTCGCTGGTCATGCAGGACGCGAACGTGGGCATCGACGCCAGCCAGCTGTCCCAGTCCGCCGACCCGGGAACGTGGGGCCTCTATGCCAAGCAGGTTTCGCTGACTGCCGACGACGTGCGCGCCACCTCCATAGGCGCGAAGACGCTATCCGCAAAGAATGTGGGCGTATCTGTGGAGCGGGGCCGCGGCAATGTCTGCTGATCACGCTAGGGATTCCGACGCAGCACTGCATGGAGCAGAAGCGCCGGATTCTCTCGATGTTGACCAGGCTGTAGCTCCCGCGGCAGCCACAGGCGGGGCGTGGGGGCGGTTTAAGACGTGGCGCGCCGGGCGGCCGTTTATTCCGGGGCTGCTGCTCATTCTTTCGGGCATCGTCATCGCTATGCCGGCCTACTTCACGGTGCAGATCTCGGACCTGCTCGTCATGATTTCTACCGTGTCGGGTGTGTCCACCCTGCTTATCGGGGCGTTGCTGGTCATGTTTGGCCTTGGCGCGTGGTTCCGTCCCACCACTGCGACGTATCTGGGGGTACTGGGCATCATCGTGGCGGTCATCGCGCTTCCCACCTCCAACTTGGGAGGCTTTCTCATCGGTTCGCTACTCGGCATCATCGGCGGCGCGCTGACCTTGGCCTGGGAGCCCAGCGATGGTTAACGCTTCGAGGCGCGAAGCTGCCCGACCGGCGCGCGTGAAGGTCGGGGTAGCCGTGCTCAGCGCGCAGATCCTGGTGAGCAGCGCGGGACCAGTCGGGGCGCAGGTTGCCCCAGCGCAGCCTTATTTTTCCACCGTGCGAGCGGACGAGGTGACTCTGATGGGGAACGTGAAAGCCACATTGGGTACGATGCCCACCCGCGACGGCGAGGTGCGCGTTATCGAGCTCACCGGCGAGCGCCTTGCCGTGCGCAACCTTGCCATCACGCTGCCGGGCAACGCCGGTGATGGGCTGCTCACCACCGGCGGGGCCATAACGACGGTGGAGCCCGCGCGCATCGTGGCGACCTCGCTGACCGCCACGCCCACCGTCGAAGGCGCGCGCACCGTGCCCGTCACGGCAGACCTCACCGGCGGTGACATTAATGCCGTCCTCGACCAGCTCGGTATACCCCAGCCGAATCCTGTCCCAGACGCCGAGCTTCCCGACGCCCTCATGGAACACCTCTCCCTCACCGACGTCACCCTCGAGTTAGCAAACCTCACGGGTGACACGTTCTCGGCCCCGATAATGTCCGTGACGGTCGACTAGCGTTAGTCCTCGCGGAACTGGGACTGGTGGAGGCGCCAGTAGGCGCCGTGGGCGTCGAGAAGCTCGGCGTGGGTGCCTTGTTCGACGATGCGGCCCTCTTCCATGACGATGATGAGGTCGGCGTCGCGAATCGTGGACAGGCGGTGCGCGATGATGAAGGACGTGCGGTCCGCGCGCAGCGCATTCATGGCCTGCTGAACGAGCACCTCGGTGCGGGTATCCACTGACGAGGTGGCTTCATCGAGGATGAGCAGCGCCGGCTGCGCGAGGAAGGCGCGCGCGATGGTGATGAGCTGGCGCTCGCCGGCGGAAATCGCGCCGCCATCCTGGTCAATCTTGGTGTCATAGCCCTCGGGGAGGGAATGGACGAAGCGGTCGACGTAGGTGGCCTTCGCCGCAGCGATGACCTCTTCGTCGGTGGCGTCGAGGCGGCCGTAGCGAATGTTGTCCATGATGGTGCCGTCGAAGACCATGGCGTCCTGCAGCACCATACCTACCTGGGAGCGCAGTTCGCGGCGTGAGATCTGCGCGGTGTCGACGCCATCGAGGCGGATGCTGCCCGAATCGATGTCGTAGAAACGCATGATGAGGTTGACCAGCGTGGTCTTGCCAGCGCCCGTGGGGCCGACGATGGCCGCGGTCTGGCCGGGCTCCACGCGCAGGTTGAGGTCCTGGATGAGCGGCTTGTCGGGGTCATAGGAGAAGTCGACGTCGTCGAACTCCACGAGCCCCTTCGCGCGCCCACCCAAGCGGGAGGTGGATTCCTCGGCGGGTTCTTCCTCGGCGTCGAGGAACTCAAAGACGCGCTCTGCCGAGGCCACGCCCGACTGCACCTGCTGCATCATGCCGCCGAGCTGGCCCAGCGGCTGGTTGAATTCGCGCGAGTACTGGATGAAGGCCTGCGCGCCGCCCAACGTCAGCGAGCCGGAGGCCACCTTCAACGCACCCAGCACCGCGATGACCACGTAGGACAGGTAGGAGATGAACTGCATGATCGGCATCATCATTCCAGCCAGGAACTGCGCCAGCGAGGCGGAACGGAACAGCTCCTCGTTGCGCTTATCAAAGTCCTCCGTCATGGAATCGATGCGCCCGAAGACGGTCGCCAGGTCGTGGCCCGAGAAGGCTTCCTCCACCTGCCCGTTGAGGTCACCGGTGGCCTTCCACTGCGCCTTGAATTGCTTCTGCGCGCGCGAGCCAATCACCGCGATGACCACCGCCGTCAGCGGCAGCGCCAGCAGCGCGACGAGGGCCAGCTGCCAGGACACGGTGAACATCATGACCGTGATCCCGATGACCATGAGCAGGTTGTAGAACAGCTGCGAAATGGCCTGCTGCAGGGCGGACTGGATGTTGTCGGCGTCGTTGGTGGTGCGCGAGAGGAGGTCGCCGCGCGACTGCGTATCGAAGTAGTTCAGCGGCAGCGCATTGAGCTTGGCCTCGATGCTCTCGCGCAGGTCGAAGACGATCTTCATGACCATGGAGTTGAGCAAGTAGCCCTGCCACCACTGGAAGAGCGAAGACACCACGTACATCGCAATTACGATGCCGATAATCGTGCCCAACGTGGAGAAGTCGATGCCGAAGCCAGGGTTCAAGTCCATGGCGGAAGCCATGTCGGCGAATTTATCCTGCCCGCCCGCGCGCAGCGCCGCGATGGCCTGCTCCTTGGTCACCCCAGCCGGCAGCTGGCGGGAGATGACTCCGGAGAAGATGACGTCGGTGGCCTTGCCCATCACCTTCGGCGCGGCCACGGCGAGGAACACGCAGATGATGTTCATCGCCGCAATCGCAAAAAGCTGCACCTTAAACGGCGCGAGCAGACCAAAGAGGCGCTTGGCAGACGGCCAGAAATTCTTGGCCTTGCGCGGGGCGTTCTCGCCGGTCTTTTCCTCGATTGTGGTGTCTTCACTCAACGTAGCGTTGTCCTGCTCAGCCATTTATGCCACCTCCGAGGTCTTCTGGGATTCCACAATCTCGCGGTACGTCTCGGAGGACTCGAGCAACTCCTCGTGCGTGCCGCGGGCCACGACGCGCCCAGCGTCCATGACCACAATCTGGTCGGCATCCACAATCGAGCTCACGCGCTGCGCCACGATGATGGTCGTCGCCTCCGCGGTGTACTCGCGCATTCCGGAGCGCACGGCGGCATCCGTCAGCACGTCGAGTGCGGAGAAGGAATCATCAAAGAGATACACCAACGGGCGGGCGACGAGCATGCGCGCGATGGACAGGCGCTGGCGCTGACCACCCGAGACGTTGGTGCCGCCCTGCGCGATGTGCATGTCGAGGTCCTCAACGAAGTCAGCTTGCGCCACGCGCAGTGCGTTCCACAGCTCTTCGTCGGTGGCCTCCGGCGCACCCAGGCGCAGGTTGGAGGCCACGGTGCCGCTAAACAGGTAGGGCTTCTGCGGGACGAGTCCTACACGCTTGACGACGTCCTTCCGCGCCATGTCGGCGATATCGGTGCCGTCGAGAAGCACGCGTCCCTTCGTCGGGAGGTAGAGGCGCGGGATGAGGGAGAGCGCGGTGGTCTTGCCGGAACCGGTCGCGCCGATGAGCGCGGTGGTGGTGCCGGGGGTGGCGGTGAAGGAGACGTCGTGAAGCACGGGCGCTTCGGCGCCGGCGTACTGGAAGGTGACGTCGTCGAACTCGACGACGCCCGCGGAGCGCTCCGGGGTGCGGGGGTGGGTCGGCTCGGTGATGGAGGGCTCGTGCTCGAGGACGTCGGTGATGCGGCGCGCACAGATGACGGCGCGTGGGAGGATCATCGCCATGAAGGTGCCCATCATGACCGCGGCGAGGATCTGCAGAAGGTACTGCAGGAAGGCGGTCAGTGAGCCGACCTCCACGAGGCCTTCGTCCACGCGGTGGCCGCCGAACCAGAGAACCGCGCCGGTGGCCACGTTGAGAATGACGGTGATGATGGGGAACATGAGGATGAACAGCTGGCCGACCTTGAGGGAGAGATTGGTCAGGTCGCGGTTGGCGGTGCGGAAGCGCTCGGATTCGTGCTCCTCGCGGGTGAAGGCGCGGACGACGCGGATGCCGGCGATTTGTTCGCGCAGGGTGCCGTTCATGACGTCGAGCTTGCCTTGCCAGGCGCGGAAGAGCGGCATGAGCCGGACGATGATGAGGGAGATGGCGGCCAGCAGCACGATGACGGAAACCGCGACGAGCCAGGACATCCCGGCGTCTTCGCGGATGGCCATGATGACGCCGCCGATGGACATGATCGGCGCGGTGACCATGAAGTTGAGCATCATCATGTAGACCATCTGGATCTGCTGGACGTCGTTGGTGCCGCGGGTGATGAGGGTGGCGGTGCCGAAGTTGCTCATGTCCTCGGCGGAATAGCGGGTGACGCGGCGGAAGATGTCGGAGCGCAGGTCGCGGCCGAGGCCCATGGCGGTGCGGGAGCCGAACCAGATGGCGGCGATGGCGGTGAGGACTTGGACGAAGGCCACGATGAGCATGATGCCGCCGGTGCGCCAGATGTAGTCGATGTCTACTTGGGCCACGCCCCGGTCGATGATCTTCGCGTTGAGCGAAGGCAGGTAAAGCGTTGCCGCGGTGGATAGCGCCTGGAGGAGCAGCACCGCGATGACGTAGCCGGTGTACGGCTTGGAGCGGGATAAAAGGATGCGAACGAGTTCCATGTGCCAGCGTTTCGTGCGTGTTGGCGGCCGCGCCGGGCCGCTGGAGAGCATTGACCGCGCAAGTCTATCCCGCTAGACGCGAGCGCGTCTAGCGTGGGTATCGGCAGCAGGCTTCCCTTATGGCTGCGCGAGCGACTAGCTCGCGCGCTCGCGCGCCCGCGCGCTAGAAGCAGACCGGCGCGCGCTGCGCCTGTGCCGTGACGGCGGCCCAATCCTCGACGTCGTCGGTGAGCTGGCAGAGGCCTTCCCACGTGGTGATGGCCACGCCGCGGGCCATGAGCTCCAGCAAAACTAGGTGGCGGTCGCCGGAGGCGGAGAGCTGGTTGAGGTCCGTGTGGTTGATGTCCGCGTCCGGGCCAGAGCCCACGCTCACGTTGCCGATGAGCCGCAGGCGCGGCGTTGTCCCCTTCGGGCACGGCGAGGCGGCGGATTCCGCGCCGGACAGTCCCGCGAAACGGCGCAGCAAACCAAACGGCGCGGGGCGCTCGCAGTAGAGGTCCACGCACAGCCCGGCCCTGATGAGCCGTTCGGCGGTGGAGAGCGCTGCGGGGCCGTCCCCGACGATGGCAACACGCTGCATGAGAACCCCTTCAGTTCGTTAGAAGTAGACTGTCTAGTCTGTAAATCTAGTCCGCTCGGTTCATTCTGGCTAATTTTTATTCTTCCTAGTACCCAAGCTCACAGCCCTCGCACCCCTCTGTGGGGCTGCACGCACGCCCAGCTCCCTTTAATGTGAGGAGTCATGACCGAACCGATCAACCTGCTGGACCGCGGCGACTACCGCGACCCCAGCATTAGCCCCGAAGGCACCCGCGACACCGCGCCGCTGGAACCTGCCGTGGCCCAGCGCAACCAGGAACTCGTCGACGAGTGGGCCGATAAGCTCCACGATGCCTCCGCCGACACGATTACCGCCTGGGCCGCCGAGCACGCACCCGGCCGCCTCGCCGTCACGATGTCCATGGAAAACACCGTGCTGGCCGAGCTTGCGCACCAAGCGCACCTCGACGCCGACCTGCTCTTTATCGATACCGGCTGGCACTTTCCGGAGACGTTGGAGGTAGCGGGGGACGTCGCCAAGCGCTATGCGGATCTGCCGCTGGTGACCGTGCGCCCGCTGCTGAGCCCCGAGGAGCAGGACAAGATTTATGGCCCGCGCCTGTATGCGCGCGACGTTGCGGCGTATAACCGCATGCGCAAGGTGGAGCCGCTCAACATGGCCATGGACCCGTACGTCGGGTGGGTTACCGGCCTGCGCCGTGCTGATTCCGAGCACCGCGCGAGTGCCCCGGCACTGAGCCTGGACCGCACGGGCCGGCTGAAGATTTCCCCGATTATTACCTGGGACCTCGACGACACCGACGCTTATATCAAGGCTCACGATCTCATCATCCACCCCCTCACCCTGCAGGGTTACCGCTCCATCGGCTGCGCGCCGTTGACCTTCCCGGTAGGCGAGGGTGAGGATGCGCGCTCCGGGCGTATTTTCGCTGACGGCAAGACAGAATGCGGGTTACACGAATAATGACTCTTTCACCACACCTTAAAGATTTAGAGAACGAATCCCTCCACATCCTGCGCGAAGTCGCCGGGCAATTCGACAAGGTAGGCCTGCTCTTTTCCGGCGGCAAGGACTCCGTCGTCGTCTTCGAGCTCGCCCGCCGCGCCTTTGCGCCCGCTACCGTGCCCTTCGAGCTCATCCACGTGGATACCGGCCACAACTTCCCCGAGGTCATCGACTTCCGCGATCAACTCGTCGCCGAGACCGGCGCGCGCCTGCACGTCGCCCACGTCCAGGATTGGATCGACCGCGGCGACCTCCAAGAGCGCCCCGACGGTACCCGCAACCCGCTGCAGTCCGTGCCGCTGGTGGAGACCATCGCCGAGCGCGGTTACGACGCCGTCCTGGGCGGCGCGCGTCGCGACGAGGAACGCGCCCGCGCCAAGGAGCGCATCTTCTCCATCCGCGATTCCTTCGGCGGCTGGGACCCGCGCCGCCAGCGCCCGGAGCTGTGGGACCTCTACAACGGCGGCAAGATGGCCGGCGAAAACGTTCGCGTCTTCCCCATTTCTAACTGGACTGAGTCCGATATTTGGGAATACATCGGCGCGCGCAACCTGCAGCTTCCCTCCATCTACTATTCGCACCAGCGCGAGGTATTTAACCGCAACGGCATGTGGCTGACCCCGGGCGAATGGGGCGGCCCGCGCGAGGATGAGCCGCTGGAGACTCGCACCGTGCGCTACCGCACCGTGGGCGATATGTCCTGCACCGGTGCCGTGGAATCCACCGCCGCCTCGCCTGATGAGGTGCTCGCGGAAATCTCCATTTCCACCCTGTCCGAGCGCGGTGCCACCCGCGCCGATGACAAATTGTCCGAGTCCGCCATGGAGGACCGCAAGAAGGAAGGCTACTTCTGATGACGACCACCACCCTTGCGCCGAATGTCGGCGCGCTCAAGCAGCGCGATACCCTGCGCCTGTGCACCGCCGGTTCCGTCGATGACGGCAAGTCCACCTTCGTGGGCCGCCTGCTCTATGACACCAAGTCCGTGCTCGCGGACCAGGTGGAATCCATGGAGCGCTCCTCTGCCGACCGCGGTTTCGACGGCATGGACCTGTCTCTGCTTGTCGACGGCCTCCGTGCCGAACGCGAGCAGGGCATCACCATCGACGTGGCCTACCGTTACTTCGCCACCGACAAGCGCACTTTCATCCTCGCCGATACCCCGGGGCACGTGCAGTACACGCGCAATACGGTGACCGGCATGTCCACGTCCCAGGTGGTGGTGCTGCTTGTCGACGCCCGCAATGGCGTCGTCGAACAAACCCGCCGCCACCTCAACGTGGCAGCACTCTTGGGCGTGCGCCACGTCATCCTGGGAGTGAACAAGATCGACCTGGTGGACTTCGACGAGGCCACGTTCCGCGCGATTGAGGCGGAGTTCAACGAGGTCGCCGCGCGCCTGGGCATTACGGATTCGGTGGTCATCCCGATTTCTGCGCTCAAGGGCGATAACGTGGTGGAACGCTCCACCAACATGGACTGGTACGAGGGCCCGACGGTCCTCGACACGCTGGAGACCGTCCCCGTGGCCACCGGTCGCGCCGACGACTTGGACTTGCGTTTCCCTATCCAGTACGTCATCCGCGAGCATGCCTCTGACTACCGCGGCTATGCCGGGCGCGTGAAGGCCGGGCACGTGGCGGTGGGGGATGAGGTGACGCTGCCGGGCGGGCGCACCTCGACGGTCACCGCGATCGATACCACCGATGGTCCGCTTGGCTCGGATGAGGCCGCGCGCGCCGGCGATTCCGTGGTTCTGCGGCTGGCCGACGAGATCGACCTGGCCCGCGGTGACCTCATCGCCGGTTCGCAGCGCCCGGAGGAGGTACGCGAATTCGGCGCCACCGCGGTGGTCCTCACGGACAAGGAGCTGCGCGCGGGCCAGATGGTGAAGCTGCGTTATGGTGCCGCGCTGGTCAAGGCCCGCGTGGCCTCGGTCGATCGGGTGCTGGATTTGGATGGCGTGGCCGATGTCGAGGCTCCGGAGTCCGCGGCGCTCAATGACATCGCCTACATCACCGTCCAAACACAAGCGGAGCTTCCCGTGGAGGACTACGCCGCCCGCGGCGCGGTGGGCAATTTCCTGCTCATCGATCAGTCGAGCGGCAACACGCTGGCCGCTGGCTTCGTGGGCCAGCGTCTGCGCTAACGGTTGCGAACCGCCGCGCTAGCTTGTCGGCGGGACGTCGCCAGACATGATGACCTTCTGCTGGCCGTCGTCCCAACGGAAGCCGGCATGCGTTTCGCCGGTGTGCCCCGCATTGGATTCGCCCTCGCGCGGCCAGTGGTAGGTCACGGCGATTTCGTTGCCGCTGACCTGCTCGACGGTGGGGAAGAAACCATAGGGCTCGGCGGTGGCGGTGCCCAGGTACTCGCCCTTGTGGAAGAGCATGATGTGGTACGGCGAGGAGGACGTTCCGCGCTCGATGCTGATGGTCTGCCAGCTCAGCTCCGCGCAGGGATCGAACTGCGAGAAATCCACCAGCGTCCAGTTGTTGTCATTCCACGGTGGAACCGTGCCAATGCCTGATTCATAGGCCGCGTGGGCGTCGATATCCTGGCAGGATTCCGCATCGTCTGTAGGGGACTCGGCGGGCAACGTCGGCGAGGCACCCGCGGCCGATGAAGCGGGGCCTTCGGCGCCCTCTGCGCTTTCCGAAGTGTTGTCCGCCGCGCTGTTCTGCACGGAATTGAACATCGGCGAGTCCGCAGAATCCTGCGCCGCGTTGTCCTGGGAACAGGCGGCCAGCGGGAAGCAGATAACGGCAGCGCCCAGGAGGGCGACGGCGGACCTAAGCATTGATGTTCCTTCCTTAAATTGTGCGCCTCATATAAGGCGCACGACTGGCTCTATCTTATCTAGCCCATCGGCGGAACATCGCCGCTCATGATGACTTTCTGCTGGGCCTCGTCCCAACGGAAGCCAGCGTGTGTCTCGCCCGTCGGTGCGGCATTGGCATCGCCTTCTTGTGGCCAGTGGTAGGTCACGGAAATCTCGTTGCCATTGATCCGCTCCACGCTGGGGAAGAAACCATAAGGCTCAGCGGTGGCGGTGCCGAGGTACTGGCCGTAGTGGAAGAGCATGATGTGGTGCGGCGAGGAGGCAGTGCCTCCCTTAATGGAAATGGTCTGCCAGCTCAGCTCCGCGCACGGGTCGAAGTGGGAGGAATCAACCAGTGCCCAGTTGTGGCCAGTCCACTGCGGAATCTGGGCGATGTTGTCGTTGAAAGCCGCCTGGGCGTTTCCTGCCTCGCAGACTACGGGGCTGGCCTGGGCTTCTTCAGGGGTGCTGCACGCGATAAGGGGGAAGCAGAGCAGTGCCGCTGCGGCGAATACTCGTGGGGTGAACATGGTGTTCTCCTTTCTGAGGTCTCGGTGTGGTTCCAGACCCTACAAGTGGCCGCAACGCTCAGAACAGAGACGTGGAGAGCATTCCTCGGGCCAGCGGGTAGTCTCGCAGGCATGGAGAATCTTTCTGGTCGTACCTTGTTCGTCGCCGCCGTGGACGCTGAAGCCACGCATGTGCCGGAAGGAGCGCCGCTGCTCATCACAGGTATTGGCACGGTGCCCGCCGCCATCGAGCTGACGGCGGTTTTGGCCTCAGCGCAGCAGCTGCCGGAGCGCGTCATCAATATCGGTACTGCGGGCGCGCTTCGCGACGATCTCGCTGGCGTCTTCGAGATCTCCCACGTTCGCAAGCACGACTTCCACCTGGAGGTGCTCAGCGACGTCTCCCGTTATCTCCTCCCCGAGGTCATTGAATTAGAGACCTCCGGAAAGCTGCCCACTGAGACTCTGGCGACGGGCGATTCCTTCATCTCGGACACCCCTACCCGCACGCGCCTTGCCCAAGATTCCGCGCTGTGCGATATGGAGGGCTACGCCATCGCCGCGGTGTGCCGAAAGTTCGGTGTGCCGTGCACGTTGCTCAAGCAGGTATCGGATACCGCGAATGAGGAATCCTACGGCTCGTGGGCTTCGGTGCTCGATCGCGCCGCGGAGGAGCTGGCCGTCGCTTTTGGCACGGTAACCGCAGACTAGGCCCTACATACGACAACTGCCCTAGCCGCCAAAGTTATGCCCCGCCATTGAAGCGGGAGCACTGGTTTTGGCAGATAGGGCAGTTATACGGCCAGGGAGAGCCATGAAAGCTGCGCTGCAGCTTTGGCTAGCGGGCGCTGCTGGCTTCCAGCTTCTCGTAGAGCTCCATGACGGTGTCGTGGCCCTCTGACGTAGAAATCTTGATGTTCTTGGCTTCGATCTCGCCGGCGCGCAGGCTGGCCATCTCCTGGTGATAGCGGAAAACCACGGCAATGGTGGCCGCCACCGGGACGGCCAGGAAAGCGCCGATGATGCCCGCCAGGGCGGAACCCACGGTCACGGAGAGCAGCACCATTGCTGCGTGCAGTCCCATGGCCTTGGACTGCAGCATCGGCTGGAGCACGTTGCCCTCCACCTGCTGGACAATGATGATGAGGGCAAGTGCCAAGAGGGCCTTGGTGAGGCCATCTGAAACCAGCGCGATGATGACGGCCAAAGCACCCGCAGTGACCGCACCGATGACTGGGATGAAGCTGGCGAAGAAGGTCACCACGCCGATGACGAGAGCCAGCGGAACCTGGAGGACCCAGAGGCCGAGGCCGATGAGGAGGCCGTCGACAGCCGCGACGGCTGCTTGTGCCTGAATGAAGCCGGACAGCGTATTCCACACGCGAGTCAGCAGCTCAGTGGCGTGCCAGCCCGCGGAGTAGCCGGAGTAGGTGCGCAGCCACGGCAGGAACTTATCGCCGTCCTTGAGGATGAAGAAGGCGACGAAGAGCATGATGGCGAGCGCCATGGCGATGGAGCTGGCCATCGATACACCGGAAATCACCCCGGTGGCGATGTTGGAAGCTTGGCCCTTGAGGAAAGCCATGGCGTCATCCAACACTTCCTGGACCTTCGCTGCATCAATCTCAATGGGCAGGTCCTTGGCCATATCGACGAGCTTGTTCAAGCCGCCCTCAGCTTGGCTGACCAGGGACGCACCCTGAGAGGAGACCACCGGGGCCATCGCTGCGAAGACACCGCCGATGATGGCCAAAAAGCCCAGCAGCGTGGTGATGGCGGCCAGCGCGCGGGGGAATTTGTGCGCACGCAACCAGTTGGTCACGGGGAAGAGCACCGTGCACACCAAAATGGCCAAGATGACCGGCAGCAGGCCTACCCAGATGAACTTCAGCAGGTAGCCGGCCAGGCCGACGCCTGCGACCACGATGATGAAGATCAGGCAGATCTTCGCCAGAGAAATGGCATCGCGGCCGAGGACACGGGACTTGTCGTCGGTCTCTGAGGGGTGGAGGGTGGCTTCTTCATTGATGGGCTTCGCCACCGCGTCGGAGGCCTCAGTGTGCTGGGCGTCCGAAGCGGTGGCATCACCGGTGTTTTGACTCATGCGCTCTATCTTCTCATATGAGCGCAGGAAACGAGCTATGCGCGGATGCTGCTTACCTGGCGAATGATGCCGAAGCGGTGCATCGTCACCGAGACTGCCTGCTCAAGGAGGAAGGGCAGAAGCTCGCGGCGGCCATCGGCCAACACGGGCTGATCCAAGACCACGGAGTTGGATTCCACCGCCGCCTCAAAGAGGCCCGGCTCCACGGAGCCAACGACGCGCACGCGGCCCGATTCCAGGCGAGCGACCTCGCGGGCAAAGGTTTCTGCCTCCACGGCGTCGACCTTAAAGCCCAGTCCACGCAGCTCCGCAGCCTTCTCCGGGGCGGCGCTGAAGCGCACCGGGGAGTCGGTGCGGGTGGCGGCGAGGGCGAGGCGGGAGACGTCGCGAAGCGCGGCGTCGGAGGCAATGCGCACCTGCAGCGGGGTCAGCACCGGGCGGTAGCGGAAGACGTTGGCCTCGCAGACCAGGCCGGAGCGGTCGTGCTTGCGGCCGAACTCCTGCTGCCAGGCCAGCTCGTCGAGCTCTGCTGCGCGCCACAGCCAGGCGGTGTCCTCCTCCGAGAGATCGAGGTCACCGAAGGCACGCAGCTGGGCCGCCACCGGCTGCGAAATATCCACGTCGAAGGGGCGCAGCGGGCCCTCGGACCAGGTGCCGAACTGTGCGACATAGTTCGGGCCGCCGGCCTTGGCACCCGGGCCCATGACGGACTGCTTCCAGCCGCCGAAGGACTGGCGTTGCACAATCGCGCCGGTAATACCGCGGTTGACGTAGGCGTTGCCCACCTCGACGCGCTCGAGCCAGTAATCGATCTCATCGTTATCCAGCGTGTGGATGCCGCCGGTGAGGCCATAGCCGGTGGAGTTCTGCCACTCGATGGCCTCCTCCAGGGTCTCCGCGTGCATGATGCCAAGCACCGGGCCGAAGCACTCGTTGACGTGGAACCAGGAACCCGGGCGCACGTTATCGCGAATACCCGGCGACCACAGGGTGCCTTCCTCGTTGAGCTTCTTCGGCTTCACCAGCCACTTTTCACCCGGCTCCAGCTGGGTCAGGCCGCGCAGCAGCTTCTCACCCGGGGCTTCGGCCAGGCCATTCATCGTCGTCGTGATGTCGTAGCCGGGGCCGGGGATGAGGGTCTTGACGGCGTCGACAAGCTGGGAGCGCAGGCGTTGCGACTCGCCGGCCGCGCCGACAAAGATAACCAGGGAGGAGGCCGAGCACTTCTGACCAGAGTGGCCGAAGGCAGAGAGGTAGAGGTCCTGAATGGCCAGGTCCGGGTCCGCGGACGGAGTGATGATGAGCGCGTTCTTGCCGGAGGTCTCCGCCATGATGTTGAGCTCCGGCTTCCAGGAGCGGAAGAGCTTGCCGGTATCGGAAGCGCCCGTGAGGATGACGGCGTCGACGTCGGCGTGGGAGACCAGAGCGCGGCCGGCGTCGCCCTCGTCGGTGAAGACGAGCTGGACCAGATCCGGGTCGAGGCCCTGTGCCTCGAGGCCGGCGCGGAAGGCGTCCACGACAAGCTTCGCACAGTGCACGACCTGCGGCGCAGGCTTGATGATGACGGCGGAACCCGCGGCCAGAGCGGCCGCGATGCCGCCGGTGGGGATGGCCACCGGGAAGTTCCACGGCGGGGTCACCACGGTCACGCGGTAGGGCGTGAACTCGGCGGCGTAGTTCTCCAGCAGGCGCGCGGACTGCGCGTAGTAGGTGCAGAAGTCGATGGCCTCGGAGATTTCCGGGTCGGTCTGGGTCACCGTCTTATTGGCCTCGTAGGCGGCCACGGAGATGAACTCGCCGCGGCGGTTGGCCAGCTCATCGGCCACGGCCTCGAGCGCGCGGGCGCGGTCCTCGGCAGGACGGGAGCCCCACTCGGCGCCGAGCTCGGCGGCGCGGGCCACGTGCTTGTCGACGTCGTTGGTGTCCGTCACCTGCTCCACGCCATGCGCGCCGGGGTCGGTGCCCAGAGCCTGGATGGCCCACTCGCGGTTGGGCTCCAGGGCCGGGTCGGTATCCGGTTCGTTGGCAAAACGTCCGGTGCGCGGAGCCTGGCGGCCGGCTGCGTGCGTGGCTTCCTCCAGACGGTTCTGGGTGCGGCGCGGGCCGGCGAAGGTATCCCAGCGCTGCGCGACGGCCTCGCGGAAGACCTCCTCCTGGTCCTTCAGCGCCTGCTCCTCCGGGGCGAAGAGGGCGTAGAGGAAGTTCTGCGGAGCGGAGTTCTCCTCCAAGCGGCGCACCAGGTAGGAGACGGCGACGTCGAAGTCCTCCATGTGCACCACCGGGGTGTAGAGGATCTGGCGGCCCTCGAAGGCCTCGCGGACCGCGGTCTGCTGGGCCGGGGACATGCCTTGGAGCATCTCGGAATCCATCATGCGCATCACGCCGCGCTTGGTGCCCAGCTTGTAGGCAAACGCCGCGGTGTAGAGGTTGTGGGTGGCCACGCCGATGCGCACGCAATCGGCGAACTCGGGGCGCAGGATGTAGTCGAGCAGGCGGTAGTAGTTGGCGTCCACCTCATCCTTGGTGGCATAGGGCGCTGCCGGCCAGCCGTGGATCTCGCCCTGGACGTGCTCCATGGAAAGGTTTGCGCCCTTGACGATGCGAATCTTGATGTGGGAGCCGCCCTCGGCCACGCGCTGCTTAGCGAACTCGGCGAGGTGCGTCAGAGCGTCGAAGGTATCCGGCAGGTAGGCCTGCAGCACGATGCCGGCCTCGAGGTTGATGAACTCCGGCTCGCTGAGCAGCTCGGTGAACAGGCGCACGGTGAGGTGGAGGTCGTGGTATTCCTCCATATCCAGGTTGATGAAGACCTTGTCCGGGCGGCGCGCGGCGGCCTCGTACAGCGGGCGCAGGCGCTCCTTGAGGCGGACCAAGGAACCCTCGATATCCCAGGGGTTGAGCTGGGCCACCATGGAGGAAGCCTTGACGGACACGTAGGTCACGCGCGGGTTCTTGATGAGCTTGAGGGTGCGCTCAGCGCGGGAGCGCGCTTCCGCATCACCCAGCACGGCCTCGCCGAGGAGGTTGAGGTTGAGTTGCTCGCCGGACTCGGCGGCCTTGTCCAGGGTCTTGTTCAGGGCATCGCTCTCAGCGTCGAGGACCAGGTGGCCGACCATCTGGCGCATGCGCATGCGGGCCAGCGGCATGACCAGGTTGGGCAGGATCGGGCCGAAGAAGCCACCCAGGCCCACCAGCGATCCGTTGATGAGGCCGAGGAAGGAAGCATCGTAGGTGGTGGTGACGGACTTCAGTGCGTGGGCGGCTACCTTGTCATCTTCGGGGCGCATGACGCGGTCGACGAAGTCCATGGTGAAGGCCACTCCGTCCGGGTTGCGCAATAAGTCAGCGAGCTGTTCTGTGGCCGGATCCTGTTCGTCGGCAGTGGAGGCGAGCCAGGAGTGGGCTTGGGCCGCGGCGGCGTCGATCAGCGCGGCGTCGATGTCGGTGGATTCGGGCACGGGGGTATGAGCATCGTTAGTCATGGATTACAACCTTTATGGGTCTCAAGGCACACTGGTACAGCCTTATGGAATGCGGAAAGAACACAAACTATCGAGTCCAGCAGTTGCTCAAGCTCTGTGCGGCGCTGATTAGCCTGTCCAGTTTGTGTGATAAGAGGGCTTACTTAACGTTGGCGTGCACAACTGGAGGCCGGTCGGAAGAACGACGCTGTCTAATGAAGTAAGCATTCATATGTGACCACCCTTCTTGCGTGGGGAAACGGCCAAGCGGTGGCTTGGCCGGGCCAGCGAAAAATAGGCGCCTTTAACATGGTCCGCCACACAGTGGGTGCAGACATGTAACCCATCTCGCTTATATGAAAGCTAGCCCCTTATGTTGGGGTGAGTCAATCCCACAGGTGTTGTTTTGAGGGGAGGTTGCTACCCCCGTGTTAGTGACTGAGATACTCCGTGAGATCTGTCGCGATCTTCTGTGCGCCCATTGGACCTAGGCCGAGTGCCCACGTATCGTCGCTGACCTCGATAGCATGGCCGTCTTTAACCGCTGGAAGCTGCTGGAACGCCGCAGTGGAAATGGCGGTGTCTTGGCCGGTGGCGGAGGGATCTCCGTAGCTGCAGTAGAAGATGTAGTCGGCGTCCGCTTGGTCAATGTTCTCCGGTGAGATTTCTGCAGCGAGCTCTTCGATGTCCTGGTTGGCGGGGCGGGCGAGGCCGGCGTCATCAAGCACCGTTCCAATGAGTGAAAGGCGCCCGTAGAGGCGTACTTTGCCCGGCATGAAGCGCAGAATGGTGACGGTGGTGTCTTCGCTAGCTGGCCCGTCCTTAATGACCTTCTTTACTTCTTCGATCTTCTTGTCGTAGTCGGCCATGACTTGTTCGGTGCGCTCTTCCTCGCCGAGGGCTTCACCGATCAGGTGGAAGTTTTCTTTCCAAGTGTACCCAGGGCGAATCGAGAAAACGGTAGGCGCGATGGAGCTGAATTGGTCATAATACTTATCCATGCGCAGCTGCGAGCCGATGATGAGGTCCGGTTGTAGTGAGGCGATCTTTTCCATATTGACTTCGTTGATCGTGCCTACCGTTTCGATGTCACTTGCTTTGTCGGCCATGTAATCGGGGACGGGGTTCTGACCCTTAGACGTGGTCATGCCGACTGGCTTCATGCCAAGGGCAAGGACGGAGTCGAGCTCGCCGCTTTCGAGAACGACTACTCGTTGAGGCTTCTCTTTGAGCTCGGTCGTACCACGGGCATGTGTGACGGTGCGGGGGAACTGGCCGGGAGCTGCATCGCTGCCAAAGGATTGGGTCTTCTCTCTGGCTCCAGCAAAGCCCTCGCCACCAGTTGCCACGGAGTCATTTCCTGCGGCGGAGTTGGATTTTCCTGTTTCCTTCTCTGCTGGAGAGGATGAGCTGGACCCGCCGGTGTTTGAATCGGCGTTTTCGAGGCTGGCGCAACCGGTGAGAGCTAGCGCTGCGGTAAGGCCAACAGCGGTAAGGCGGAGGAGTGGGATGTGAGACGCGATTTTCTTTCGAGTAGTCATAAAAGGTAGCCTAACCTAAATTAGGTCAAGCTAAGGAAACGTGAGCGTATGAAGGTGTTTGGGTGGTGTTGGTGATTGAGCAGGGGGTGCACACCGGAAAGGGAAATACTCGGCGTCTTGGTCGGGTAGTAGTTGCTGGCCTTGCCATTCTCTGTATCGGCGTGGGGCTGTCGCTGGCGTTGGGGGCGCGCAGCATTCCTTTCAGTGACGTGTTGGCCGCCCTTCGAGGTCAGCCTGGTATAGCTTCCTCGATCGTGTGGGAGAGGCGGCTTCCCCGTACTCTCGTGGCCGTTTGTGCGGGCTGTGCTTTGGCTCTCGCTGGTGCAGTTCTGCAGATTATGACGCGCAACCCTTTGGCAGATACCGGAGTTTTCGGGATTAACGTAGGCGCCAGCTTGGCCGCGGCCATTGCTCTGGGCTGGTGGGGGTGGCAATCACCTTTTGCTTTTTCGCTCGCAGCCATCATCGGTGCGGCAGTGACCATGCTGCTGGTCACCGCGGTAGGGCGTGGCAGAGCTGGCGATGTTGATCCGCTGAGACTGATTCTTGCAGGTGTAGCCATCGGGGCGGTATGTGAAGGGCTTTCCTCCGCTCTCATCCTGGTAGATCCGCACTCTTTTGCACGTATCCGCGCGTGGGTGACGGGCTCTGTTGACGTGGCCTCGTGGACACCGGTGGCGATTACAGCCGGCGGGTTAGCAGTTGGTGTGGTGCTGCTGATTGCCTTTGCGCGCCATTTGCCGCCCCTTGCTCTGGGGGATGACGTTGCGGCGGGTCTCGGTATCAACCTCAAACTGACTCGTTTGGGACTTGTCGCGGCGGTAACAGTGTTGGCTGCTACCGCTACCGCAGCGGCGGGGGTGATTGTATTTGTCGGATTAGTCATCCCGCATGTTGTCAGGCTGTGCGGGATATATGAAGAACGGGCACAGCTTGTCGCCGCTGCCGTGGTGGGGCCTTTGTTTTTGTTGGGAGCCGATATTGTGGGGCGCTACCTCACTGCTGCTGAGTTGCCGGCTGGCGTCACGGTGTCGCTCATTGGTGCCCCAGTATTGATTGCGCTGTCCCATCGCGCTGGAAGGAGGCTGTGATTGTGAGCGTGAGAAGTGTTTTGTCCTTTACGGGCATTGTGATCGTCGCGCTGGCTATTGCTGCCTATTCGCTCTTCTCGCCTGGTGCCGGGCAAGAAAGCGCAGCGTTGTGGTCCGTGGCTACGAATCCCAATAGCACTGACTTTGCGGCCACCGTCGTGTGGCAATGGCGTGCTCCGCGGGTGGTTGCTGCGATTGTCGTAGGAATGTGTTTGGGCATAGCGGGCGCCATCTTTCAGATCCTTACTCACAATCCTCTGGGGTCGCCCGACATCATCGGGTTTAATACCGGTGCCTATACCGGTGTCATCGCGGTTTCCTTGGCGGGCTTTAGCTCCGCGTTCAACATTGCGCTAGGCGCATTGGTGGGTGGGGCTCTCACTGCGTTACTCATCATGGGGCTTTCATTTGCAGGAAGGCTTACGGGAGCAAGACTGATTGTGGTGGGGATTGGAGTGACGTTCTTTCTTTCAGCAATAAACAAGTGGTTGATTCTTAGCGGTGAGTTGGAGCAATCCTTAGGCGCGGCGACTTGGGCTGCTGGAACATTGAATGCTGTGTCCTGGGCACGAGTTATTCCATTGGGGGTGCTGGGAGGCGCGGCGTGCGTCGCTGGGTTGCTGCTGCGTGGCTGGTGCGACGCGCTTGCCCTGGGGGATAGCGCGGCGAGTGCGTTGGGGTTGAACGTGAGTCGTGCACGTGTGGTGATGGTTCTGGTTGGCACAGTTCTTGTCGCTGTATCGACGGCGATAGCGGGTCCAATCTCATTTATCGCCCTCGCGGCCCCGCATATGGCTCGGTTGCTCTCGCGTCCAGACAGGACACCGGTGTTGCTCTCTGGAGTCCTCGGTGCTCTTTTCTTGCTCGCTGCCGACTTAGCAGGGCAGCGACTGTTTTTCCCAATTACTCTGCCTGCCGGTCTTATTACGGTGTGCGCCGGTGGCATCTATCTGGCGGGTCTGCTGCTGTGGCAATCCCGAGCTGCCGGAATGAAAGGTCAGTAAAGTGAACCAGCAAAAAGTATGTGACGGTGCGCCGAGCGTGCGGGCTGAGGGGGTGAGCATGTCCTACGGGAGGACTGCCCCGCTAATTCTCGACTCGGTGGATGTGTCTTTTCCGGCCGGGAAATTCACTGCCATTATCGGTCCCAATGGTTGTGGAAAATCCACTTTGGTCAAGGTGTTGGCGCGGTTGGAAACACCGAACGCGGGCGCGGTGCGCATTGGCGAACAAGATGCAGCCGCATTCTCTCGGCGAAGCTACGCTCGGCGCGTCGCCGTGATGTCGCAGCAATCCATAGCTCCCGAAGGGATCAATGTCAGGGAACTGGTCGCGCGCGGGCGCTTCGCCCACCAAGGATTTATGGGGTGGAGGAGTCAGGAGGACGAGCGTGCTGTTAGTCGCGCGCTAGCAAAGGTAGGCCTTGAAGAACTGGAGACGGCCGAGGTAGCGGCGTTGTCTGGTGGTCAGCGTCAGCGTGCTTGGCTGGCTATGGCCCTCGCCCAGGAAACGCCTGTGCTCTTCTTGGATGAGCCAACGAGCGCTCTTGACATCGGATACCAGCATTCCTTCATGCGGCTGATGCGACAGCTGGCAGGAAACAAAACCCTCATTGCGGTCATTCATGACTTGGCGCATGTATTGCGCTATGCGGATCGCGTCGTGGCGATGAAAGATGGAAAGGTGTGGGACGCGGGCGTGCCGCGCGACGTCATTACCCCTGCCCTTATTGAGGAACTCTATGGGCTGACAGTCCGCGTTGTAGATGTGGACGGTGAGCCAGCAATCGTCCCTGTGGGGTGAGTTTCCGCCAAACCGGTTTTGTTTTCCCAGCGTGTGGGCGGTAATTAAAAAAAGTTGAGTGGATCGGGAACAACTTTGGGTTTGCCCGCGTTGTGTAGGTTGAGTGACCGGCGCTCAGGTTTGGATGACAATGGGTGCCGCTTCTGTTAGAGTTCAACCCTGAACGCGGCGGAAGTTGAGTCGCGCACT
Organism: Corynebacterium sp. HMSC035E02; assembly: GCF_001836065.1. Classification (NCBI taxonomy): domain Bacteria; kingdom Bacillati; phylum Actinomycetota; class Actinomycetes; order Mycobacteriales; family Corynebacteriaceae; genus Corynebacterium; species Corynebacterium sp. HMSC035E02. The sequence goes on from NZ_KV827293.1 coordinate 70,213, forward strand.
ATCAACTTAAAAACAAACCCCAACTAGCAAGGAGAAACATCATGGGACGCGCAGTAGGAATTGACCTCGGTACCACCAACTCGGTCGTATCCGTACTGGAAGGTGGCGAGGCCACCGTTATCGCTAACTCGGAGGGATCCCGCACCACCCCGTCCGTCGTGGCTTTCGCTAAGAACGGCGAAATCCTCGTCGGCCAGTCCGCGAAGAACCAGGCGGTCACCAACGTTGACCGCACCATCCGCTCCGTCAAGCGCCACATCGGCACTGACTGGACCATCGACATCGATGACAAGAAGTACACCCCGCAGGAGATTTCGGCCCGCACGCTCATGAAGCTGAAGCGCGACGCCGAGGCTTACCTGGGTGAGGACGTTACCGACGCCGTTATTACCGTCCCGGCTTACTTCGAGGACTCCCAGCGCCAGGCCACCAAGGAGGCCGGTCAGATTGCAGGCCTCAACGTCCTGCGCATCGTTAACGAGCCGACCGCCGCTGCACTGGCCTACGGCCTGGAGAAGGGCGAGCAGGAGCAGACCATCCTGGTCTTCGACCTCGGTGGCGGTACCTTCGACGTCTCCCTGCTGGAGATCGGCGACGGTGTGGTCGAGGTTATGGCTACCGCTGGTGACAACCAGCTCGGTGGTGACGACTGGGACCAGCGCATCGTCGACTGGCTCGTGGATAAGTTCAAGGCTTCCCAGGGCGTTGACCTGACCAAGGATAAGCGCGCCGTCCAGCGCCTGCGTGAGGCAGCTGAGAAGGCCAAGATTGAGCTGTCCTCCTCCCAGTCCGCCAACATCAACCTGCCGTACATCACGGTGGACGCGGAGAAGAACCCGCTCTTCCTGGATGAGACCCTGTCCCGCACCGAGTTCCAGAAGATCACCCAGGACCTGCTGGACCGCACCAAGGAGCCGTTCAACCAGGTCATCAAGGACGCTGGCCTGTCCCTCTCCCAGGTTGACCACGTGGTTCTCGTCGGTGGTTCCACCCGTATGCCGGCCGTGTCCGACCTGGTCAAGGAGATGACCGGCAAGGACCCGAACAAGGGCGTTAACCCGGATGAGGTCGTGGCAGTCGGCGCTGCTCTCCAGGCTGGCGTGCTGCGCGGTGAGGTCAAGGACGTGCTGCTTCTCGACGTCACCCCGCTCTCCCTCGGCATCGAGACCAAGGGTGGCGTGATGACCAAGCTCATCGAGCGCAACACCACCATCCCGACCAAGAAGTCCGAGACCTTCACCACGGCTGATGACAACCAGCCTTCCGTGCAGATTCAGGTCTACCAGGGCGAGCGCGAGATGGCTTCCGCCAACAAGCTGCTCGGCTCCTTCGAGCTCGGCGGCATTGCCCCGGCACCGCGCGGTGTACCGCAGATTGAGGTCACCTTCGACATCGACGCCAACGGTATCGTCTCCGTTTCCGCTAAGGACAAGGCCACCGGCAAGGAAAACACCATCAAGATTCAGGATGGTTCCGGCCTGTCCCAGGAAGAGATTGACCGCATGGTCAAGGATGCCGAGGCACACGCCGAGGAGGACAAGAAGCGCCGCGAGGAGCAGGAGACCCGCAACCAGGCGGAGTCCACTTCCTACCAGACCCGCAAGTTCATGGATGAGAACTCCGACAAGCTGCCGGAGGATCTGAAGAACCGCGTGACCGAGGCTGCCGATGCCGTCGATGAGGCGCTCAAGGGCGATGACATCGAGGCGATTAAGTCGGCCGTCGAGAAGCTCGGCACCGAGTCCCAGGAGCTGGGCAAGGCCCTGTACGAGGCACAGGCTGCTGAGGCAGGCGCCGAGGGTGCCGCTGCTGGCGAGACCGCTGGTGACCCGAACGTCGTCGACGCCGAGGTTGTCGACGAGGACGACGAGAACAAGGAGAAGTAAACCATGACCTCCCCTCAGGACCCGGGCAACCCGGCCAATACCGACCCTGAGGCAACCTCCGCTGAGGCTGCGGAGGCTGCCGCCGCCGAGGCTGCTTCTGCCGACGGCGTCGTGGATGACGCCACGACGAACACTGCTGAGGCGCAGGCCGATGCTGCCACTGCGAACACCGCTGAGGCAGAGGCCGCGGTAGAGGATGCCGCCCGCGACATCACCGATGAAGCGGCCGCCGGTGAGGACGCCAGCGCTGAGAACTCCCTGGAGGCTCAGCTGGCTGAGCGCACCGAGGATCTGCAGCGTCTCAACGCGGAGTACACCAACTACCGCCGTCGCACTGAGCGTGACCGTCAGGCCGTGATTGAGACCACCAAGGCCAAGGTCTTGGCAGACTTCCTGCCAATCCTTGATGACATGGAGCTCGCGCGCCAGCACGGTGACCTCAACGAGGGGCCGCTCAAGGCCATCGCGGACAAGCTCACGGGAGTGCTGACCAAAAACCAGCTGACCCCGTTCGGCGCCGAGGGCGATGCTTTCGACCCCGAGGTGCACGAAGCAGTCCAGGACCTCTCGACTGGTGACGAGCAGGTCATCGGCACGGTTCTGCGCCGCGGCTACACGGTGGGGGAGCGCGTCGTGCGCACCGCCATGGTGATTATCGCCGACCCCGCCGAGTCAGCCGATGCCGCTGACAGTCCGGATACCCCGGATAACGCAGAATAGGTATCGCAGGTGGCGTCAGGGCTCAGTGTTCCTTGGCGCCACTCTTCTTTTCACTAGTTAGTTAGCATTTTTACTTAGCAAAAAATCTTAAGACCCAACCGTTTATCGATTCTCCTGAAAGGAGGAGATGCCCAGTGAACGCTAAGCCAGAATGGGCAGACAAGGATTATTACGCGGACCTGGGGGTCTCCTCATCCGCTACCGCCGAAGAGATTAAGCACGCTTACCGCAAGCTGGCCCGCCAGAACCACCCCGATGCCAACCCGGATAACCCCGCGGCGGCGGAGAAATTCAAGCAGGTGGCCGAAGCCTATGATGTGCTGTCTGATAAAGCTACCCGCAAGGACTATGACGAGTTCAAGGCCATGATGCGCGGCGGTGGCTTTGGGCGGAGAGGAGGCGCCGGGTTTCCCGGCGGGTTTCGATCCACGCACATGGGTGGACCGGGTGCGCAAGACTTCGACCTCTCGGACATCTTCGGAGGATCCGCTCGAGGAGCGTCTCAAGGCGGCGGTCTGGGGGATATCTTCGGTGGCGTTTTCAACCGCGGCGGTGGTGCTGGCCACACAGCTCGGCCGTCGCGGGGGGCCGACGTCGAAACGCACATAACCCTCGACTTCCGCGAGGCGGCCAAGGGGACCACTATCCCGCTGCAGCTGAGCGGCGAAGCCCCCTGCACCACGTGTCACGGTTCCGGGTCCAAGACCGGCAAGCTGTCGACGTGCTCGACGTGTGATGGCACCGGGTTCACCTCGGAACAGCGCGGCTCCTTCGGTTTCTCGGCGCCGTGTACCGACTGTGGGGGCACTGGCCAGCGCGCGGAGGATCCGTGCGCGGATTGCTCTGGCACCGGAACGGTACACCGCACCCGCTCGATTACGGTGCGTATCCCTGCCGGGGTTATCGATGGCCAAAAGGTGCGCCTGGCTGGCCAGGGCGAAGCGGGGCCGAACGGCACCCCGTCCGGCGATCTCTTCGTGGCGGTCACGGTAAAACCCGACAAGGTCTTCACCCGGGAAGGCGATGACCTACACGTCACCGTCCCCGTCTCCTTTGCGGAGCTGGCCTTGGGTGACACCATTACGGTGCCAACCCTCGATTCGCCCGTGCGCGTCAAGGTACCGGCGGGAACGCCCGACGGGCGCACGCTGCGCGTCAAGGGCCGCGGCGTGGCCAAGCGTGGTGGCAAGGCCGGCGACCTCATGGTGACCGTGCAGGTCACCGTGCCCTCCACATTGGATGCTGCGGCCTCCTCGGCACTGCGCAGCTACGCGCAGGCGGAGAAGGACTCCGGATTTGATCCGCGTGCCGGCTGGGCCGGCAACACGGTGACGCGCTAGTAGGAGGTGTGAGATGAGCAAGGACGACACAAATCGAACCGATGCGGCCCAGCCCAAGGCGATGTACGTCATCTCTGTAGCCGCGGAACTATCCGGCATGCACGCTCAAACCCTGCGCACGTATGACCGGATGGGGCTGGTCTCCCCGGCCCGCACCTCCGGGGGTGGGCGCCGCTATTCCGAGAGCGACATCGAGCTCTTGCGCAAGATTCAGGCACTCTCGCAAGATGATGGCGTGAATCTGGCCGGCATCAAATCCATCATCGAGCTGACTGCGGAACGGGACCGCCTCGCGGCCGAGCGCGATGAGCTGCAGGCGGAGGTCGAGCGCCTGCGCAGCCAAGCCCGACCATCGCGCGGCGAGCTGGTTCACGTACCGCGTTCTACCTCCGTGGTGATGTGGACGCCGCGGCGCAACCGCCGCCGGGACAGCTAGGCACTTCCCCTCCTTCAGGGAGGGGGTTCTTTTCGTTTTGAGCCAGTCGGCCTGAGGCTCCGCGCTCTCCACTTAATAAGTGCCCGAGTTGCCAAAGATCCACGGTCCAGAGCAATTGTGGGCATGATCTTTGGCAACTCGGGCACTTTTTCTGGCGGCAACCGTCCAGAAGAAAAAGCTTTCCCTGTAGAAAACGTGAGTTTGTTGAAAAATAGCGCTACACTCGCACCCAACGTTGTGTGGCCTGTCACATTCCTTGGAGAATGTGTCCAGTGAACCACTGGTGAAGGCGCAACGGAAACCCTTAAGACAACAAGAAAGGTGCGATGACCATGACTTTGTACGCTAACCCCGGAACCGCAGACGCCATCGTCAACTACCGCGAGCGCTACGACAACTACATCGGCGGCGAGTGGGTACCGCCGCTCGACGGCGAATACATGGACAACATCACCCCGGTTACCGGTGAGGTCTTCTGCCAGGTTGCCCGCGGCAAGGAGGCGGATATCAACCTGGCCATTGACGCTGCGGAGAAGGCTTTCGAGACCTTCGGTAAGACCACCCCGGCAGAGCGCGCGCTTCTGCTGCACCGCATCGCTGACCGCATCGAGGAGAACTTGGAAAAGATCGCCGTCGCGGAGACCTGGGAGAACGGCAAGGCCGTGCGCGAGACCCTCGCCGCCGACATCCCGCTGGCGGTCGACCACTTCCGCTACTTCGCCGGCGCCATCCGCGCGCAGGAGGGCCGCCTGTCGCAGATTGACCAGGACACTGTGGCTTACCACTTCCACGAGCCGCTGGGCGTTGTGGGCCAGATTATCCCGTGGAACTTCCCGCTGCTCATGGCAGCGTGGAAGATCGCGCCGGCGCTGGCTGCGGGCAACACCATCGTGATGAAGCCCGCCGAGCAGACCCCGGCCTCCATCCTGCTGCTCATTGAGATCATTGAGGACCTTCTGCCGAAGGGCGTGCTCAACATCGTCAACGGTGTAGGTGAGGAAGCAGGCGTGGCGTTGTCCACCTCGGATCGCATCGCCAAGATTGCCTTCACCGGCTCCACCCCGGTGGGCAAGATCATTAACAAGGCCGCTGCGGACAAGGTCATCCCGGTCACCCTGGAGCTCGGCGGCAAGTCGCCGTCTATCTTCTTCGCGGACATCATGGACAAGGACGATGCCTACCTGGAGAAGTGCGTCGAGGGCTTCGTCATGTTCGCCCTCAACCAGGGTGAGGTCTGCACCTGCCCATCGCGCGCGCTGATTCACGAGGACATTGCGGACAAGTTCCTGGAGATGGCCGTGGAGCGCGTGAAGAAGATCAAGATCGGCCACCCGCTCGATACCGAAACGATGATGGGCGCGCAGGCATCCCAGGAGCAGATGGACAAGATCACCGAATACCTTGAGATCGGCCCGAAGGAAGGCGCGGAAACCCTCATCGGTGGCCACGTGAACAAGGTGGAAGGCTTGGAGAACGGCTACTACATTGAGCCGACCGTCTTCCGTGGAACCAATGACATGCGCATCTTCCGCGAGGAAATTTTCGGTCCGGTGCTCTCCGTGGCTACATTCAAGGACTTCGAGGAAGCCATCCAGATTGCCAACGACACCAACTTCGGCCTCGGCGCCGGTGTGTGGTCGCGCCACCAGAACACCTGCTACCGCGCCGGCCGCGAAATCCAGGCCGGCCGCGTGTGGGTCAACCACTACCACGTGTACCCCGCCCACAGTGCGTTCGGTGGTTACAAGGAGTCCGGCATCGGCCGCGAGAACCACCTCATGATGCTCGCTCACTACCAGGAGACCAAGAACATGCTGGTGTCCTACTCTGAGGAGCAGGCTGGCCTGTTCTAATACCTGCTGGCTATGACCCCCAGACCCCGCAGAAATGCGGGGTCTTTCCAATAGGAGCCATGATCGCCCGGTAGCCCGCTCGCGCCCGGCACCGCGGTGGCGCCGAAGGCAGGGGAGGAAGGATCTGGGCCGTGGATGCCGCCGCGCGGTCCGGTGGTGGCGGCGATCGGATCCTCGGCGTTGCGTGCGCTCCAAACCCGGCCGTGCAGTTGCGAGGCGTGAGCTACGGAGGCGCCCGGGCTGCCGACGAGAACGACGTCATCCGCAACATAGTCCTGCTGCGCAGCCTTGCCCGCCACTACGGACCCATAGGAGTAGCCGATCACCATGTGTTGGGCACCAGGGAAGCGTTGCCGCAGGGCGCGCTGGAAGCGGATGAGTTCAGTAGCGCCGCGGCGCGCCGGCTCCTCGTGTGCCGCGCGGGACAGCGAGGTGGGGGCAGCATAGCCAATCCACGCCACGGCGGGCCCATGCGTGGCGTGGGCGATGGCCCGGGCGCGCTCCACTGCGGTGGGCCAGCTGCCAGGCTCGGAGGAGCCGACCCCGCCCACAAACGTGCTGACTTGGGCCGCGTGCGTGCCGATATTCTCTGGGTCGACGAGCACCACCAGCCGTCCGGGACTGGCCTCCAGCACGGTGAGGTCCGGATTAGCTGCAACCAGGGAGCGGACCTCCTCGCTGGCCATGGTCAGCTGGACCTCATGCAATTCCGCCAGGGATAGCTCGCTGAAATCCTCCAGGCGGGTCGGCGGCTCACCCAGCTCCGGGGTGCACAAGGCGTTCAGCTGGCGGGCGCAGGCCCAGTCGAGGGCGTCGGCCAGCGTGTCGAGGTGCCCCAGCACCGCGCTGGCGGGCTCCGTAAGAGCGGGAACCACAGCGAGCCGAAGGGCTCGGGCGCGCAGCTGCTCAATCCGCTCCATCAACGGCGCATAAAGGCTCACGATGTGTGCCGCCACGCGCATCTGCTGCGCCGGCCCCCGCAGTGCATCGGTGGCGCTGTGGAGGGTGCCGCGCGCTGCGTCCGCGGCCGCCCCAGAAATCGATAGCGCTACCCAATGATGGTGTGACGCATCGATATAGCGGGCAAGCTCAGCGGCATAATCCTCCAAACGGTAAGCCTCCGCGCGCAATGCCTCTGCTGCGCTCATTGGGTGTCTCCCAAGAAAGAGGAAAGCTCCGCATCGACACCCTGGGCTGCACCCACGAAGCGGTCAAGCTCCTCCAACTGGGCTCGCCGCGCACCCTCGCTGAGCCTTCGTGACTCCTCCCACCGCGCGCCGAGGATCTCCAAGGCACGTGCGGTCCGGGGAGGCTTCCGCACCGAGGGCAACGCGGTGGGGGAGGAATGGTCGAGGAGGGAGCGGATATGCTGGCGGGCACCGCGGTCAATAGCGAGATGGTTCATGGCATCGAGACTGCGTCAGCAGCCCACCCGCCGTAAAGGAGGGTAGTGCCGAATCCGCGAAATCTGTGGATAACTAGTCCGGGCTCGTCTACCGTGGGCCGCATGAAGGTAGCAGCAGTTCAATTGACCAGCACCGGGGACGTTGAGAAGAACCTCTCCGTAGCGCTTGACAAGATTCAGGAAGTCGCGGATAACGGCGCGCAGCTCATCGTCCTGCCGGAAGCTACCACCCAAAGCTTCGATTCTGGGCGCCTCGATACGAACGCGGAGGGGCTCGATGGCCCCACCGCCACCGCCGTGCGCGCCCTAGCGGAAGAACTCGGCGTGTACGTGGTCCTGGGAATGTTCGCCCCGGCGGATACCGTCGAGCGCGGTGAGAAAACCATCAACCGTGTGGCCAACGTTGCGCTCATCGCCGGGCCCGGAGTCCTCAGCGGTTACGAGAAAATCCACACCTACGATGCCTTCAAATACAAGGAATCCGATACCGTCCGGCCGGGTGAATCACTCGTTACCTTCGAGGCCGGGAGCCTCACTGTGGGTGTGGCCACCTGTTATGACATCCGCTTCCCCGAGCAGTTTAAGGAACTCGCCCGCCAGGGCGCCCAGCTCATCGTCGTGCCCACCAGCTGGGCGGATGGCCCGGGCAAGCTGGAACAGTGGCGCCTGCTCAGCGCGGCGCGCGCGCTCGATTCCACGACCTACATCCTGGCGGCTGGCCAGGCTCGCCCCGGCGGCGAGGCCAAGGCGGGCCAGGCCTCTGGGCCGACTGGTATCGGGCACTCTGTTCTCGTGGCGCCAGATGGCACGCGTCTTGCTGAAGCCGGCTATGAGCAAGAAATCCTCTATGGCGAGGTGGACCCAG
>NZ_KV827294.1:0-416 GCF_001836065.1 Corynebacterium sp. HMSC035E02
GCCTGCGTACGAGGAGAAGCTGGTTGTTCCTGGTGAGGAAACCAAGTCGTCTCCTTCGTTCAAGGATAAGGACGGTAAGGACACGAAGGCTCCTGAGGGTTCGAAGTTCTCGATTCCTGAGGACTTCAAGGCTCCTGAGGGCTACGAAGCCAAGATTGACGAGAACACCGGTGAGATCACTGTTACGTTCCCGGATAAGTCGAAGCTGAACAAGGACACCGTTGAGGAGTTCGAGGTTCCTGTCACGGTGACCTACCCTGACGGTTCCACGGATAAGGCTCCAGCTAAGTTCAAGCTGGACACCGATGGTGATGGCGATCCTGATGTCACGGATCCGGATGACGATAACGACGGCATCCCGGACGAGGAAGACCAGAACCCGAAGTCCCCGAACCAGAACACTGCGTTCGAGCCTG
>NZ_KV827295.1:0-595 GCF_001836065.1 Corynebacterium sp. HMSC035E02
GGAGAGTAAGAAACCGCCGACACCAAACAAAACAAACAACTAAATATATCTCACCAAGAGCCTAGACACACCATGTCTAGGCTCTTGGTGCGTTTTCGGGCCTTCGCATCGCACCCCAAGCAACACTGGGGGCGAGTATACGTGTCGTTGAAGGCAACCTAAGCCAGTCGCACAGCAGTGCTGCCATATCCGGCAGCCGGAAGCGACATCTAGAAAACCCAAAAGCACAAACCCGAAAACACAGACCTGCGTGCTGCACATCCACGTCTCCACGTCTGCGCTTATAGACCGCAACGGATCCGAGCACGAGTCATACTGAGGTTACCCTCGTTTAGTGGACACCCTATTTGTACGGATCTTGTGTCCGTAAGAGAGGATGTTCATTGTGAGTCAACAGCGCAAGAAGTACACGCCGGAGTACCGGCGTGAAGCCGCGAACCTGGTAATCGAGTCAGATCGGCCGATTGCTCATGTGGCTAAGGAAATCGGTGTTTCCGCCGGGCTTTTGGGCCGGTGGGTCAAACTCGAGCGTGAGCGCCGAGGAGCCTCAGATGGGATGAGTGAAGCTGATCTTCGTGCTGAGAATGCTCGTCTG
>NZ_KV827296.1:0-31508 GCF_001836065.1 Corynebacterium sp. HMSC035E02
CACACCGCTACCATTTCAGTCTTCTGAACAAGGACACTCATCCCCAGACTATTCGTAGGCTAAAGCATTCTTGAACCCAGCCGCATCGCCCAAGTTATGGGTTCCCCTCATAGAGAACAACAAAAAATAGCCCCCAACCACAGAAAGGCGGGCCGAAGGCTAGTTTTACAGGAAGGAGGAACAGGCGCTGTCTTTGGTGACGTTGGTTCTCAGCCGTTCTTGCAACCGCGGGTGTCGTGCAAACCGCACTGAGGGACGCCCAGGAACGAAAGAGCGAGCGATGAGAGCGTGACTGGAATAGCGATAATGTCGTAGAAGGGGGAGTCGACGACGAGATCATTGAGATCGGTAGACGATCCTTGTGGAGAGTCGTCCACTGGCCCGGCCTCAGCTTTGGCGGTGGGGGTTGCCGTGAGCAAAAGTGCGGCGGCACCGATGATAGCTAGGGGCTTCTTCATCGTGTCAGTTCCTTTCGGATAGGGAAGTATAGGGGTGTCCTAGGCTATCGTCCTTAGAATCGAAAGGCAATGGTTGTCCCGAATGGCCCCTGAACGGTCAGGTAGGGGCCTGAGCTCTTTACGTGCTGCTGCGCCTAAGCCTCTAAGAGGTAGCCGTGAGTCGGCAGACTGCTTCCCGGATGACTTCGGCGCGCTTGCAAAAGGCGAAGCGTACCTTGTACTTCCACGGCTCGGGATTGTCCGTGAAGGCCGCCAGCGGGATGGCAGCCACGCCCTTCGTTTCGGGCAGCTGCATGCAGAAGTCGATGCCGTTTAAACCGGTAGAGGAGATATCGGCAACCACATAGTAGGTGCCGCCGGTGTCATGTACATGGAATCCCAGCTGCTTGAGACCTTCCACTAGGATGCTGCGGCACTCTGCAAGTTCAGACACCAAGCCGTCCAACCACTCTTGTTCATTACGCAGGGCATGGGCCACGGCTGGCTGGAAGGGCGTGGTGGAGACGAAGGTGGTGAATTGCTTGGCTTTGATGACACCGTCGAGAAGCTTAGGCTCCGCAATGGCCCAGCCGGTCTTCCACCCGGTGCAGTTGAAGGATTTGGCGGCAGATGACACGGTGACGGTGCGCGCGGCCATCCCCGGCAGGGAGGCGATGGAGACGTGCTCGGCGGTGCCGAAGGTGAGGTTTTCATAGACCTCATCGGCGAGAACCAGCAGGTCCCTTTCCACGCAGAGCTCGGCGAGCTCGGTGAGTGCTTCGCGGGAGAAGACCGAGCCGGTCGGGTTGTGCGGGGTGTTGATGATGACCATGGCGGTCTTGTCCGTCACGGCAGCACGTACCGCAGCAACGTCGATGTCCCAGCTGTTGCCGGATTCCTTCAAGGGGACGGGGATGCGGGTGGCGTCGGCAAGCGCGATGGCGGCGATATAGGCGTCGTAATAAGGCTCGAGGACGATGACCTCCTGGCCGGGCTCCACGAGGCCCAAGACTGTTGCGGTGATGGCCTCGGTAGCACCGGCGGTGACCACGACGTGATCCTGCGGTACGGAGTAGGTCTCCGCGATGGCGCTGACAAGGTCCGGAACCCCGCGCAGGGGAGCGTACTGGTTATTGCCGCCGGCGATGTTCTCCTGGGCAATTTCCAGCATGCGCTGTGGGCCATCGCTATCGGGGAAACCCTGGCCCAGGTTCACCGCGTCATTCTCCACCGCAAGGGCGGTCATGGTGGCGAAGATGGTTTCGCCAAATTCTTGTAGCCTCTCAACAGTCATTTAGAGCACCAATAGATCGTATTTCGTAGCCTTCACATCGGTCAGACGCTTGCGTGCGCGCTCGAGGCGCTGCCACTGATCCTCCGGAATGGACTTGCGGGCAATCGTCACGGTTTCCGCATCCGGGGTGCCCCAGGCAATCGGCATGGGAGTGATCTGCTGCCAGTGGTCTTTATCGCTTGAGCTGCGCTGGCCGGAGACCGCGGCCACCGGGACCTTGGTGCCCACGGTGCGCTTAATACCCGGGATGTTGCTGACGGTGCGCAGGCACGCGCCCCACCGCGGCGGTGCCTTCGGGTCAACGTTGGTATTTACCAAAGCCATGAGGACCATGTCGCGCTCGTTGACCTCCGCGACGACCGCGGGGGCTAGCGGATAGGAGTCGTAGAGCTTCTGGGCCGAGCCAACCTTGCTCGAAGCCAAGACACCGATGACGGCGCAAAAGATGCCGAAGAGCGCCATACCGACCGCCAGCGTGATGCGCCAGACGGCGTCGATTCCAAAATAGACGGCAATCGCGCCGATAATAAGCACGAGGCCCATGACGAGGCCGGAGTTGCGCAGGCGTGAGGAATCACGCAGGAGCTCGTTGTTCTTCTTGGCAAAGTCTTCGTTGACTTCAAACTTGAAAATCTTCATCAGCTCACAAGTCTACTTCGTCCACCAGCCGGTAGGCATAACCTTGCTCGGCCAAAAAGCGCTGGCGGTGCATGGCGTATTCCGCGTCGATCGATTCGCGCGCCACCAGAGTGTAGAAGGTCGCCTCCTGCCCGTCCTTCTTCGGGCGCAGCAGGCGGCCCAAACGCTGGGCCTCCTCCTGGCGGGAGCCGAAGGTGCCGGAAACCTGGATGGCCAGGGCGGCTTCGGGAAGGTCGATGGAGAAGTTCGCCACCTTGGACACCACGAGCGTGTCCAGGTCACCTTCGCGGAATTGCTGGAAGAGCTTTTCGCGTTTGGCGGTGGAGGTCTTGCCGTCGATAACCGGTGCGTTGAGGTGCTCACCGAGCTCCTCCAGCTGGTCCACGTAGGCGCCGATGATCAGTGCCTGCTGGCCTGCATGTTTCTTCAGCAGCTTGTCGACGGCCCGCAGCTTCGCGCCTGCCGATGCCGCAATCCGGTAGCGCTCCCGAGCTTGTGCGGTGGCATAGAGCAGGCGCTCCTCCTGCGTCATGTCCACGCGCACCTCGACGCAGTCCGCGGTGGCGATATAGCCGGCGGATTCCAGTTCTTTCCACGGTGCGTCATAACGCTTGGGGCCGATGAGCGAAAAGACATCGCCCTCGCGGCCGTCCTCGCGGATCAGCGTGGCGGTCAGTCCCAAGCGGCGGCGCGATTGCAGGTCGGAGGTCATGCGGAAGACCGGGGCGGGCAAGAGGTGGACTTCGTCGTAGATGATAAGGCCCCAGTCGTGGGAATCGAAGAGCTCGAGCGCGCGGTATTCGCCCTTGGTCTTGCGCGTGACCACTTGGTAGGTGGCGATGGTGATGGGCTTGATCTCTTTCTTCTCACCCGAGTACTCACCAATTTCCTCCGGCATCAGGCTGGTGCGGCGCAATAGTTCATCGCGCCATTGGCGCCCGGCCACGGTGTTGGTCACCAGGATGAGCGTGGTGGCCTGTGCTTTGGCCATGGCGGCAGCACCCACGATGGTTTTGCCCGCGCCACAGGGCAGGACCACGATGCCGGAGCCACCGGACCAGAAGGATTCGGCGGCATACTGCTGATAATCCCGAAGCTCCCAGTCCACCTCCTCCGTGCTCAGCGCGATGGGGTGGGATTCGCCGTCGACGTAGCCGGCGCGGTCATCGACGGGCCAGCTGGCTTTGAGCAGCTCTTGTTTGAGCCGCCCGCGCGCGGAGGGTGGCACGGCGATGGTGTTGTCGTCAATGCGCGGGCCCAGAAGCTCGCTGACTTTCTTGGTGCGCGTGAGCTCCTCTAGGATGACGGGCTCGTCCGATTCGAGGATGAGACCGTGGGCTGGGTGGGCCAGCAGGCGCACGCGGCCGTAGCGCGACATGGTCTCGGCGACGTCGATCAGCAGCGCCTGCGGCACCGGGAAGCGGGAGTAGTTCTCCAGAACGTCGACGACTTGCTCGGCATCGTGCCCGGCGGCGCGGGCATTCCACAGGGCTAGTGGGGTGATGCGGTAGGTGTGAATGTGCTCGGGCGCGCGCTCCAGCTCGGCAAAAGGCGCGAGGGCTGCGCGTGCCTCGTTGGCTTGCGGGTGATCCACCTCGAGGAGGACGGTCTTGTCCGATTGGACGATGAGTGGTCCGGGCATGATGAGGCCTTTCTACTCTGGGCGTCAGGGAAAGATTTAATCCCTGTCGGCAAAGCGGACGGAGGAAATGCGGTGAACTGGGAAGCGCACGGGTTTGCCCGCTGAGCCTAGGGCATCAATGTAGCCGCCCTCAACGGAGAGTGGTGTCACGGTCACGGTGCGGATATCGCCGCTCTTATCGGCATAGGAAATCACGATATCGGCGTGGAAGCGCGCGGCGGCACGGGCGAGGGTGAGGGGATCTGGTTCCTCTTCCTTCTGCGCGCTGGGATTCTGTGCTGATTGCCGCAAGGCCTGCACAGCGTCATCCACCGAGGCGGGCTTGCGCTTGCGGGGCTTAGTGCGTGGCGTGGGCAAAAGGTAAGGCTCGGGGGCGACGGCCAGGGAGGCGCCGGATTCATCCTCCGCAGTGGGGGAGAGGCCCTTGGCGCGTAGTTTCTCCAGCAGCTCGCCCACGCGCAGCTGGGATACCGCCACGGTGGGCGCGAGCAGGCGCAGGCCGGGGACTGAGGCGACGGCGAGTTCCAACAGCGCGGGGTCCTCGCTGCGGAGGTAGGAGAGCGCAGGACCACTGCGGAGGGTGCCATGGCGCTTGGCGACGTCCCCGATGGCAAACCCCAACGCCTGCGGCACGCCCGTCGGGGAATGCTTTTCCAAGAAGTCGGTCATTTCCTGGGTGGTGAGGCCCTGGTCCATGCCGCGGCGGATGGTGGACTCACTGATGCGGTACACGCTGGCTAGGCCCGGGGATTCGAGGTCTGCTAAGGATGCGAGGGTGCGGTGTGTGTCTGGCTCAAGGGGGCCGGGCACGAGGACGGTGAGGTCCTGCTGGATGATGAACTCGCTGACCGTCTCAGGAACGAGGCTGGTGGCCGCAGCGGAATCTCCCAGCACGCGGGTGGCCTTGCCCAGTGCCACCGCGCCGATCCATTCGGCTTCGGCGCGCAGCTTCTCGATGGTCAGCGTGCGCGTGTGGCTGGCAAAAAGTGGGGAGCGAAAGCGCAGGTCTTCCCAGAACTCCTCGTCGTCCAGCGCGACTGCGGAGTGTGCATAGACGCCGAGGACGAAGGCACGAAAGTGCGGCAGGCGGCGCACAATACTGTCTTCTGCGAGCACCCGGGTCTCAGCCCAACTGGCCCAAGGGGAGGTGCGCCAGGCGTCGAGAAGAATGCGCCACTTCTCCCCGAGATCGGCCTCGAGCCAGTCTTGGGACCCGGTGGTCGGGGCGAGGAAGTGTCCTTCCAGGCCATCCGGCTCGCCGCGGTGGAGAAGCCTGGCGTGGTGGCCCAAACAGATGAGTCGCGCGACCTCCTCCTTCTCCAGAGCGAGATCCTTGGCCAGCTGGTTGAGGGGGCGAACGCCGACCGAAGAATCCTTGAGCAGCGCTACCGGATGGCTTCCAAGCAACTCGATGAGCCGCTCCATGCCCCGCACGGCTTCCAGGCCAGCTGCGGCACCGGCGTCATCCGCCTTGGTATCCGGCTCCGGGGTGCCGGCACGCCCCGAGGGAGTGGTGGGAATGGGCGGGGTGGCGTCCCCAACCAGTGCACGGGCAAGTGCGCGCGGCAGGCGTACCGAGTGGGCATTGATGCGCTCCAGGAAACCTTTGGCCAGCAGGCGCTTGGCGGGATCCTCGGAGTTGATGTCCGGCTCGGTGTCGGTGGTATAGCCCATGCCGTCGCTTTTGCTTAAAGCATCAAGGACTCGGCGCTCCTCGGGGGCAAGCGCGGCTAGATCCTTCTCATCGAACTCTACTTGGTTGCGCAACGACCAGCCGGTGGGAAGTGAGCCCATCACGGCGGTGACGATGCGCACCTGTGGGGCGTCACCAAAGACGAGACCGCGCTCCTTGAGCTGCTTCGTGATTGCAGGGTTGGTGTCTTCCACCATGGCTATTTCGCCGCCGCGTTGTGCGATGTCCTCCAAAGTAGCTAGTTGCTCGGCATTGCTTGCCGCTAAGGCATCCGCGACGTGCATCGGAAGTGTCAGGCGCGAGGCCAACGCATCAAAGTCCTTCGGTGCGGGTGAGAGAACATCACTGCGGTTGCTGAGCAGGGCGCGCAGGTCCTTGTCAGGCAACTGGCTGAGCCACTCGCGGTAGCTCTCGGTAACGCGGGCGCGGTGTGAAGGGGAGGTCATAATGGCCCTCAAGCTTAGTAGGCGGGGGAGGCATGGGGCCCTCGTTGGGTGAATAAGTTACTTTTTGCCGCGGGGTTTGGAATAATAAGGAGCATGTCGAACGAGAACAAAGGCTTCGTATCCCCGGCTTGGCCGAAGAACAGCCCCCGCGAGCACGCTATTACTGAACTTACTGCACCTTTTGCTGGTGCTTCCAGCCCGTACGGTGACGACCTGATTCTGCCGATGCCGGCAGAAAAGCTCAACTACGTTCACCCGTACACCCGCATCAACCGCTAAGTAGGCGCGCAGAAATCTGCGCTTCACTTAGCGGATACGTTGAGCCTTCCGGCTTGCTTTCAGCCCCTCCGAGAATGTTCTCCTCGGTGGGGCTATACGTGTTTGTGCTGAATGCTTTTGTTCCGGCGTTAGTCGGCACGGGCTTGGGCTTTAAAGCCGTCGAGCAGGGTATCGATGAGTCGGGTTTGAATTTCTGAAAGACGCTCGATGTTCGCCAGTGCTCCGGGCGCCGGGCGGGTGATGAGACCGATGCCGATGTGAAGTTCGAGTGGGGTGAGGGACTCGGGGTAGAGGCCTGCTTGCCGCGCGAGTTCGATCATCGGTTGGTAGATCGATTTCAGTTCTGCTGTGCGATGGGCAGCGATCTTCTGCGCGTCATCGTCTGAGAACGCAGCAGTGTTCATTTCGGCTGCCGCAGCTTGAACAACGGCGGCGAAGTTAAGGCCGGCGATGCGATGAATGATATCGCGCCAGGTGCCTTCGGGATCCTCGTCGAAACCTTGTAGGTGGCTGTCCACCTCTTCTTTGATGTGTGCTACCTCCGCGCCGGTGACGGCATCGAGGAGGGAGAGCCGTTCGGGGAAGTGGCGTGAGACCGTGGCGACGCCCACGCCGGCTTTCTTGGCGATGGAGCGCATGGACACGCCCGGTCCCTCGCTGATGAGCAGCTGCCTGGCTGCTGCGACGATGGCTTGCTTGTTTTCTGCTGCGTCTTGTCTCACAGCTTGCATCATACCAAACGGAGCACTATGCTCCACTTTGTAAGTGAAACACCCTGTTCCGTTTGGAGGTTGGAAGTGTCAGCGGTGAAAAGTCAGGAAGGAAAGCAGCCATCGGTTGCTGTGAAATCGATAGTTGCCATTGTGGGGATCCCCGTCGTCATCGGCCTTATGCTGTGGGCGTTTTTGGCGCCCACCTTTGCATCGGGTCCGGCTGGCGTTCCGGTTGCCATTTCGGCGCCGGAGCCCATGCTCGAAGGTATCTCGCAGAAGATTGAGAGTGCGGCGGGGGATGAGGCTCCGGAGATCGTCGTGAAGCACAGCGAGGCCGAGGTGCGCGACGCGGTGCTGCAGCGTGAAGCTGTTGGTGGACTGGTCATCTCCCCGCAGGGCGCGAGTGCGTTCACCGCTGCGGGAAATGGTGCTCCCTACGTGACGATGATTGATGGCCTCGCTGGCCAGCTTGAAGCACAAGGAATGTCCGTGGAGAAGCAGGAGCTGGCGCCGACGACTGCGGAGGACCCGCAGGCGAGCGGTATCGCACTGTTGGGCCTGCCGCTGGCCTTTGGCGGGATTATTTCCGCTGTCATTGCCACCTTTGCATTTCGTGGCAAGAAATGGGTCAAGCTGGGGGTGCTCGTTGGTATTGCGCTTTTCGGCGGGCTCGTTGTTACGTGGATGCTGCACTCCGTCTATGGAACCCTCGGTGGCAGCTTCGCTGCCGAGTGGATGGCTATCGCTGCGGGCATCCTTGCGACGTCTGCGGTGACTGCAGGCCTTGCGGGGGTGATGGGTGCCGCGGGTATTGGAATCGGTGCCGTGCTGACTATCTTCTTAGCGAACCCGCTGTCGGGTCTGGCAACCGGCCCGTGGCTGCTGCCTACCGGGTGGTCGACGCTGGGGCAGTGGATGCCCATCGGCGCGACGGGTCACCTAGTCCGCTCGCTGTCCTTCTTTGATGGGCAAGGCTTCGGCCATGCGTGGTGGTCGCTAGGGCTGTGGATTGTTGTTGGCCTAGTGTTGCTGGCCTGTGATCGGTCGCGCGCTAAGGAAGACGCTGCCGTTGAGGAAAAGGCTTAGTCAAAACTAAAAGAGGCTGGATGGAGAAAACCATCCAGCCTCTTTTGTGTAGTTAAAGCTTTGCCTTTATGTGCTCAGCTTGCACGGCGCGGCGCGCTGCTTAGCGTGCAGCCAGAACCTGTGCCAGCGGGTCGATGACGTGGCGGTTAGCGGAGTAGAAGGCGTTGAAGTCGTGGCGGTTGGCCTTGTACTGCTCGGTGAAGGAAGCCGGGATGGTCAGGCCGTACTGGGTAGCGGTGTCCTCGATGAGGGTGTAGAGGGCATCGGAAGCCAGCTCGTCGGTGGGTTCCTCGGCAGCCTCTTGGACAGCCTGCGGTGCTTCGGCCGGAGCCTGCGGTGCAGCCGGTGCCGGAGCGGCGTTGACGTTGCGCGGGGTCGGGGCGGAGTTCAGGCCCAGGCTAGCGGAGCAAGCCGGCCATGCGCCCCAGCCTTGCTGTGCCAGGGTGCGCTCAGCAACAGCGATCTGCTGCTCACGGGTAGCCAGGTTGGCGGTTGGAGCGAATTCGCCGCCGCCGTATGCCTGCCAGGTCTGAGCGTTGAACTGCAGACCGCCGTGGTAGCCGTTGCCGGTGTTGATGGCCCAGTTGCCGCCGGACTCGCACTGTGCGAGGCGGTCCCAATCGGAATCCGGTGCAGCGGCAGCGTTCGGTGCCATGATGGCTGCGGCGGCGCCCACGGCAACAGTGGAGGCGGCAAACTTGGTGGCGATGGACTTGTTCTTAGCGGAGTGGCGTCCCATTAAAGTATTCCTTCTCTAGGTTGTTCTTGCTTTCTCGCGCCCAGATGATGCCCAGTCCGGCATATGGTTTTGCAATTGATGTTCATGTTCATGCACATCATGTATGGCCGCCGTGTGGAAGCCCGGACTGTGTTTGGGGCGAGACTTCCACGGCCGGCGGCCGAAGTGCCTGAGGGAGAGAGTAGCGGTTTATAACGAAACAGTCACGTTAAATGGCCCAAAACGGTAACGAAAGTGCCGATTCCTCTGCGTTTCCCCTGTTCGCGCCGTATATGTTAGCTACATCACATATGTAACGGGTGTGGTTGCTGGGGTGATATCTATCGTGGGTTTCTTTGTCGGGAGTCGGAGGGTTAAAATGTATCTCTTTAAAAGTTCCACGGATAGTTCCTCCGCGCGGCCGCATGAATTCGGATCACGCTTCGCCGCGCTTCCTCGTCCCAAGACTGGCGGAGCCTAAAAGCCTGGTGCCTGGCAGCGCCTAAGCTTTGAAAGAGGAGAGACGGAAAGAAAGTGAGTGAAGAGCCATGCCTATCGGCAAAGTGAAGTGGTATGACGCGGACAAGGGCTTCGGCTTTGTCAGCAACCCCGGCGATGAAGACGTCTATGTTGGTCGCAATGTGCTGCCCAAGGGCGTTGATGAGCTGTACCAAGGCCAGCGCATCGACTTCGATTTCGCGGCTGGCCGCCGTGGCCCGCAGGCGCTGCGCGTGAAGGTGCTGGATGCTCCGCGCCGCCGCACCCCGGCCCGCAAGCCGGAAGAGCTGGCGAGCATGCTCTCCGACGTCATGACACTACTTGAGACCCAGGTGCAGCCGGTGCTGAGCCAAGGACGCTATCCGGAGCGCAAGACTGGCCGCCAAGTTGCCGAGATTCTGCGCGCTATTGCCAAGGACTTGGATAGCTAAGCGCCTAGAGGCTTAGGTCTAAACCTACAAAAGGGTCTAAACCTGCAAAAGTGCCCTAGTTGCCAAAAGTTGGGCTGATTTTTCAATGATCAGTCCGAAGTTTGGCAACTAGGGCACTTTGTCGTTTGTGTAGGCGCGTGGGGCAGCGCGCGCCGCAGCGCTGCTACTTCTCAGCTGGAGCTTCGCCCGTGGCCTTGGACTCCTTGAGCTCCTCATCCGTCATGGTGGACAGTGACCATACCGTGTGCATTGGGGTCTCTTCGCCGTTGGCATCTTGGCCAATCATGAGGGTAGAGATTTCCACCACCATCAACTTCGGGCGTTCACCGGTGGAGGCTTCAATCGGCGGCACAGAGCCGGGGATCTCCAGCGAGGTGGTCTCGTTGGCGCCGTGAGAGGTGCTGTCATTAGCAGCCGGGTCATCGTAAATCGAAAGCACCGACCACTCATGGTTGGAGATGGCTTCGGGGATCTCCAATTTCAAGGTGTCATCGGGACCCACCGTCAGGTTAGGTACGTCGCCTTCTTCGCAGTCGGTGCCGGGCTCGCAGACGATATAGGGCGCGACCTCCAGTGTCTCATCACCTACCGTGGCAGTGATGGTGACGTCTTTCGGGTCGGGACCCGGGCGGTCATTCCACCACTTTTGGAACATCACCACCGCCACGACAATGACTGCCACGGCGATAATGAGCGCCAGAAATTGCAGCAGTGACTTCTTCCTTGCTTGCTTCACGGTAGCCATGGCTGAAAATCCTACTCGAAGCGCACCCGGTACAGCTCATTCCATAGCTTGCCGGTGATCCAGAACTCGTCTGTGCTCGGGATATGGGCAATGCCGTTGAGGACCGCGTTGGGATCTGCAGAGGGAACGTGGTTGAGGTTCGCGGTATCAATGACCGCAGTGACCACGCCAGATTCCGGGTCGATGCGCAGGATATCCTCGCTCATCCACACATTGGCATAGACCGCACCATCGACGCACTCAAGCTCGTTGAGGTTGTCCACGGGGGAGCCGTCGAGGGTGACCTCGGTGCGTGGGCCGAGCTCCTCGAAGGTTACTGGGTCGAGATGGCGCAGTGTGGCGGAACCATCGGACATGATGAGCTCGGAACCCGCGTTGCACAGGCCCCAGCCCTCGCCGTCATGGGTTGCGCGGTCGAGCTCGTCGAAGGTTTCGGGATCTCGGAGGAAAGCCGTACCGGATTTCCACGTCAGCTGCCAGATGCCGGCGTCGGTCTGAGTGATACCCTCGCCGAAGAATGAGCTCTCGAGCGCGATTTCTTCCGACGGGGTTTGCGCCCCCGGCTCAAGGCGCAGCAATCGAGACTTCCCTTTCAGTCCAGTGCCGATCAGCAGGTTGCCGGCGGGGTCGACCTCCAAGCCTTGGGTGAAGGTATCGGGAGGCAGCGGCGCGGTGTCGAGGACGGTGACGCCGAGGCGCTCTGGGGAGCTTGCGCTTGGCGACGCCCCACCCGTCCCCGTAGACGAGGAAGCGTCCTCGCGCGCGGGGTGAGAAGAGCATGACGCTAAGGGCGCGAGCAGTGTGGCAGCGGAGAGGGCAGCAGCAAGCGCGCGGAGGGCGCGGGCGGTGTGGGGGAGAGGCATGACTGTCATTGTGCACTATGGCGCGGTACGTGATTAATAATGGGAGAGTGACTCGCAAGAAAAAGATGCATTCCCCGCTTCTCGATTCGACGGCTGTCAACCTGGCGCGCCGGGCCGTGGAAGAGGTAGGTGAGGGGGACGTCGGCAAGCACCGCGGCGTTGCCGGAGTAGGCCGCAACGTGGCCACCCACCGTTTTGATGCGCACGTGCCGGGCTATCCGGGGTGGGAGTGGCATGCCGTCGTTGCCTGTGCGGAAGGCTCGCGCACGCCGACCGTCAACGAGGTCGCGCTCGTTCCCGGCGGTCAGGCCCTTCAAGCGCCGGAATGGGTTCCTTATTCCGAGCGCCTGCGCCCAGGAGACCTGGGCCCGGGCGACCTTATGCCGCCCGCACCCGATGACGAAAGGCTTGATGATGGGAAACTTTCCGAAGCGGGCATCAAGGAGGCCAAGGATCGCTGGCGCAAGAAGTATGGGCCTAATTCGGACATGGCGGCCCAAGCCCAGCTGCAGTGCAAAACCTGTGCTTTCTATCTCGAGTTGATGCCCAACTTTGGCGTCTGTGCCAATGAATACTCGGCGGATGGAAAAGTGGTGCACGCCACCTATGGCTGTGGTGCGCATTCCGGCACGACCATCCGTGAGGAGGGATCGGAGCAGGAGCGCCCCTTCGATGATGAAAAGCCTATCTATTAGAAGGTGCTCTTCTCCCCGCACGCAGCAGCGATGCCGCGTGCGGGGTTTGCGTTTTAGTGCCTGGATGGAGCACCCTTAGCAGGTAAAACTTCATTTCTCTAGATAGAAGGGGCGCTCTCTCACGATGAACGCAGCTATCGATCGCTATTTCAAGATTTCCGAACGCGGATCCACCGTAGGAACTGAGGTCCGCGCCGGCGTGGTCTCGTTCTTCGCGATGGCCTACATCATCCTCCTCAACCCTCTCATCCTGGGCACGTCCGCTGACGCTGCCGGCACCACCCTGGGCATCCCGCAGGTCGCCGCCGCCACCGCCTTGGTAGCAGGTGTCATGACCATCGCCTTCGGCATGATTGCTCGCTACCCGTTCGCCATGGCTGCGGGCTTGGGCATGAATACCTTCGTGGCCGTGACTATGGTTTCCCTCAACGGCCTGGAATGGCGCGAGGCCATGGGCCTCGTCGTCATTGAAGGCATCATCATCGTCCTGCTGGCCATCTCTGGCTTCCGCCAGGCGGTCTTTGACGCCATCCCGGCCTCCATGAAAGCCGCGATGGGCGTCGGTATCGGCATGTTCATCGCGCTCATCGGTTTCGTGGACGGCCACTTCGTCACCCGCGTGCCGGATGCCGCGATGACCACCGTCCCGGTGAGCCTGGGCGTTAACGGCTCGATCGCTACGTGGCCGGCCTTCGTCTTCGTCGTGGGCCTGATTCTCTCCGCCTTCTTCGTCATCCGTCGAGTACGCGGCGGCCTGTTCATCGGCATCGTCATCACCACCATCATCGCCATGATCATTCAGGCCTTTACCGGTTCCGAGGACTGGGGCATGGCCACCCCGGAGGTGCCCAGCTCCCTGGGCGGGCTGCCGGACCTGTCGATTGTGGGCCAGGTCGATCCGATTAGTGCCTTCACCAAGCTGGGCGTGGTCTCCACCGTGCTGCTCATCTTCACGCTGCTGCTCACCAACTTCTTCGATGCCATGGGCACCATGAACGGCCTGGGCAAGCAGGCCAACCTCGTGGATGAGAAGGGCAACCTTCCGGAGATGAAGACCGCCCTGGTGGTTGAGGGCTTTGGTGCCGTCGCCGGTGGTGCTGGTTCGGTCTCCTCCAACACCGTGTTCGCGGATTCGGCAGCTGGTATCGGTGACGGTGCCCGCACCGGCCTGGCCAACGTTGTCACCGGCATCATCTTCCTGCTGGCCATGTTCCTCACCCCGCTCTACGAGATCGTGCCCATTGAGGCAGCAGCACCCGTGCTCGTCATCGTCGGTGTGATGATGGCTGCACAGCTCAAGGACATCGAGTGGAACCGCATGGAAGAGGCCATCCCGGCCTTCCTCACCATCGTGGTTATGCCCTTTACCTACTCCATCGCCAACGGTATTGGCGTGGGCTTCATCGCTTATGCACTGATGGCCACCTTTGCCGGCAAGGCCAAGAAGGTGCACTGGATCATGTGGCTCGTGGCCGCTCTCTTCGTGGTCTACTTTGCCATGGAGCCCATCAGCTCGCTGCTGGGATAGCCCGCCTGGGTTGAGCTCTCAACCCTGCGCCTAAACTAGGGGCCATGCGTTTTGTCATCGATGACCCTACAGACCCTCGCCTGGACGATATCCGCGATCTCAAGCACGCGGATAAATCCGGCGAGGGTTTCGTCTTTGGTGAGGGCCCACTGTGCGTGGAGCGCCTGCTTGCCTCACGGTTCCCAGTACGCTGCATCATTGGCTTTGAAGGAAAGCTCGACACGTTCTTAGCGAACCACGATGTTGGCGATATCCCCGTCTATCAGGTCACTCGTGCCACCTTGGGGGAGGTCACCGGTTTCGACATGCACCGCGGGCTGGTTGCCGCGGCCGACCGCGCGGAAGCCTGGACCGTGGACGAGGTCATCGAGGGTGCTAGCACCCTGGCCATCATGGAAGGGGTGGGGGACCACGAGAACATCGGCTCGCTCTTCCGCAATGCCGCAGGCATGGATGTCGACGGCATCCTCTTAGGATCGGGGGCTGCGGATCCTCTCTACCGGCGCTCGGTGCGCGTGTCCATGGGTCACGTTCTGCGCTTGCCCTGGGCGCGTTTCGACGGCGGCTTTACCACCTGGCAGCGGGGTCTAGAGAAACTGCGCGAACAAGGTTTCAGGCTGGTGTCGCTGACCCCGCACCCAGACGCCGTGCATATTGCCGACGCCCTAGAAGGCGCAGACAAGGTAGCGCTGCTGGTCGGTGCGGAGGGGCCAGGATTGACCGAGCACGCCATGCGTGCGACCGATGTGCGCGCCCGCATTCCCATGGCCGAGGGCACGGATTCCCTTAATGTGGCGACGTCGGCAGCCATCGCCTTCTACGAGCGCCAGCGCTCCCAAAGGTTCCGCGAGGTCGATACCGCGTAGCGTCGCACCAGGCCGCCGAGGTGCTTGGCGGTGCGGATAATCTCCTCACCGGTAGATTCCGGCTCGAGGTCGTACTCTTCGTAGTCGTCATAGTCATTGAGCCCCAGCTTCGACACTGAGGTGGTGGCTACCTCGGCCACGCTGCGGCGCGGCGGGGGAGTATCGACCTTGGGCTCGGGGCGCCCGTCGGTGGCGTAGCCAACGACGTCCACGTCGGGGCCGTCCGCGCCGACCTCGATGCCCAACCAGAATTCCTGGGCCGCCTCGGTGATATTGAGTGGCTCAAAGGGAAGGGAAATCCCACCCACCGGCTCATCCATCTCCCCGGCCCAGAAAGGGGCCTCGAAGGTTTCGGGCAGACCATGGTCCTCGTAGAGGTTAAAACGCGTCCCGCACAACGAGCGGCGCAGGCGGCTGCCCGTCCAGTGGGCGAACCCGGCATAGCGAGTCTCCGGATTGGAGGCGAAGGCGTAGATTTCCGTGGCGGGCACGGCCTCGCGCAAGGTCCGGGACAGCTGGGAGAGAGTCAGCTGATCGTCGTGGATGATGGTTTGCACCACGGTCACACCGGGATAGCCGCCCACATAGAACTCGCTCGCGCCGGGCTCGGCGGAACGGTTGAGGGGGAATTGCCCAATGGGAGTCACCGGCAGTGCGGGATTGAGTTGAGCGATGAACTTGCGGCCGAAGCCGCGGTCGGCCTTAGGCTCACCGCGGAGGACCTCGGCGGGGTCGGCGGCGGTGACGTACCAGAGAGTGAGAACGGCGCTTTGAGTATCCACGGCAGGCTACTCGCGGGGGCGCTTAGTGGAGGAACGAACGCCGAGCAACACATCCTCCCAGTGCGGGGTGACGGCCTTGCGGCGGCGCTTGGTGGGCTTAGGTTCCGGATCCGGGTTCTGGAGGAAGTCCTCGTCCACCCCGGTGTCCTTCTCATCCGTCTGCTGTGTGGCCTCCTCGTTAGACGAGGCCGTGTCGGCATCGGCTGCGCTCTCGGCGGGGTGCTCCCCACCGTGCGGGGAGGGAAGAACGGAAGGCTCGGCGTACGCGCCGGCGTCTGCCTCGTTATTGGCGTCATCGCCGCCGGTGTAGGAGGACAGCTCCGTCACGCCAGGGGTACCGGCGCGTGCGGCTTCGTTGACCTCGCGGCCCTCGGCGTATTCCCGCCCGTCGATGGCTTCGTCGTAGCGCTCGCCGCGGCCCACGGAGGTCAGCGAACGCACCGGTTGCACGAAGTCCGGGTCGGTGAGGTCTGCGGCCACAGAGTTGCGTGCCTCCACCGTGGCCGGGGAGGACATGGTCTGCTTAAAGGTCCACTCCGCTTCGTTGGCGGACAGCCCAGTCTTCCACGTGATGCGCAGGATCCACGGTTCGCCTTGGTGGCGGTAGGCGTCCCACGTCGCCTCCGACAGGGAGTGCCCGCGCGCGGCAAAAGCGGTGGCCAGGATCTCCCACAGCGTGAGCTTGGCTGGGCCATCTTCGCGGATGGGGTGGGCCTGCTTGGCGACGTCCGCGATGCGCGCCCGCTCCAGCAGCACCGGGTGCGCGAAAGGTTCGATGCGGGATTCTGGAACCTCGAGCTCCTCGGCGATCTCCGCAGCGGAAGCACCGGCGCGGATGCGGGCTTGAATCTCGTTGGGGCGCAGGCGGATTTCTTGTGCCTGCGGTGCGGGCTGGCTCTGTGGGGAAGAAGGCGAGCCACCAGAGGCAGGCATGACGGTGCGCAGCCCGGTGGAGTGGTCTTGCTGCGCGGAGGCGGGGGAGGAGTCGCTTGCCTCCTCGTCGGTGCTTTCTGCGTCCTGCTCCGCCCCCTCGTTCTCGGAAGCGGGCTCGGTGGAATCAGCAGAATCGGCGGGAGCGAGAAGCTCGCGAAGCTCGTCGGTGACCTCGAGGAAGAACTCCTCACCATCCTCGGCCCGGAGGACGAGCGAGGTGTCAGTTGAGTCGCTGGGTGCGAGGAAAATCTCGCGCATGGTGGGCGCTCCTTAGCCTGGTAGCGGACATGTGATGAAGTCCACTTTACCCAGAACATGCCCCGAACTCTGGCAAGAGCGCGGGGCATGTTGTACGCGGCAACAAATAATTGCAACAAATGTTGTTGTGCGGCCTAATGGGTTTCGAGCGAATCCTAACGGTTGTCTAGGACGTAATCGATAGCCTTGGTGAGCTTGGTGACGTCCGCCGAATCGATCGCCGGGAACAGGCCCACGCGCAGCTGGTTGCGGCCGAGCTTGCGGTAGGGCTCGACGTCGAGAATGCCGTTGGCGCGCAGCGTGGCGGCGATAGCGGCGGCATCGACGCTGTCCTCGAAGTCGATGGTGCCCACCACGAGGGATCGTGCGGCAGGTTCGGCCACGAAGGGGGTGGCCTCCGGGCGGGATTCTGCCCAGTTGTACAGGATGGAGGAGTTCTCCGTGGTGCGCTTGACCATGCCGTCGAGACCGCCGTTGGCGTTCATCCACTTCACCTGGTCCTCCAGCATGAGGAGCGTGGCGACGGCCGGAGTGTTGTAGGTCTGGTTCTTGCGGGAGTTGTCTACCGCAGTCTGCAGGTTGAGGAAAGCCGGGATGAAGCGATCGGAGGAGTTGATCTTCTCGATGCGTTCCAGGGCTGCCGGGGACATAGCAGCCAGCCACAGGCCGCCGTCGGAGGCAAAGCACTTCTGGGGTGAGAAGTAGTAGACGTCAGCATCGGACATGTTGACTGGCAGGCCGCCGGCGCCCGAGGTGGCGTCGATGACAACAAGCTGCTCTGCGTTATCGGGGTTGGGGCGGGCTACCGGAACCATAGCGCCGGTGGAGGTTTCGTTGTGGGCCCAGGCGATGATGTCGGCGCCCTCGGCGTCGGCAGCCTTCGGGTCTGGGGCGGTGCCAACCTCGGCTTCGGTGACGAGCGGGGCGTCGAGCCAGGGGGCTCCGGCAGCGGCTTTAGCAAATTTAGAGGAGAATTCGCCGAAGCTTAGGTGCGCTGATTTCTTCTCAATCAGGCCGAAGGTTGCGGCGTCCCAGAAGGCGGTAGCGCCGCCCAGGGAGAGGACAATTTCATAGCCCTCTGGCAGCGCGAACAACTCGGAGAGCCCCTCACGGATGGAGCCGACGAGATTCTTGACGGCTGGCTTGCGGTGCGAAGTTCCAATGATGGTGTCAGCACCGGCGGTGATTGCCTCAATTTGGGCGGGACGGACCTTGGACGGCCCGCAGCCGAAGCGGCCGTCGGTAGGGAGGAGATCTGCTGGCAGGACGAGTTCTGAGTTGCTCATGTGGGCAGTGTAGCCTAGTTTCGTTCGCGCACTAGATACTTTGCCAGGATTGCCAATGTTGGCAGAGTCACAAGTTTTGCTAAAGTGTGAAGAGGTTTAGTCTTGTTGCGCCGGCCTTGGCCGGCGTTGAACATTGAGGAAAGGAAAACACGTGGCATCTGAAAACAACAAGGTTGTACTGCAGTACCCCGGTGGCGAGTACGAGATGGACATTAAGCAGTCCACGGAGGGTGACTCCGGCTTCGATATCGGCAAGCTCCGTAACGAGACCGGCCTCGTTACCTTCGACCCGGGTTATGCGGCTACTGGTTCCACCGAGTCCAAGATCACCTTTATTAACGGTGAGGAAGGCATCCTCCGTCACCGTGGCTACGACATCGCGGATCTCGCTGAGAACGCCACCTTTAACGAGGTGTCCTACCTGTTGATTAAGGGACACCTGCCGACCGAGGACGAGCTGTCGAAGTTCAACACTGATATCCGTCACCACACCCTGCTGGATGAGGATTTTAAGGCCGCCTTCAATATCTTCCCGCGCGACGCGCACCCGATGGCCGTTCTTGCCTCTTCCGTTAACATTCTCTCCGCTTACTACCAGGATCAGCTCAACCCGCTGGATGAGAAGCAGCTGGATAAGGCAACCGTCCGCCTGCTGGCCAAGGTGCCGATGCTGGCCGCTTACGCTTACCGTGCATCCCAGGGCAAGCCCTACATGTACCCGGATAACAAGCTGAACGCTCGCGAGAACTTCCTGCGCATGATGTTCGGTTACCCGACTGAGGAGTATGAGGTCGACCCGATCGTGGCCAAGGCTCTGGATAAGCTCCTTATCCTGCACGCTGACCACGAGCAGAACTGCTCCACCTCCACCGTTCGCATGATTGGCTCCGCGCAGGCCAACCTGTTCGTCGCCATCGCCGGTGGTATCAACGCCCTGTCCGGCCCGCTGCACGGCGGCGCGAACCAGGCCGTTCTGGAGATGCTTGAGGATATCCAGAACAACCACGACGGCGACGCCACCGACTTCATGAACCGCGTGAAGAACAAGGAAAAGGGCGTTCGCCTCATGGGCTTCGGCCACCGCGTGTACAAGAACTACGACCCGCGCGCGGCAATCGTCAAGGACACCGCACACGAGATCATCGATCACCTGGGCGGCGACCCGATGCTGGACCTGGCCATGAAGCTCGAGGAGATTGCGCTGAACGACGACTACTTCGTCTCCCGCAAGCTCTACCCGAACGTGGACTTCTACACCGGCCTCATTTACCGCGCCATGGGCTTCCCGACGGACTTCTTCACCGTCCTCTTCGCCATCGGCCGCCTGCCGGGCTGGATTGCTCAGTACCGTGAGCAGCTTGAGCTCAACACCAAGATCAACCGCCCGCGCCAGATCTACACCGGCGAGACCCTGCGCAAGGTCACCCCGCGCAGCGAGCGCTAAACAATAGCCCATACGCTGCATTTCTAGGGCCGAGCCCCACATCTCCCCTTATACTGGGGAGTGTTGTGGCTCGGCCCACGTGTATGCGGCCAGCAAAGAAGAAAACAGTCCAAGGAGGATAATCCCCAATGGAAAAGCCCGTAATTGAGCCGGCAACGGAGCCTGCTCCCCAGGACCTTGTCATCGAAGACATCGTGGTGGGTGACGGCGCCGAAGCCCAGCCGGGCGGCTTCGTTGAGGTCCACTACGTAGGTGTCGACTATGAGACGAACCAGGAGTTCGACTCTTCGTGGGGTCGTGGTCAGTCGATCGAGTTCCCGCTGACCGGCCTCATCGCCGGCTGGCAAGAGGGCATCCCGGGCATGAAGGTGGGCGGTCGCCGCAAGCTGGTCATCCCGCCGGAGAAGGCCTATGGCCCCGCCGGTGGTGCACACCCGCTGTCCGGCCGCACGTTGACCTTCGTTATCGACCTCATTCGTGCCTAAATCCAAAGCCTAAAGGAATGAAGGGATTGCCTCTGTCCTTCGGGCTGTCGACGCCCTGACCGTCCTGAGCGCCGCGCCTTGTGCGCAGTCGGTCAGGGCTTTGGCGCGTTAAGGGCTGTCCGTGCGAGTAGCGATGCCAGAATCTTGCCCCACAGCGCGCGGGAGTGCGGCACAATGGAAGTCATGAGTGTCCCACAAACCACGTTCAATGATGACCGCGAGATGCCCCTGCTGGGGCTTGGAACCTACAAGCTGCGCGGGGAGGATCTCGTCCGCTCCGTGCGTGAAGCAATCGAGCTGGGCTACCGCCACTTCGACACCGCTACCCTCTACGAGAACGAAGAAGAGCTGGGCCAGGCGTTGCATGACGCCATGAAGGCTGGCGACGTCACCCGCGATGAGCTCTTTATTACCAGCAAGGTTTGGCACGATCACCACGGTAAAGACAAGGTAGGCCAGGCCTTCCGTACATCCCTGGACAAGCTGCAGCTGGATTACCTCGACCTCTACCTCATCCATTGGCCCTGGCCGCAGGGCGGGCTGTACGTGGAGACCTTCGAGGAGATTGCCCGCATGCAGGGCATGGGGCAGATCGCGTCGATTGGCGTGGCTAATTTCTACGAGGAGACCCTGCAGACTCTGATCGATGAGACGGGTATCGTTCCGGTCCTCAACCAGGTGGAGTTGCACCCGGGCTTTACTCAGCCGGAGCTGCGTCAGTTCCACGACAACCACGGAATCGTGACGGAGGCGTGGTCCCCGCTGGCGCGCGGTGTGATCCTCAATAATCCCGAGGTCATCGCCGTCGCTGAGAAGCACGACATCACCCCGGGCCAGGCTGTGCTGGCGTACCTGTTGAGCAAGGGCATTTCCGTCATCCCGAAGTCCAGCCGCCGAGAGCGCCTAGCGGAGAACTTCGCGGCCGCGGAGGTGGAGCTTGTACCAGAGGATGTTGCCGCACTCGATGCGCTCGACGGTCAGGAAGGTTTTGGCCGCATGTTTAAGGATCCGCGTGAGTTCCCTGGCGCTTAAATAGCCGGGCACAGTCCCAGCGCGAGCGATAGAACCCGCCTTCCACGCTTTGCTTCTCCTTCACCATATTTTTCTTATTCCTTATAAATAGGGATAAATAGGGGAGGGGCGGAGCGGGGAAGGCGGGTTTTGTTGTGCCTTCTGGCAGTGGGCATGCAAGGGGGTGAGGGTGCTCTGAGGGGTGCCGCAGGGGGCGAAGATCTGCACAATGGCTGCGAAGTTTCGCTTTGCTAAATTAGATTCACTGTTTGGAGTTTCCTGTGGGGGTGTTGGCAACGCGATAGAAATCCCATGTCATCGCGGTGGTAGGGGGTAATAAAAGTGTGCGTTATTAACTTTTCTTGGCAGGATTTACAACCTTGCAAGAGAGGTTAGGTAACTTACTGGGCAAGGCAAAACGTGACTGAAGACACTGTAGTTAGTCTCTCACCGCGGTTTGTGGAGAAAAGATTCCCCTTGTAAGGAGAGCGACATGACTGACGCACCTGCTTCGATTGACTCGCGCCGCGAACCGACGCCGCAAGAGTTCGTCGAGATGCGCGATAGCTCGCAGTTTGCGAAGCTGCGCGGCACATACCGCAAGTTCACCTTCCCCATGACTGTGGCGTTCTTTGTGTGGTACGTCCTCTACGTGCTGGCCGCAGTTTTTGCGCCCGACTTCATGGCCATCGAGCTTGGCGGCGGTTGGAACGTCGGCCTTATCTTCGGCTTGGCTCAGTTCCTGACCACCTTTATCATCACGTATATCTACGTCAATTACGCCAATAAGAACATCGAGCCGCAGGCGGCGGCTATTCGCCAGGAACTGGAGGGCTAAACAATGCAGACCATTACTTTGGCCGCAGCGGAATCCTCCGCCGGCAATCCGATTCTCAATATTTCAGTCTTCGCGGCGTTCCTTGTTGTCACCATGTACGTGGTGCTTCGTGCTGGTAAATCCACGAAGGAAGCCTCTGACTTTTATACCGGTGGCGGAAGCTTCTCCGGCCGCCAGAATGGCTTGGCTATCTCCGGTGACTACCTGTCCGCCGCGTCCTTCTTGGGCATCGTCGGTGCTGTCGCCCTCAACGGCTACGATGGCTTCCTTTACTCGGTCGGCTTCTTCGTTGCTTGGCTCGTTGCGCTGATGCTCGTCGCCGAGCCGATGCGTAACGTGGGCCGCTTCACCATGGCGGACGTGCTGTCCTTCCGTCTCAAGCAGCGTCCAGTGCGCGTGGCGGCGGCGATTTCCACTCTGTTCGTCTCGCTGTTCTACCTCATCGCCCAGATGGCCGGTGCCGGTTCCCTGGTGGCCGTGCTGCTGGATATTCACGAGTTCAAGTGGCAGGCCGTCGTCGTGGGCATCGTGGGCATCCTCATGATCGTCTACGTCCTCGTTGGTGGCATGAAGGGTACGACCTACGTGCAGATGATCAAGGCCGTGCTTTTGGTCACCGGCGTGGTTATCATGTGCATCCTGACCTTCGTCATGCTGAAGGGTGGCTTCAGCACGCTCTTCACCCAGGCAATTGATATGCACGCCAACTCCGCTGCTATCCAGGAGAAGGGTTACGAGGCCTCCCAGATCATGGAGCCGGGCCTGAAGTACGGCAAGAACCTCACCACCAAGCTTGACTTCATCTCCCTGGGTATTGCCCTCGTGCTGGGTGTCGGTGGTCTGCCGCACGTTCTCATGCGCTTCTACACGGTGCCGACCGCGACCGAGGCTCGCCGCTCCGTTACCTGGGCCATCGTCATCATTGGTGCTTTCTACCTCATGACCCTGGTGCTGGGCTACGGCGCTGCCGCCCTCGTTGGTCCGGACCGCATCCTCGCCGCACCGGGCGGTGCGAACTCCGCGGCCCCGCTGCTGGCGCTGGAGATCGGTGGCTCCATCTTCATGGCGGTCATCTCCGCGGTGGCCTTCGCTACCGTTCTGGCTGTTGTTGCTGGCCTGGCCATCACTGCGTCGGCCTCCATCGCGCACGATATCTACCACTCCGTCATCCGCAACGGTGAATCCACTGAGGCTGAGCAGGTCCGCGTCTCCCAGATCACCGTGGTCGTCCTGGGCATTGTCTCCATCATCCTGGGCATTCTGGCCATGACCCAGAACGTTGCCTTCCTGGTGTCCCTGGCCTTTGCCGTGGCTGCTTCCGCCAACCTGCCGACCATCCTGTACTCCCTGTACTGGCGTCGATTCAACACCGCAGGTGCCGTGGCGTCGATGTACACCGGTGTTATCTCCTGCCTGGTGCTCATCTTCCTGTCTCCGGCGGTCTCCGGTACCCCGACCTCGATGTTTCCGAACGCCGACTGGTCCATCTTCCCGCTGTCCTCTCCGGGCCTCGTGACCATCCCGCTGGCCTTCTTCGCCGGTTGGATCGTGTCCATCATGACCCCGCCGGACAACCTGGAAGAGCTGTCCGCCGAGATGGAGGTTCGCTCCCTGACCGGTGTGGGCGTGGAGGCTCCGGTGGACCACTAAGCGCCACCTCAAGCACTACATTCCAAACGGTAGCGGGTAGACTCTAACCTCGTGTTTTACCCGCAGCCTCGTTATAGGGCGGTACCAGCGCGTGCTGGTGCCGCCCTTCTGGCGTGCGTGCTCGGTGCCACGGCCCTTGTCGCGTGCTCGCCTGCGAATGAAGAAGACTCCACGGTGGGGCGCCCAACGCACACCAGCACGGCTACTCCCGGCCCCATCGCGCATAAGAAGGGCGATCCACAGCTCGCGGCGGTAGGGGACACCGTGGGGCAATTCCTTAAGGGGGATGACGAGAAGTCAATCACGTACTACCGCATTGAGACAGGCATGCACATGGGCTCGCCCACCGAGCACCAGCCGCGCTATGCGCTCAGCCTGATCAAGCTCTACATCGCCGCCTACGTGCTGGAGCACGGTTCCTTCGAAGACAAGTACCTAGCGTTGGACATGATTGCTGATTCTTCGGATGAGAGCGCCGGGAAGCTCTTTGAGAAGTACCCGCGGTCCATCGATGCAATCGCCAAGGAATATGGGCTGGACTCTACGTCAGCGGGGGAGGATTGGGGTCACTCGATGACCTCCACCTATGACGTGGTGCGCTTCATCGTTCAGCTCTTGGAAGATGATCCGACGCACCCAGTTTTGGTGGCGATGTCCCACGCCGATGCCGTCTCAGCCGATGGCTACCAGCAAAACTATGGCACCGCGAAGCTCAGTGACGTCGTGGGCTCCAAGTGGGGTTGGTCCGACAGTAAGGACCGCCATTCCTCGGTGTCGTTTGGAGAGAATTTTGTTGTGGCTGCCTCCATCGAGGGCTCAGCCGAGGAGCTCACGTCCTACGTGCGCAAGGAAATCACGGGTAAGAACCTCGTGAAGGGAAACAACTTGAACAAAGAGGCGCTGGCCCATCCCGGCGCTAGCACCACGCGCTTGACGACGTCTACCGCTGCCCCCTCCAGCATCTCAAAGCCAGCGGCGTCCACAGAGTCGCCGGAACCGGCGTCATCGACCACGTCGTCGTCCTCCACGCCGTCTTCTTCGGCGGCGAAGACAACGGCGGCGCGGTAGAGACCAGCGCCGCCGCGTGTTGATTAGCTCATGGATTTGCGCACGGTGTTGAGGATATCCACCGCGCCGCGCACCTGGTCATTGCTAATGGAGGAGCCGGCGATGGTGATGCCATCGCCGCTGACGCTGGAGCCGCGCCCGGTGGGATCCGGCAGGGAAACATTGGGCAACGGGATGTCGTCAGGCACTGCCGGGATGTCCTTGACCTTTGGCGGCTCCACAGCACCATCGCCCGGGGTCCACTGGCCCCAGTCGTTGGCATATACGGTGTTGATATCGCACGTAATGCCGTCGATAGTGGCTTGATTCTTGGCCTTCTGGTGGATGGTGGTGCGCGGGTGGAGCTTTCCGCCAGAGCCCCAGTCGTGCATCCAGTAGAACTGGCCGATGCGGTCGGCAACACACCAGTCGATGACGTTGTAGTTGCCATACACGCCAGTCTGGTAGCCCGCGGCGCTCAGCGCTGCGGAGAAGGCCTTGAGGTAGGGGCGGATCTGGTTCTCGTACTGGGCGCGGGTGGGATTGTCATCGATGGCAATGTAGATGGGGCGCCCGGTCGGCCCGCCCGCAGCCTTGTGGATGGCGATGGCCTGCGGCGCATGGACTGCGGCGCCCGCAGCGCCGTTGAGCCAGTCCGCAGTTTCCGCGCGGCCAAACTGGTAGATGGAAGCGGTCTTGAGGCCTGCCGCTGCGTTGGCCTTGGTCTCCGCCAGGGTGACAGGCTTGCCCTTCATCCATTCGGCGCCGGGGCGGCGTTGGGATACGTAGCGGATGGCGCCGAGGTGGCCGGCTGCCTTGATGGCGCGGGCGGAAGGAACACCGGCAGAGAAGTCGATGATGGTGCCCAAAGCTGGGCCCACGGCGAGAGCAGCGGGCGCCTGGCTACCGATGGCACCGGCGGCCAGCGTGAGGGCACCGGCCTTGAACAGGGAACGACGGGACAAGGACATGGTGTGAATTCTCCTTGGGAGGCGGTGAAGAAGAAAGTTTCCGCAATCACTTTAGTCACAATGGTTGAAAATTGCACCAGGGGTAGCATTTGCTGGGTGCGACGACAATCCCTTTGTCTAAAGGTGCTTAAGACTCTGTCGTGCGGAAAGTGACGTTAGTGGGGTTTTCCACCGTGCGGGATACGGTGCAGTCCTTTTCTTGGGAGATGCGCACGAGGCGCTCCACCATGGACTGGGCTTGGCGCCCGGCGTCGGTATCGGGAAAGCGGAGGGAGAATTTCACGTCGACGTCGCTAAGCCTTGAGGCGCCGTCTTCGTCGACGCGGGTGCCTTCCACCTGGATGTCGAAAACCTCCGGCTCCGTACGTCGGGAGGTAACTACGTCGACGTCCACGGCTGAGCAGCCCGCCACGGCGGCGAGGAGCAGCTCAACAGGACTCAGTAGTCCTTCGCCCGAGCCGAACTCGAGGCTGGCGCCCGCCGCGTTCGTGGCGCGGTAGTGGCCGGTATCGACGCGGGTGACATCGACGTTGTACTTCTTAGTGATGTTGCTCATGAGCGTTCATCCTAGCGGCGGAAACAGGGGTAGGGGCGAGGGCTTTGCAGGTTGCCACACCGCATGCGTCATGCTGCGGAACTTTTAAAATTCTCCCTTTACAAAATTGTCACGCGGGGGAGAGGGTGTGATGTGCATCTCGCTGTGGGGGTAGGAATGGGAGAAATTGTTTCCCTTGATGAAGGAGTTGTGGCTATGACGACTGCGGAAATTAAAGGCTGGCTTGACAAGCTCGTCCACCTCACTGACCGTGAAGCACCGACGGCAGCGGACGTGGAGGAAGTCTTTGAACCCGGGGGCTTCTGGCGGGATCTTGCCGCGGTGACGTGGAACCTGCACACCGCCGAAGGTTCGGAAGCCATCGCCGCGATGATTGCCGGCACTGACGCTGCGCTCGACAACCCGGAGATAACAGAGGTGGAGGACGAAGGCAATGGCGTGACGCGGGTCCACTTCACTTGTGAGTCTGCGAACTTCTATGTCACGGCAATTGTTCGCCTCCGGGGAGACAAGGCTTGGACCTTCCTCACCTCCGCGCGCGAATTGAAGAATTTCCCGGAGCCTAAGGGGCGCCGCCGCCCGCTGGGCACGGAGCATAAGGTGATCAAGGACGCTAAGAACTGGGCAGATTTGCGGGAAGAACGCCGTGCGGCACTGGGGCATACGGAACAGCCTTACGTCCTCATCATCGGTGGTGGCCAGGGCGGTATCGCGCTCGGGGCTCGCTTGAAGCGCCAAGGTGTTCCCACGCTCATCGTCGATAAGGCAGGCCGCCCCGGCGACCAGTGGCGCGGCCGCTACCACTCCCTGTGCTTGCACGATCCAGTGTGGTACGACCACCTGCCGTACCTCCCCTTCCCGGATGACTGGCCGGTGTTCACCCCGAAAGACAAAATGGGGGATTGGTTGGAGCACTACGTGGGCATCATGGACTTGGATTACTGGACCAATAGTGAGTGCGTGAAGGCCTCCTTCGATGAGTCCAGCGGCACGTGGAAGGTCACCGTTCGCAAGGACGGAGAAGAGATTCTTCTGGAGCCCACGCAGCTGGTTTTGGCCACGGGTATGTCCGGAGTTCCGAATCGTCCGCACTTGGAGGGACAAGAGAACTTCGCCGGGGAAATCCGGCACTCCTCGGAGCATCCGGGTGGTGCGGGCGATGAGGGCAAGGATGTCATTGTGCTGGGCGCGAACAACTCTGCTCACGACATCGCCGCGGACCTCTACGCGCACGGCGCGCGGCCAGTCATGATTCAGCGTTCGTCGACGCACATCGTGCAGTCGGATACCCTGATGAAAGATGTCTTCGGCCCGCTCTACTCGGAAGAAGCCGTGGAGGCCGGTGTGGACACAGATAAAGCGGACCTCCTCTTTGCGTCCTGGCCCTACGCCGTGCTTCCCGACGTCCACCGTGAAGTCTTCGATGGCATCCGTGAGGCCGATAAAGACTTTTATGACGGTTTGGAGAAGGCCGGCTTCCAGAATGACTTTGGCGATGACGGCTCGGGCCTTTACCTGAAATACCTGCGCCGTGGCTCGGGCTATTACATCAATGTTGGTGCCAGTGAGCTGGTCATTGATGGCTCCATTCCGGTGAAATCTGGTGTGTCCATCGCTGAGGTGAAGGAGAAATCCGTGGTGCTGACGGACGGCACCGAACTACCCGCCGATGTCATCGTGCTGGCCACTGGATATGGTTCCATGAACGGCTGGGCCGAGCAGTTGATCTCCAAGGAAGTCGCCGACACCGTGGGCAAGTGTTGGGGCTTGGGCTCGGATACCACCAAGGATCCGGGTCCGTGGGAGGGCGAGCTGCGCAACATGTGGAAGCCCACGCAGGTTCCGCAGCTGTGGTTCCACGGCGGTAACCTGCACCAATCGCGCCATTATTCGCGCTACCTAGCGCTTCAGCTTAAGGCGCGCTATGAGGGGATGGATACTCCGGTCTACGAACTGGCGCCGGTGTACCACACCTCTTAAGGCAGACGAGCGCAGGCAGGAGCCTGCGGAAGTAGATGGCAATGCCATGAGGAAGCTAAAAGGCGGGTAGTCATTTAAAAGGAAATTCACATTGTGGTCACGCGGTCGCAAACTCCGGGCCATAATCTTTCCTTGTCTCTGTCGGTTGTTCCATGGCTTAAACCATGGAACAACCTCACTACCTCGTTTAGATAGGAAGATCTATGACTGCTCGCCGCGTGCTCGGCACCCTGGTCACCGCCTCGGTGGCCGGTACGTTCCTCGTCGTCTCTGCCTCTGCTGCCGAACCTTCAGAAGGCCTGGGCTCGCGTTTTAGCATCGGCGTGCTGCCGGATACGCAGTTCTACTCCCGTTACTCCACCCCGGAGACCGGCAACTTGGCCCAGGCGCGCTACGGCAGCGAGCCTTTTAAGGCGCAGGTCGAGTGGTTGGTGAAGAACCAGGAAGCGCTCAACATGGACTTCGCTACGCACCTTGGTGACGTGGTGGACCAGCCGGACGTCGACGGCGAGTGGAAGGTTGCCGATGAGGCCATGAAGGTCCTCGACGGTTCCGACCTGAACTACTCCATCCTGCCGGGCAACCACGACATGATTGAGGATAAGTCAGCGCACCCGTACAACGACTACTTCAGCGCCGAGCGCGCCAAGACCGCCAACCCGGAAACCTTCCAAGAACGCCACACTGCGGTCAACAACGACTCTGAGTACCACATTTTTGAGGCCGAGGGTCAGAAGTACTTGGTCCTGGCGCTGGCCTGGCGCGCGGACGATGAGGCCCTGGACTGGGCCCAGGGTGTTCTCGATGCCCACCCGGACCTGCCGGTCATCCTCACCAGCCACGAGGTTCTCAACATCGATGGCGCCGGCGAGGTCTTCTACTCCGATGACTACGGCCAGGGGCTGTGGGACAAGTTCATTAAGAAGAATGACCAGATTTTCCTCACCATGGGCGGCCACCACCACGGCGCGGGCTACCGCGTGGATAAGAACGATGCTGGCCACGATGTCATTGGTATCCTGCAGGACTACCAGATGGCATACCAGGGCGGTAACGGCCTGCTCGGCGTGCTTGAGTTCGACCTCTCCGGCAACGAGCTGGAGATGACCGCCCTGTCCCCGTGGGTCGCGCAGAAGCCGGCAAAGGAGCTCACGCAGTTCGACAAGCTCATCCTCGATGGCAAGGGCGATAGCTACCACGTGCCGCTGAACTTCAAGGAGCGCTTCGCTGACTTCGCCCCAGACTGGTCCATCGGCGATGAGAATGACCCGGACCTTGGCCAGAAGGCCCGCGACATCGTTGAGGAAGGCTACACCCCGTACACCATTCCGCAGGACCAGCTTCCGGAGGGCCCGAACGACTTCGTGAAGTCCGACAAGACCGTCTTCCACTGGCGCCCAGGCCAGACCAAGGACAAGGACGGCGCGCAGCTTAGCGACGGCGACGTGGCCACCGAAGGCGCAATCATTCCGGATGCCTTCGGTTCCGACGGTGCCGGTGACCTCGTTCGCGAGGGTGGTCCTTCCAACACGGGTGAGCGCATCACCTACACCAAGGATCACCACCCGCTGTCTTCTGATTCTGGTTCCCTCTACTGGTCCGACCCAGCCGGCAAGGCCGCGATGGCGGAGTTCCGTTCCAAGGAAGGCGCTGAGATCAACAAGGTCGATACTTCCGCGGGCTACACCTTCGAGTCCTTTGTGAAGATTCCGAAGGATTTCAACGGCTCTGAGCACGGCTGGGGCAGTGCGCTCTCCCGCGACTCCAGCATCGCTGAGCTTGTCGACGGCTCCGAGGACACCGACCCCACCGTCATGTTCGGCATCTCCAACCTGCGTGAGCTGCGCTGGTGGGCGGAGCCCAAGGAAGGCGAAGGCTCGACCGTGTGGTCCCACGAGGTGCCCACCGATGAGTGGATGCACATCGCCGTGGTGAACAAGCCGGATTCCGACACCGTGGAGATGTTCATCAACGGTGCACCGATCCTGCGCAATGCCAAGGGTGCTGAGGGCCTCCTCCCGCGCGATTTGCAGTGGGTCATGGGCGCTGGCTTTGATAACCGCAAGCCGCAGGACCCGTGGTACGGCTGGATTGGTGAGACTCGCCTGACCCAGGGCGTTCTGGATTCCGACGAGTGGCTCACCGCCCGCCCGGCCGTCCAGAAGGACCCGTCCGAGGACGACAACACGCCGTCCCAGCCGACGGATCCAACCGACACGAATGAACCTTCCATCGACGACATGGGCCAGGCCTTCTTCGCCGGCTCCAGCCGTGGTGCGAAGGTCATCCTGCCCATCGTCGCTGTCATCGCAGTCCTCGGCGGCGCGGCCTATGGCCTCATCCCCACCATCAACCGCGTCTTTGGCCTGAACATCCCGCAGCCTCCGCTGCCGAAGATTCCGGGCCTGAACTAGCGCTCAGCCCACGAACCTCCGTCCCCCGACTCACATTGAGGCGGGGGTTATCTATTGTGTTGGCACGTTTCGCGGCGGCCTCTATTTGTTAGAAAGGTCGCTTGACTGATTCGGCTTCACAGTGCTTCGTGGGCCCGAAATCGCTAGGGCAGCATGTGCTTGCCCGTGCGCAAGGAACTGAAGATTAAGGAGAACCATCATGAACAACAAACTGGCGAAGGCATGGCCAACGCCGCGCAGTGGTCGCTCGTAGCCGCTACCGCATTCTTCGCTCTGAGCTTTGTCGGTGCACTTAGGGTGCTCCGTGCTGCGGGGGGGAGAGAAGGGT
The DNA here is from genome assembly GCF_001836065.1 of Corynebacterium sp. HMSC035E02. Classification (NCBI taxonomy): domain Bacteria; kingdom Bacillati; phylum Actinomycetota; class Actinomycetes; order Mycobacteriales; family Corynebacteriaceae; genus Corynebacterium; species Corynebacterium sp. HMSC035E02. The sequence continues at coordinate 30,557 of NZ_KV827296.1, forward strand.
GCCCCCGCAAACAACGCCGATCTCGGTGCCCGCGTTAATCGCGTCCCGAACTGATTTTCCACCCGCGTGCTGCTTTGCGTTGCTGCCAGAAGTGACGGTAGATACCGGGGACATCGGAAAGCTCAGAATGCGTGCCCAGCTGGCTGACTTGCCCGTGTTCATCCAAGACTACGATTTGATCAGCAGATTTGATTGTATCCAGCTTATGGGCGATGACAATAAAAGTAGATTGCTCCCGTAGCTCGTCCATCGCAGCAAGAATGTTTGCCTCATTCTCTGCATCGAGCGCGGAGGTAGCCTCATCAAAGAGTACAATCGGCGCTTGCTTGAGAAGCGCGCGAGCTACAGATACGCGCTGGCGTTCACCACCGGATAGAAGCCGCCCGCCTTCACCAACAGGAGTATGCCACCCTAGGCGGTTGGCAATAGAAGTCACGCCTGAAAGATCAGCTGCGCGGAAGACTTCCTCATCGGAGGCGTCGGGACGACCAACGCGGATATTAGCGATTAACGAGTCGTCGAAGAGGTAGACGTCCTGAAAGACCATGGACAGTCTGGACATTAACTGTTCGGTTCCAAGCTCGCGGATATCTACGCCGTCAACCATCACCGCCCCGGAATCTACATCCCAGAATCGCGAAATAAGGCGCGCAATTGTGGTCTTTCCGGAGCCAGAAGGACCGACAATGGCGGTAACGGTGCCTGATCGAGCATGGAAAGTGACATCTACCAATACTGGTTTATCGCCGTATCCAAACGTGACATTACGCAGCTCTACATTTCCCGAACCATCGCCTGGGCGCGGAGTAGTGGGTTCTGGCAGGGAAGGAGCATCCGTGATGAGCTCAGTTTCTGCGAGCGCGATACGACCGGCGTCTAAACCGACGAAAGAAGAACCTAGCTGCTCAAGCGTGCGGGTAAACCGGCTCTTCCGGTTTCGGGGTGCGTAGCG